>OZ255707.1:1296763-1620954 GCA_965277075.1 Candidatus Lustribacter sp.
AGCCGGAATCCGGAGATTCACGTCGTCCATCAGGAGCCGGTCTCCGTACGCTTTGCTCACATTCACGAACTCGATGACGTTATCGCCGAGCCGCTCCGCAACCGGAATGAAGATCTCTTGCGTTTCGTTGCGGCGCTGGTATTCGTAACTCGAGAGTTCCTCGAAGCGCGCGATGCGACTCTTGCTTTTCGTCTGACGGCCCTTCGTGCCGGCGCGTACCCACTCGAGCTCACGCTTGAGCGCCTTTTGACGGGCCGACTCGGCCGCTTCTTCTTGCGCGAGCCGTTCTTGCTTTTGATCGAGCCACGAACTGTAATTGCCCTTCCACGGAATGCCGCGGCCGCGATCGAGTTCGAGAATCCACTCCGCCGCGTTGTCGAGAAAGTACCGATCGTGCGTCACGGCGACGACCGTGCCGGGGAAGCGCTGGAGAAATTGTTCGAGCCAGTCGACACTCTCGGCATCGAGATGGTTCGTCGGTTCGTCGAGCAGCAGCATATCCGGTTTCGAGAGCAGCAAGCGGCACAGCGCAACACGGCGCTTCTCCCCGCCCGAGAGCGGGCCGATCGTCGCATCCCATGGCGGTAGCCGCAGCGCGTCTGCAGCGACCTCGAGTTGGCGATCGAGATCGTCTCCGTCTTGCGAAAATAGAATCGCTTCGAGTTTGGCTTGTTCGGCGGCGAGTGAATCAAAATCAGCGTTCTCGTCGCCGTACGCCGCGTACACCTCGTCGAGACGCTTGCGCGCGGCGATCGTCTCGCCGAGCGCTTCTTCGACGATTTCACGCACGGTTTTGTCGGGATCGAGCTTCGGCTCTTGCTCGAGGTAGCCGATCGTGATGTTCGGCATCGCCTTCGCCTCGCCGTCGATCTCCGTATCAACGCCCGCCATGATGCGCAGAATCGTCGATTTTCCTGCGCCGTTGGTGCCGAGAATACCGATTTTCGCGCCGGGGAAGAAGCTCAGCGAGATATCTTTGAGAATCTGGCGCTTCGGCGGCACCATTTTGCCGACCCGATGCATGGTGTAGACGTACTGCACGCCGGGTTCTTCTTTTGTAAACGAAGTTGTTCCGTTCCGACGCGTCGCTCGCTACGGCCCTTTGATGAATTGCGGTCCGCTGCCGCCGGCCGCCGCCGCCCCGCCCGCGGACCACGGATCGATCCCCCCATCGTCAAACTTCTTGTCGATCTCCGCCGACCAGTGCTGCGGCGGCGAGTCGACGACGACGACCGAACCCTTCGAGAGTTTTTCGAGCGCTCGCCAAACATGACGGACGACCAGCGCGCGCGTGAACGCATTAAGACCGAGCCACGGATCGCCGGTGAAGAGCTCCATCCGCGTCTCGTTCTCTTTCCGCCAAATCATGTAGCTCGTGAAGATTTCGCCGTACTGCGCGTGCGGAGCCTCGAGCGCTTCACGCATGCGATCTTCGAGCAGCGGCTGACGGCGCGCGTGCCGATGTCCGGTCGTGCGCCGGCGCGGCACTTTGCGCCGGCGTAGAACGAGCAATTCGATAACGATCATCAGCACGATCGCGCCGAGTGCGAGCGAAGCGACGAAGACTTGCCACGTCATACCGGCGAACCCACGGGCGCGCCGAGCGGCGCCGTGACGACCAAGCGCAGTGCTTCGACGACTTCGGGATCGAAGGCGGTCCCCGTTTGGCGCTCGATGAACGCGAGCGCCTGCGGTTCTGAGAGCGGCGACGCGGCGCGGCCCACCCCGTGCGTCACCGCGTCGGTAAACGCTTCGGCGACGCTCACGACCTGTGCGTAAATAGAGATGTCCTTGCCTTTCAAGCCGTCAGGATAACCGCGTCCGTCGAACCGTTCGTGGTGCGAACGCGCGATGACGGCGGCGAGATCGATGAGCCCCGTTCGTTCTTTCCCGAATACCTCGTTCGCCCGGCTCGTGTGCGCGCCCAGCAGCCGTGCGGCGTCCTCGCCGGCGAGTTCGGTGCGGCGCTCGCGCATCGCGGGCGTCAGCGCAAGCATCCCAATGTCGTAAACGCGCGCGGCAACGCCGATGCGTCGCGCCTCGTCGGCCGGCACAGTGGCACGAATCGCCATTTTCTGCGCGAAACCGGCAACGCGAGCCATGCGACGCGAGAGCGCTTCGTCGGCCAGATTCGCGGCATGCAGGACCGAGTAGATCACCTGCACCTCCCGTTCTTCGAGTTCGCCCTGGAGCAATTTGTATTGATCGGCGACCGCGGCGGCAGCCATCGCGTCATTGCGCCGCATCACGACCGTCGAGAGGGCATTCCGAGAAACGCACAGGTAGGTCGCGGGATCGATCGGCTTTTCGATGACGTTGTAGATCCCGTACTCGTACGCGGAGCGCCGCGTCTCCTTATCGGCGTTTGCCGTGATGAAAACGACCGGAACGTCGCGTCGGCCGGAAAGGAGATGCAACTGTTTGAGGAACGGAAGGCCGCCGTCCGGAATGACGTCGTCGACCACGAGCAGATCGATCCGGTTTTCGATGTAGAATTTTTGCGCGGCAGCGGGATCGGCGAGCAGCGCTAAACGCACCCCCGGAATAGTATCGAGGATGCGTTGATGGTGCGGAAGATCGCTCTCGGTCTCTTCGAGAACGAGAATCGTCATCGCGTCCATTACGCTGAACGGCTTACAACGCTTACGCGCTTCCTCCCTATGCCGCGATCTCGATGTGACGCCGAGGACTCCGCCGGAACGGCGAGAAACGCCGCGGACCGTTACTAGAAGCACGTGAGGTACCATTTCGTGGCCATCACCAAAGGCCGATCGTCCCTGTCGGGAACGACGTCGACGCTCAAGGTCGGCGACACCGCGCCGCCCGTCGTGTTGCCGGCGCACAACGCCGACGCCCCGTGGAATCTCGCCCACGCAAAGGGAACATCGAACGTCGTCTTGGCGTTTTTCCCGTTTGCGTTCACGCCGGTTTGAACGAGTCAGCTGCCGTCGTACGAGCGCGATCTCGCGCGCTTCACCGACGCGAATGCTCAAGTTGTGGGCATTTCAATCGACCACAAACCGGCTCTGAAGGCGTGGGCCGAATCGATCGGGGGCATCACGTTCCCGATGCTTAGCGACTTCTGGCCGCACGGCAAGATCGCCCAAGCCTACGGCGTGTTTCGCTCCGAGCAAGGTATGACCGAGCGCGCAATCTTCATCATCGACACCGCCGGAATCGTGCGCTATATCGACGTGCACGACATCGCCGAACAGCCTGACGAAGAGCAGCTCTTCGAGGTTCTCGCGACCCTGGGGTAAACCCGACGACCGTGTCGAAAAAATCAGCAGGTGATGCCTGGGAAATCCGTTCGACCGCGCGACTTACGCGAAGCGCTGGGTTTTGCGTTCGTTCACCGGACCGGCGTGCGGTGGCGCGCCGGAACGAGCGCGATGTTGAACGTTGCCTACGATGGCGCACCGGACGGTGCGACCGTCGTCGACGTGCGCGATGTCGCCGAATTCCACACCGTGCGTTCCGACCGCACCGGAACGTCGATCGGCGCGTTCATCGCTGCCGACGCGCTGGCGCAGGACACATCGCTCGCGAACGCGCTCGGCGCGGCGCCGCTCGGACCGCACGAAGCGATCTTCCGCTTGAACGCGCTCGGCGCGCGTGTTCTGATCGCGGGCCCGGGCGCCACGCGCACGGCAGATCTCGGCGCGTTCGCGACCGCGCCGCTTCCCGCGCACGAGATTCCGGTTTCGATCACCCTCGGGGCGACGACGCAGAGCGTTTGGTTCGGCGATCGGCGCCTGAAGCGTCGCGACGGCGCCGCGTCGTTTGAACTTCACGTCCACGTCGCGCTCGCGCTCACCGGTCACCGCGTCGTCCGGGCCACCGTCGCGTACAGCCTTGACGGCGGATCGCCCGTCCTCATGCCGGCGATCTCGACCGAACTCGGTGGAAGCGTCATCGGGAAATCGACGTTCGCCAATGCGGCACGGCGCGGGGCGGACGCGTTTCGCGGCGATGACGAGCGGACGAACGTGCTGCGCCGAACGATCATCCCCTTACTGCTCTCCGCATTCAACGATGCCTACACGGCTTCGCGGGGCTCGTGTCGCTCTCTTAGCCAACCACCTTCGTAATTCCACGTGGCGCGTCACCGTCGATCCCGCTGGCGCGGCCCAATTCGAGGGCGAGTTGCTGACCGGCCACCAGGAGCCCGAGAGCGCTCCACGCGGCCGGCACCGCCGGCCCGATACCGTCCGGTCCGGCGAACGCAAGGACCGTCGCTCCCGCGCGCTGCGCTGCGCTGGAGAGTTTGCGCTGCGCCGGATCGTCCGGTGCGAGCAAGAGCAACGCGCAACGCGCATCGAGCATCGCGACGCCGCCGTGACGGAATTCGCCGGCCGCCACGCCTTCCGCGTGACGATAGGTCGCCTCTTTACACTTGAGCGCAATCTCGCGCGCAATCGGGATGCTGTCACCGCTCCCGGCGACGATGATGTTCGTCGCGCCCGCCAACCGTGCGACGACGCCCGCGGTTTCGTCGCGCGCCCGCCCGGCAAGCCATGCCTCGACCGCGACCGCCGCCGCACGCAACGACACGCGCGCGCCATCGGCATCATCCGCTGCGGCGAGCGCCATGATCGCGGCCATCGCGGTGACGCTCTTCGTTGCGGGTACCGCGCGTTCGTCACCGGCCGCCACGGCGACGGCAACGTGCGCGCGCACGGCGAGCGGCGAGGCGACGTCGTTCGTGATCGCGACGCAACGTGCCGCCGGAAAGCAATCAAGGGCTGCGAGGACGTCTGCGGAGCGCCCGCTCTGCGAGAGGGCGACGACCGTCGCCGGGACGAACGGCGCGCGGTCCGACGGCACGTCGGTTGCGGCAAGCGCGAACGCGGCTCGACCACTTCGCCGCAGCACGCGCGCCGCGAGTTGCGCCACGAAGAAACTGCTGCCGCTACCGATGAGCAAGATCGGGTTCGAGCCGATCGCATCGCGCACAAGGCACGCTGCGGGCGATGCCGCCAGCGCTCGCCAGATCGCCGGTTGCTCCGCGATCTCGGCCGCGAACACCCGGCCGAGTGTCGTGCGCACGTTCACGACGCAAACGTTTCCGGAACATCCTCGAGCCGAGCGTCGAGCAACGTGCGCACTTCGTCGCGCAACGCGTCACCCGGAAATCCGGCGATCGCCGGTTCGCAAAACGCCAACGCCATCATGCGCTCCGCGGTACGCCGCGAAATGCCGCGACTCTGGACGTAGAATAGGTCCTCTTCATCGAGCGAACCGATGGTCGCCGCGTGCAATGCCGACACGTGGCCGGATGCGATTTCGAGCACCGGCGTAACGTCGAGTGATGCGTCTCGCGAGAGCAGCAGTCCGGCTTCGCGGAGCGATGCGTTGACAGATTCGATCCCGGCATCGATCGTGATCTTCCCGAAAAAACGGCCGCGCGCGCGATCGGTCGCTGCGCCGCGGACGATCGCCCGCGAACGCGTATGCGACGCGGCGTGGCGCATCGCGAGCGCAAGGTCGGCATGCTGGAAGCCGCGCGCGAATGACAGCGCATTGACCTCACATGCCGCGTGCAGCCCCGACAACTCCACGTCGACCGCCGAGCGCGCGAGCGCGCCGCCGAGATCGGCGAGGTGCCAGGCGACGTTCGCTCCGGTCGCGCAGCGCGCGCCGCGATGGAGAATGAGGCGTGCGCCGTCGTCCGCATCTTGCACGACGACATAATCGAGCCGCGCGTTCGCGTCGAGTTGCGCTTCGACGATTCCGGCGACGAACGACTCGCCCTCGCCCAAATGCCGTTCGTAGATCGTGACGTTCGCGTTCGCTCCGAGACGGATGACCGTGTGAGGAAAAACGGCGCTCGTCGCTCCCGGACGCGTGCTCCATATCAACTGTATCGGCGCATCGAGAGAAACACCGGCGGGTACGTCGACGAACGCACCGCAATTTTGAAACGCGGTCGCCAGCGCGACGAAGCGATCCGCATCGAACGGAACGATCGTGCCGTGGACCGCATCGACCGCCGCGGCGTCACGGTGCCTCGCATCGGCAAGCGCGATCGCCGTGACGCGCGGATCGCCGGTCGGGCGCTGCGGATCGAGATAGGTGCTCGAAAGATGAACGACGCCGCCTGCATTCGCAAGCGCAAGTGCCGGCGCGTCTCCCTCGCCGGGGGCACGCTGGACAACGGCCGGCAACGCGGGAACACGTAACCGTCCCGTCGACCACGCGAGTTCCTCGAAGGGCAATGCGGCATACGGGTGACGCCAGCCCAGAGGGAGCACCGGAACATCCGCCCCGCGCTGTGTATACGCTGCAAGCGCACGCCGGCGTAACTCGGCATTCACCGCGCCGCCGCCGTTCGAGCCGGCATCTTCTACTTCACGAAGCACGGCGGCAAGCACGCGCGCCGTCGGTTGAAAATCGAGCGGCTCGGCTATCGACGGCATGCCGGGAGGCTTCGGCAACACCGGCGCCGGACCCAACCCGCGCCATGCAAGGTCAACACCTCGCCGCGCCGGCGAACGATACCGCGTGGGCTGCGCTCGAAGCGCACGCACGCACCATGCGCGACGTCCACATGCGCGAACTCTTCGCGCAAGACCCGAAGCGCGGCGAGCGGCTTACGGCCGAAGCCGCCGGCATCTTCCTCGACTATTCGAAGCACCGGGCCAACGATGAAACGCTGCGGCTGCTTATCGCGCTTGCCGAGGCCTCGGGTTTGCGCGAACGTATCGATGCGATGTTCCGCGGCGAAAAAATCAACGTTTCCGAGGATCGCGCCGTGCTGCACGTTGCGCTGCGAGCGCCGCGTGATGCGGTGATTCTCGTCGACGGTCACAATGTCGTTCCCGACGTCCACGACGTGCTCGACAAGATGAGTGATTTTTCGAACCGGATCCGAAGCGGTGCGTGGGTCGGTCATACCGGCAAGCGCATCCGCAACGTCGTAAACGTCGGCATCGGCGGCTCTGATCTGGGGCCCGTGATGGCGTATGAAGCGCTGCGCTTCTACAGCCGGCGCGACATGACGTTCCGGTTCGTCTCGAACGTCGACAGCACCGATTTCGCAGAAGCCGTGATCGACCTTGACGCGAGCGAAACGCTCTTTATCATTTCGTCGAAGACGTTCACGACGCTCGAGACGATGACCAACGCGCATACTGCCCGGTCGTGGATGCTCGAGAAACTCGGCGGCGACGAATCTGCGGTCGCCAAGCACTTCGTCGCCGTGTCGACCAACGCCGGTGAGGTCGCGAAATTCGGCATCGACACCGCGAACATGTTCGGCTTCTGGGATTGGGTCGGCGGACGCTACTCGATGGATTCCGCCATCGGCCTCTCGACGATGCTGGCGATCGGGCCGGACAATTTTCGCGAGATGCTCGCCGGTTTCCACGAAATCGACGAGCATTTCCGCACGACGCCGTTTGCGCAGAATCTGCCGGTGCTGCTCGGGATCCTCTCGCTCTGGTACAACGACTTCTTCGGGGCCCAAACCGTCGCGGTGCTGCCGTACGAGCAATATCTCAAGCGGTTCCCCGCCTATTTGCAGCAACTCACGATGGAGAGCAACGGCAAACACGTGCAGCTCGACGGCGGCGCGGTCACGCACGAAACCGGTCCGGTGTACTGGGGCGAGCCCGGTACAAACGGACAGCACTCGTTCTATCAACTGATCCATCAAGGAACGCGGCTGATTCCGTGCGATTTCATCGCGTTCGAGAAAACGCTCAACCCGATCGGCCGACAGCACGATATTCTCGTTGCCAACGTCTTCGCCCAAGGCGAGGCGCTTGCGTTCGGCAAAACGCCGGAAGCGGTGAGGGCCGAGGGCTCACCCGATTGGCTCGTTCCGCACCGCGTGTTCGAAGGAAACCGGCCGTCGAACACGATTTTGCTGGATGTGTTGACGCCGGCGGCGCTGGGCAAGCTCGTCGCACTCTACGAGCACAGCACATTCATGCAAGGCGTGATCTGGAACATCGATTCGTTCGACCAATGGGGCGTCGAACTCGGCAAAGTGCTCGCCCAGCGGATCATCCCCGAACTCGACGCAGCCAACGATCCGGCGCTCACGCACGACAGCTCGACCAACGCACTCATTCGTCGCTATCGCGCGCACAGGGAGAAGTAATGCAACTCGGGATGATCGGCCTCGGACGCATGGGCGCCAACATGGTGCGGCGGCTGATTCGCAACGGTCACGATTGTGTCGTCTACGATCGCAGCAAGGACGTGGTGAGCGGGCTCGCGTCGGAAGGCGCCACCGGCGCAAATGCGCTGGCCGACTTCGTGAAAGATCTCACGCCGCCGCGTTCGATTTGGCTGATGGTTCCGGCCGCGGTGGTCGACTCCAGCATCAACGACCTGTTGCCGTTGCTCGCGTCCGGCGATTGCATCATCGACGGCGGCAATTCGTATTACATCGATGACATCCGGCGCGCGAAAGACCTCGAGGCAAAGGGCATCGAGTACGTCGACGTCGGCACGAGCGGCGGCGTGTGGGGCCTCGAACGTGGCTATTGCATGATGATCGGCGGCCCGACGAAAACGGTCGAGCGTCTCGATCCGATCTTTGACGCGCTCGCTCCGGGCGTGGGCGACGCGTCACGCACCCCGAATCGTCCTGAGAACAGAGGCACCGCCGAACGCGGCTATCTGCACTGCGGCCCGTGCGGTGCGGGCCACTTCGTAAAGATGGTACACAACGGCATCGAATACGGCCTGATGGCGGCGTATGCCGAAGGCCTCGGCGTGTTGCGCGCGGCAAACGTCGGCAAGGACAAGCACGCGATGGACGCGGAGACGACGCCGCTGCGCGATCCGGAACACTACCAGTACGATTTCGACCTCGGCGAGGTGACCGAGGTGTGGCGGCGCGGCAGCGTCATCGCGTCGTGGCTGCTCGATTTGACGGCCGGCGCCTTCGTGATCGACCCGAAGCTTGCAAAATTCGAGGGCCGTGTGTCGGATTCGGGCGAGGGACGTTGG
The DNA here is from genome assembly GCA_965277075.1 of Candidatus Lustribacter sp. Lineage (GTDB taxonomy): Bacteria > Vulcanimicrobiota > Vulcanimicrobiia > Vulcanimicrobiales > Vulcanimicrobiaceae > Lustribacter. Next base: position 1,305,728 of record OZ255707.1, read on the forward strand.
ACGATCAAGGCCGCGATCGACGAGGCGGTACCGACGCCCGTATTGACCACCGCGCTCTACGAGCGCTTCAGTTCGCGCGGCGAAGCAGAATTTCAGAATAAAGTGCTCTCGGCGATGCGTTTCGGTTTCGGTGGACATTTGGAAACTGCGCAAAGCCCGACGTAACGTATCTTGGAAAGAGGAAGTTTGAACTCATGATCCTGTTTCGTTTCGTGCTCGCGGCGGCACTCGTCATCGCCGGCCTCGCACCCGCGTCGGCGCAGTTTGTGCCGTCGGGATCCTACCAGCAATCGTGTCGCAATATTCGTGTGAACGGTAATCAGTTGATCGCGAACTGCACGTCGCCTAACGGTCAACACATTCGCAGCAGCATCAACGTCGGTTGCCGCGGCGACATCGCCAACGTGAACGGATATCTTCAATGTCACGGCGGTGGTTATGGTCCCGGTTACGGCGGCGGTCATCGCGTGCCGCCCGGCTCGTACCAAGGGAGCTGCCGCAACGTGTATATGCAGGGCGGCACCCTCAGCGCCCAGTGCACGGCTCCGAACGGCCAGTACATCGGGTCGTCGCTGTTCGTGAATCAGTGCCGCGGGGCGGACATCGCGAACATCAACGGCCGGTTGAGTTGTCGCTGAAAGAGGCCATTCGCGCTCGACGGTAGCGCCGCGCGGGTATTCCAGACGACATGAACATTGTCGCTCTCAACGCCGGCGGACGAAGTCATCGGGCGCAGCTCTTCGCCGTCGACGCGCGTACCGGAATTCAACTCGAACCGTTGACGCCGGTGTGGGACAAGGAGGTCGAGACGGCCTCTGGGTCGTTTCGAGACTTGTTGACAACGCTACCGCAGCCGGACGTTGCCGTCCACCGGGTCGTCCACGGCGGCCTGCATGGAGAGCTGAACGGCGACGCGGTCGTTGACGACCGCGTCGTCGCTGCGATAACGGCTGCGATCGAGTTGGCGCCGGGCCACAACCGGCTTGCCCTCGAGGGCATCGATGCGGTCGCGCAACGCTTCGGCGGGACGGTGCGTCAAATCGTCGCGCTCGATTACGCGCTACGCGCCGACGCACCGGCCGTAGCGACGATGCTGAGCGGTCCGGATTCGTGGCGCAGCACGCACGCGATGCGGCGATTCGGTTTCCACGGCATCAGCCATCACGACGTGATCGAGCGTGTTCTCGCCCGGCTCAACGACGGCGAAGCACGCGTCATCACCGTGCACCTCGGCAGCGGCTGTTCGCTCGCGGCATTCCGCGGGACGCGAATGCTCGAGACGACGATGGGAATGACGCCGCTCGCAGGCGTGATGATGACGGAGCGCTCGGGCGACATCGATCCCGGCGCACTGCTCTACGTGCTGCGAAACGGCATCGAAGACGTCGGCTCGTTGGAACGGACGCTCAATAGCGAGTCCGGTCTCATCGGGCTTTCCGGCGTATCCGCGGACACGCGCGAAGTCTATGCGGCGATCGACGCCGGCGACGCTCGTGCAGCACGAGCAATGGAGCTTTTCACCTATCGGCTACGCGTCGCCGTCGGCGCGCTTGCCGCCGTCCTCGGCGGTCTCGACGCTCTTTCATTCAGCGGTCCCGCGGGCGAACACATGCCGCGCATTCGCGCGGCAGTCGTGGACAATCTGCGGTATCTCGGAGTGACCATCGATCCGGATCGAAACGATTCGTGCGTTGCCGATGCGGAGATCACGGCAACGGGCGCGCCGGCGCGTACCTTCGTCATTCGCACGCTGGAAGAATGGGCGATGGTCAGGCGCGCCGTCAGCTTGCTTTCGCGCGGAGCCTGAGGTTCACGTCGGCGTCGCGTCTCTCATTTCGTCGGAGCAGCCGCGAGTTTATCGGGCACGACGTCACTGCGAATGCAGCGAATCGGCGCACCGTCGAGCCACGCTTCCACGTCTTCCCGCATCTGTTTGTAATACACCGCGTAACTTTCGCGCGAGACGTAGCCGATATGCGGCGTCAACACGGTATTCGGCAAACGGCGCAGCGGATGATCGAGCGGCAGCGGCTCGACACTGAAAACGTCGAGACCGGCGCCCGCGATGCGCCGCGTCTCCAGCGCATCGATCAATACGCTTTCATCGACGATCGGGCCACGCGACGTATTGATCAGATACGCGCTCGGCTTCATCAGCCCGAATTCGCTCGCGCCGATCAAGCCGCGCGTCCGGCCGCTGAGCACGAGGTGAACGGACACGAAATCGGAGCGCGCGAAGAGTTCATCGCGTTCGACGCGTTCCGCGCCGCACGCCGCAGCATGCTCGTCCGTCAGGTTTGCACTCCACGCGATCGTCCGCATATCGAACGCCTGGGTCAGGCGCGCGACCTTTGCACCGATACGGCCGAGGCCGAGCAAGCCGATCGTTTTGCCCGCCAGTTCTTCGCCGACGCCGGTTTGCCAGCGCCCTTCGCGTACGTCACGGTCGACGACCGTGATCTGCTGCGCCAGCGCGAGAAGCAGTGCCATCGTCACTTGGGCGGTTCCACCGCCGCCCGAATGCGTGCCCGACACGATGATGCCGCGTTCTTCACACGCGTGAAGGTCGACCGCGGCGTTCCACATGCCGCTGGTCGCGATCAATCGCAGATTCGGCAAGCCTTCGAGAACGGAACGCGGAAAGCGCGTTCGCTCGCGCATCAGCACGAGCACCGCAAACGGCGCGAGCCGTTCGACGAGCGCACCGTCATCGACGAGATGGTCGGAAAAGACCGTGACGTCGGCGCGTTCGCGCAAGCGATCCCAATCGCCGAATGCGGACGCAACGCGCTGGTAATCATCGAGGATAGCAATCCGTGGCTTCATACCGGCGTGCTTCCACCCAGGGTGTATAGCCACCAGCGTGGCGCTCCACGTCGCGCTCCCCGATCGAAATAGATAATCGCGGTACGGCCGTCCCGTAACGCCGCATCGTACCAATGACGCTTGAGATACGTATCGCCGCGGTCGGATTTCGTCGACCGCCACGTTCGACGGATCGCTTCGATCTCGAGTATTTCGTCATGCCAACGAAACGACCGGGGAAGGGCCGGCTCGCCGCGGGTCGGCCCCGATGCATCGAGCAGTCGATCGAGCGGCGTCAGTGCCTCGCTGATGAACGTCATCGGCGCCGATTCGCCATGCGGGATTCGAGCGCAGAAGTCAGTTACGGCTCGACGTCACCGGACTCGTCCGACGCGAAGGCGCGTCCACCGATCCGACCGCGACGTGCATCGTTCCGATCCGCTCGATCGTCGCGACCATTGTATCGCCGGCGCGAACGGGGCCGACGCCGGCGGGCGTACCGGTCATAATGACGTCGCCGGGATAGAGCGTATAGAAATCGGATGCCCAGGCAATCAGCTCTTGGACGTTCATGATCAAGTGCCGCGTATTCGAATGCTGACGAGCTTCACCGTTGACGCTCAGCTCGATCTCGAGTGCATTCGGATCTTCGATTTCGTCGGCGGTGACGAGCCACGGCCCGAGAACGCCGTACGAATCGACCGACTTGCGAAAGCTGCGATCTTCGGGTCCGCGCGGCGTCATGTCGAGGGCGATCGCATAACCGGCGACATATGCCAACGCCTCGGATACGGGAACGCGGTCGGCGACCTTGCCGATGACGACGCCGAGTTCGAGTTCGTGGTCGGTGCGCCGCTCGGGAAAGCGCAATGCGACACCGTCGCCCGGACCGACCAGCGACGAAGCGGATTTGAGAAAGAGACCGGCTTGTTGAATTCGCGCGACGGCGTGCGGAAATGCATCCAGATTGTTGCGTGCCTCGTCGAGATGCGAATCGTAGTTGACGGGAGCGCCGATCACCTTCGCCGGATTCGCGACCGGACTCGCGAACGACGCTTCAGCTGCGGCCATAAGGTGCGGCAGACTCGCCGCGGCGTCCACGTTGGACCGCACGGCGTCGAGATGCGCGATCAGTTGATCGCCCTTGAGAAAGGGCCAATCGCTGCGCGGCAGGACCGAACGCGCGATGTCGGCATCGAAACATTCGCCGTCGCGAACGACGACCAGCGTTCCGTCCGTAAGGCGCCCGATGCGCATCTTATTGCGGCTCCTGCGTGCGATACACGTCAAGTGCGCGTAGTAGCGGCGTATCGTCGTAGCGCATCAGGTACGCGGTGTCGTTCCCGTCATTCGCATGAGAAAACGGATGCCAAGCCGGCACGACGAACGTATCGTGCGCGTTCCATGTTAGCGTCGTGGCGCCGATACGCGTGTGTCCGGTTCCCGAAACGACGTGATAAATCGAGCTGGCCGTTTCGCGTCGCTGCGGAGATTCGTGCGTTGCCGTAAGGCGCTCGGCTTGCGCGCCCATCGTCCGCGAAACCGGGCCGCCGGTTTCGCGATGGCGATACGCGCGCGCAACAAACGGCGCCGGATCCGCGTCGAGCTCGGCGCGCATCTCGGCCCAGGGATACACGAGGGGCGATACTCCGCTCGAAGGTTTCGACGGGTATTGTTCGGATGAAAAAAACCGCGTGAAGTGTACCGGCAGCCACTGGTAGAGCGGCACGTCGAGGCCGTCCAACCAGATCATCGGCGTGTTCGACTCGTTGCCGTGGTCGTGAAAATTCAGCGGCGGTGTTAAGACGAGGTCACCCGGCCGCATGTCGACACGTTCTCCGTCGACGCCGGTGTAGGCAACGTCGCCTTCGATGATAAAGCGCATTGCGAAGGCCGTATGTTTGTGGGCCCGGGCGATCTCGCCGGGCAAAATCAACTGAAGACCGGCATAGATCGTGTCCGTCGTGAACGGTAGACGATTGATACCGGGGTTCAACAACATCGCGACGCGTCGCTCGGCATCGGCAGCGCTCACCAGTTGCCCCGCTCGTTCCAGCAACGGTCGCATTTCGGCGTACTTCCAGAGATATGCGAGAGCGCCGGCTTGCGGCTCTTTGCGATTCACGTTGTTGATATTGGTCCACAGCGCGCCCGAGTTATGGCGACGCAGATCTTCGTAGAGTTCGTCGAGACCATCGGTTGCAATCATGATCGCTCCAGACATGGACGCCGAGGATTTTACTAACGCTTCGTACTATAGAGCGTAACGTCTCTGGCTTCGGACGTCAAGCGTTTCAAGCACGCGGGGAAAAGACCCATGGAAAAGATCTTCCCCTTGCCCGGTTCAACGGTCAGCGGTCCGCTCGGGGTAGCGCACCTCCCCCGGTTGTGGCTCAAGCGAGTGTTGGCCGTCTCCGATTTGTTGCCCGACGGCTATTCGGACGGACATTCCGGGGCGAGCCGAATCGTCATCGACGGAATCGGACTCGATCCGCAAGCGACGCGCGAGACGTTGTCGATGCAGCCTTCCTATCTCGAGTTCGAACGCTGGGTGCGCGAGCATGCGCGCGGCTTCGAGCCGGCAGCCGTCGAGGCGACGAACGCTGCCGTGCGCGCCCACGGCTCGGCATTAACGCACGCACTCCGCGACTGGTCGCGGGTGCACGCGCAGGTGATCGCGCCACGCCGCGTTGCGAAACCGACCATCGTGCCGGCGATCAGCTCGCAAAGTTGCGGCTCACTGGGTTTGCAGCACCTTCCACGGCTTTGGCTCAAGGCGACGCTCGCCGCGACCGGCACGCTCTTCGAAGGGTGGAAGTCCGGCACGCCGAGCGCATTCGACGCCTGGTTTGCGCGGGCCGCCGGTATCAGCCTCGAGGCGACGGTCGCGCATATCGGCGCGACGTTGCCGGCCTATCCCGAGTTCGAACGCTGGTTTGCTGCAACGGCCGCGCACGTGAGTCCGGTCGAAATCGAGCGACATAACGCGGAGATGGCGCTGCGGCAGAAGCCCGACGCGATCGCGACGGAAGAACGTGCGTTGCTCGGTATCACCGACCCGACCTATGCGCCGTCGATCGAAATCAACGATTTGGTCGATTGGCACGCGCTTCACGCGATGGCAACGTTGCGCAGGGCCGGCGCCTGATCGATCGCGAAAAGTCGCCGACGTTGAAAGCCGCCGTCGCGACCGAGCTCCTCATTCCCGACGATGTCGTGGCGTATTATGAGGGCGCTGAGTCGGACGTCTACGACGGCTCGGCCGCACGCATGCTCTTTCTCATTCGGGCGCTCGCACAACGCATCAACGACGTATCGGCGATGTGGCTCGAACCCTTCGGTTTGAGCGCGCTCTCCTATCACGTCCTGGCCCGGCTCCAGGCCGCTCCGACGCACGCGATCGCGCTCAGCGCACTCAGCCGATCGCTTCATACGCGCGCTCAGACGATTACGTCGTTGATCAATGCGCTCGAAGGTGACGGGCTCGTACGGCGCGTTGCGCATGAAACCGATCGCCGCGCGACGTTGGCGAAACTCACGCCGAAAGGCCTACGCCTCGCGGCGAAAGCGACCCATTCACAACACGATCTCATCGCCGCATCGATGCGCGACATCAGCGCCGCCGACCGCACGATCGTTCTCGCCGTTCTCTCGGGGATCGGCGAGACTCTGAACCGCGAGAAGGCTCGTCGTCGGATCGAGACGGTCCATTGAATCCCGTCTCAGATTTTCACGAAAAGCATCGGCGAAACGCCAAAGTGAACGCCGAGTTTCCGTGCCTACGCGTTGCTGATCGCGCGCTTGCCGGAGAGCACTTCCGAGGCGACCCCATTTGAGGGGACTTCGACTTCTCGGAGTGGACGACGTCCGGGCGAGCTTGCCTGTCCGCCGCGGGCGCTGTGATTAGAGTTCGACCTCGATCTTTCGACCGCGTTGCGGCCGCGCGGGAACGTGACGCGCGGTCTCCGACGTCAACGTATTTGAGTCGGGACTCGCGAGCTGACGCTCAAGCCCGGTGAATGAGTTGATGAGCTCGCGTGCCTCGAAGACACGATTGCGTTGGCCGGTTGTCGCCGGCGTGAGAATCCGCTTCGCTACGAGCTCGTCGATCGCGTCGTTCGTCGCGCGAAACGATCGTCCGATGAGTTTTGACGCGCCGTTTACCGTCACGATCGGCGTGGCCGGCAAGTGCTCAAGCAGCTTCAACGCGGCGGCGTCGGAGCGGATATCCGCGAGGCGCGCGCGCCACTCGCTTTGGAGCTCCGTGACACGCTGCTCGAACGAATCGGCATCGGCGACCGCACGGGTCGTCGCCGCGGCGAAAAATCCTATCCATCGGTTCATCGCTTCTTCTGCCGCCCGCGTCGTCGGCGAACCGTCGACGCTCGTCGCCTTCATGGCGGCGATGTAATCGTTCGACCGGGTCGCGAGCACAAGCGATATAGGCGGCGTGGCGCGCATCGCGAGATCGCGATTGCGCAACACCATGTATATCAAGGCGCGACCAGTCCGACCGTTGCCGTCGGCAAACGGATGGATCGTCTCGAATTGCGCGTGCGCGATTGCGGCTTGCGCGACCGCCGGTAACGAGTCATCGTTACAGAAGGCGCAGAGATCTTCGAGCAGCTCGGGCACCAGCTCGGGCGGTGGCGGAATGTACGCCGCGCCGATCGGATTGTATCCGTTGCCGCCGATCCAATTCTGCTCGGTGCGAATCACGCCGGCGTGCGCTGCGTGACGCGTCGGCTCCAACAGGCGTCGATGCACTTTGAGGATGCGCTCGATCGTGATCGGGCCGGCCGAATCGCGAATGGCGTACGTCATAGCGTCAATGTTCGCGAGCACCTCGCTCGCGGTCGCATCACGAGGGCCGAGACCTTCCTCGCGCGCAACGTCGGCGCGCAGCAAGCGCTGCGGCGACACCTCGAGGCCCTCGATTCGTGAGGACGCCACGGCCTCGGCGCGCAGCAGCAAACGAGCAAGCACCTCGGTATTGGTGAGCGCGGCCACGCGTGTGTCGAGCTTGCCGATCGCGATCGTCGCATCGGTCACGTCGGCCGCCACCTCGCCGGCGAGCGGAAAAGCACGGCCGGCCAGCTGGTCGGGCACGTACGCCTCGTAGTGGCCGCTGCCGCGCTCGCGCTTGGGGAGTCCGGGGCCGTCGATGGCCGGGGTCCAAAAGCTCCGCTGGTACGATCCCACAATAAGCCTCGCTCCTATTGTACTTTAATGGTTAAAGGTAAACAAGCTTTGACCCAATTGGAGGTTATGGTCGACGAAGCGTTCGGACCGTCCGACGTACGACCGGCATCTTACCCCTCACACAATCTGGCCGGCGCGATGCCTCGGCACGCTACGCAGCTAGGATCGTGATTGAAGCAAATGTCGCAGCGGGCGATCAACTCGTGCGTCCGCTCCCGCGACGGTTCCTTCGCGACGGCGCATGCCTCCACGCACCGTAACCGCGTTCAGTGAACAACAAAGCATTTGCTGATCAGAAAAGTGAACGAAATCCGCGAATTGCTTGCAGGGCGATGAGCACTCGACGTCACCCGCCTGCCAGTGGACGAGTTTACGCAGCTCGCTGATCGGGCCGTCGCTCACAACGATCGGTGTAGGGCTCGAAAAACGCCAGTGACCTTAAGCGATCTGGCCGATCGCTATCCTCGATCACCATTTTCGCAATTATTTCGCACTTCTCGTAGTGACCGGTTAGCAACGCGTCCAGGCGGCGTGAAAACTCCGCAGAGCGTAAATCAATCCGCGCGAGCGCGCATCACCTAGCCTGATTGTCGCGCTCTACCAGCCGCTCTTCACCGACCGTCAATCCGAACGAAATCACCGCTCTGCCAAATTGCACAATCTTTCGAATCGCGCAATCCCATGCAAAAGGCACAATCACCCCGGGGGCAATTGTGCCTCAGCAAAAAAAGATGGTGGAGCTGCCGGGGAGCTGCCCCCCGGGTCCGAAAAGCCGGACTGTCGCTTTCTCCAGGCTCAGCTTCGAATTTAGCTTACTCGCACGAACTTCTCGAAACCGGAATGTCGTGCGCAGCAGTCGCAATTGAATCTCGGGCACATCTCGCGGCGGCTTCCGCGCCCCAGCCGGACTTTGTGACCGCGAGCGAGATGGATCCGGCTACCTCTCGCTGACGGTGGTTACTTAGTTAAACTAAGCAGCCAGAGCGTATTCGTTGTTCGCGTGTAAAACGCTTGCGATCGTTTTAGGAGGGCTCGCAACTCCGCCTGCTTACCACAACCACGGGTCTCCCCGTCGAGCCTACTCAGCCCCATGTTGTACGCCGCCACTCTCACCGGCAGCGCTTTACCATATCACACAACCCATTTTTCCGTCCAGGCGTGGCAGCATGCTGCAGACAACGTTCTCCGCGTGTTGCGAGCATCTTCGATTTTCCGCCTGCGTGCCGCCGCCGTCGCCGTCTCGCTCTGCGTCACGCCGCAGGCCTCATCGGCGCAGGCCGCTCGCGTCGACACGGTCCACATCCTCTCGTGTACCATCTCTTCCCCGCGGCCGCTCTCCCGTCGCGCGACGGGCATCCGCATCGTCTATGTCAACGCAGGTCCGACGCTCGTGCACGACGTCACGTTTGCGGTCGATTACCGCACGGCCGGGGACTCCGTTCACCGGACATTTCGCGATGTCGGAACCTTCGCGCCGAACACGCGCGTCAACCACCATTTCGATGCGTTCGGCGACGTCCGATATGCGGCCGGCGTCGCTCCGGCTTGCCGCGTGACCGCCGTCCGGTAGCGACCTCCATTCTGGGTACGATACCCGTGTGTTTCGAACGTCGACGCTCGGTGTGATCGCCGCAGCGACCGTCCTTCTCGGCAGTACCGTTCACGGCCCAGCTCTGGGCGAAGATCGCCCTGCCATCGCGATCATCAACTGCTTCGTTACGCCCGATGTCGGCTCGGGCCGCGTCGGCGGCACCGCGATCTCGTACGTGAACTCCGGCCCGGCCACGCTGCACCGCATCACGTTCGAGGTCGACTACCACACGCTCGACGCCGACTTGCAGCGGACCGTCGACGACTACGGAACGTTTGCGCCGGGCCAGCGTATCGATCACCACTTCGACACCTACGAAGGCGAGAGCTATACCAGTTACTTGCCGGTCTGTCGGGCGATCGCGGCTCGCTAACCGCCAGGCGCGCCGCGCGACCCGAAAGCTACGGCTCGACGATCACGTTGCCGTTGCTGCCCGCTTCGACGGCTTCGTGTGCATCGACGATGCGCTCGAGCGGAAATCGCTCGCCGATGTGGTGGTGCAATCCCGTGCGTAGCGCTGTGTCGAGTCCGGCGAGCGCACGCGCACGTTCGTGGGCGAGCAACTCGTACACGATGAAGAATTCGAGCGTCGTCGACTGGCGGACAAACGCGCCGGGAATCCGCATTTCCGCCGCGCCCGAACCGTAGACAACGGCTTTCCCATGCTCTTTGAGCAGGGCTGGATACGACATCCCGTTTGCCGCGAGATCGACTTCCAAGATACGATCTACACCCTGCGCGCCCGTCAGTTCGCGAACGCGATCCGCCAATGTCTCCGTCCGATAGTTCACGGTGTAATCGGCACCGGCGCGGCGCGCAACCGCCGCTTTCGCATCCGAGCTGACCGTCGCGATCACCGTCGCGCCGTCCGCTTTCGCGAATTGGATTGCATAGAACGCGACCGCGCCGGCCCCGCCCTGGATCAACAGCGTTTGTCCGCCTACCGGGCCGTCGAGGGCGACGGCATGATACGCCGTGAGCGCCGGAATCCCGAGACACGCACCGGCGACAAAATCAACATCGTCGGGCAGCGGAACGGCGTACGCTGCGGGCAGCGCGATGAATTCGGCGGCCGTTCCGTTCGCGCGTTTCCACTGCGCATTATAGAGCCAAACGCGTTCGCCGACGCGTGATGCGTCGACGGCTGCGCCGACCGCATCGATCGTGCCTGCCCCATCGCTGTGCGGAATAACGACTGCAAATTCCGAAGGCGATCCGTGCGGTAGCGCGTTGCGGCGTTTCACATCCGACGGGTTGACGCCCGATGCCGCGACGCGCACGCGAACCTCACCCGGGCCGGGTTCCGGTGGCGGAACATCGCGGAGATGCAGCACCTCGCGGGCCGGACCCGTGGTGGAAAACGTCGCAGCGCGCACGCTTAGGCCTGCGTTCGCCGGCGCAAGTACCCCTGCAAGACGGCTTCGTCGGTGCGATCGATGCGGAGCGGCGTAATGCTTGCGAAACCGGCTGCAACGGCCGCGCTATCGGTTTCGTCTCCACCGGTGACGCGCGGATTGGCCCACACCCAATAGTACGCGGCACCGTCGGACGTCGCGTCGCGCGCCATGCGTTCCGCGTACGACTTGCGGCCTTGCCGCGTATAGCGCCGGCCGGCAAGCGCCGTGCGTGGAAGGTTCGGCACGTTGAGGTTCAAGTATGATCCGGCCGGCAACGGCTCGCGCAGCGCGAATGCGGCAACGTCGGCGGCGATCTGCGCGGCGGTATCCCAGTGACATACGCCGTCGTCGCCGGTCCACGATGTGCAGAGCGAGACGGCGATTGCAGGGATGCCGACCACGACCGCTTCCACGGCAGCGCCGACGGTGCCGGAGTAGTTGATGTCATCCGCGAGATTCGCGCCGCGGTTGATGCCGCTCACGACGAGGTCGGGCACACCGCCGCAGAGTTCGTTGACCCCGAGGATGACGCAGTCGGCGGGCGTTCCCGAACACGCGAAACTGCGAACGCTTCGACCGCGACGCTCGACGGCGGTAACGACGTGCTGCGTCGAGATCGAGTGACTCGTTCCGCTACGATCCGACTCCGGAGCAACGACCGTCACGTCGCCGAGCGCACGCAGCGTCTCGGCGAGCGCGACGATCCCGTCGCTGTCGATTCCGTCGTCGTTGACAACAAGGATGCGTGTCAACGCGTCAAGCCGCGTTGGGCTGTACGCGACCGACGAGCGACGAGAGAATAAACGACACGATACCGAGCACGATCGCACCCCAGAACGCTGCCCAGAAACCGCTCACGACGAGTCCGATGCCGAGATGGCCGACGAACCAAAACAGCAGTCCGTTGATGACGAGGGTGAAGAGCCCGAGCGTGAGCAGTTGCAGCGGCAAGGTCAAGACGAACAGCACCGGCCGGAGGATGGCGTTGACAATGCCCAGCACGAGCGCTGCGACGATCGCGCCGGTAATGCCCGTCACGCTGACGCCCGGTATGACGTAGGCACAGATCAACAATGCGACGGCGTTCACGATGAGCCGGATCAAAAACGGAATCACGGTGCGACCTTTCCTCGTTCGCGGCCGGTGCCGACCGCCTCGCTAAGACTGCCATACCCGTCGCGCATCAGCAAGACCGCGAGTTCGCGCTTGATCTTGGTGACGAGCGCCGTGCCGCCGAAGATCAATCCCGTGTAGAGCTGCACGGCGGTCGCCCCGGCGCGAATCTTGGCATACGCCTGCGGTCCGCCGGTGACGCCGCCGACACCGATCAGCGGAACCGTGCCGCCCGTGCGCGCGGCGATGCGCGCGAGTTGCGCCGTTGATCGTGCGAAGAGCGGCGCGCCGCTGAGGCCGCCGGGCGGATACACACCGTCGCCGAGCGCGTCGCGGCGTGCCGTCGTGTTACCGACGACGATCGCATCGACGCGCGCATCGAGCATGGCCGCGACGAGCGAGTCGAGCGTCCCATCGTCGATGTCCGGTGCAAGCTTGGCGGCGATCGCGGGGCGTAGCGGACCGAGATCGATTGCGGCGACGCGCGCGAGCAGATCGCGAAGCCGCGCGGGATCGAGAAACAGCTGCCCGTTCTCGGTGTTCGGGCACGATATGTCCAACGTCAGGTAATCGGCCAACGGCGCGAAGCGCGTCACGAGCTCGACGAAATCGTTCGCCGGGTCCGCACTCTGCGCGTTGCTCGCGAGGTTGACGCCGAGCAGACCCGGTACGGTTCGCGCGGCGAGGCGCGATGCGACGACCCGCGCGCCATCGTTCGGGAAGCCCATCTTGTTGATCGCGGCACGTTGCTCCGGATAACGAAACACGCGCGGACGCGGGTTCCCGGCTTGGGGCAGCGGCGTCACGCCGCCGACTTCGACGAACGCGAAGCCCTGTGCAAACATACGCGCGTAAACGCGTGCATTTTTGTCGAACCCCGCCGCCAACCCGATCGGGCTTGCGAGCCGGCGGCCGAATAGCTCGATCGCGATCGACGGCTCGTCGACCGGCGGCTGCGGCGGGATGAGGTCCGCTTCCAGCGCACGCAGCGTGAACTCGTGCGCGGTTTCAGGATCGAGCCGGTGCAACAGCGGTCGGACCAGCGGAAACGGATCGAACGGCATCACGCCTCGAGCGCCGCTTTGAGATTCGACGCCAGCGCAGGGCTCATGCCCTTCACGGCGGCGATCTCATCGACGCTTGCGCGCTTGATCGCGCTCACCGAACCGAACACCGTCAGCAATCGCTTCTTCCGTACCGGACCAACGCCGGGCAGCGTGTCGAGTGCCGAACGCGTCATCGCTTTATCGCGTCGTGCACGATGGTACGTGATCGCAAAGCGATGCGCTTCGTCGCGAATGCGCATGACGAGGTGGAGGCCGGGCGAGTTCGGCGGCAGCACGATCGGATCGGGATTTCCGGAAACGTAAAGCCACTCGTTCTCTTTGGCAAGACCCGCGACCGGAATGCCGACCATGTCCATCTCGCGGATGACCTCGACGACGGCGTTCAATTGTCCCTTCCCGCCGTCGATCAATAGCAGATCGGGCTTCTCGTGGAAGCGTTCGCGCTTGCGCGCTTGTGCTTCCATCGCAGCCGTCGCCGCGTCGCCGTCGGCGATCGGCGGACGGTCTGCGTCGGCACGCAGATAGCGCAGCCGCCGCCTGAGCGTCTCTTGCATCATCGCGAAATCGTTCGGCCCCTTGTCGTATTGAATCTTGAAGTGACGGTAGTCGCTCTTCTTCGCGCGACCCTCGATGAAGACGACCATCGAGCTCACCGAATTGGTGCCTTGAATGTTCGAGATGTCGTAGCATTCGATGCGATGCGGCGGTTCGGGTAGATCGAGCGCCGCAGCGAGTTCGGTCAAAGCGGTTGCCGACGCCGATTCCTGTGCTTCCTGATGCACGAGAAACGCCTTGAGATTCTGCTCGGCGTTCTTCTGCACCATGCGCAGGTAGTCGGCGCGTTCGCCGCGTTCGGGATGCAAGACGCGCACGCGCTGACCTTTCACGTCGGTCAGCCACAGTTCGATGACCGTGCGATCGTCGGGCAGCGCCTGCACGAGAATCTCCTTGGGAATTGCTGCAGCACTACCGTCGCGGCGGCGCGAGCGCGCCTTCACCGCGACCGGCGACTGCTGGTCGCGGGCGGCCCGCAAACCGAGGGGACTTCCCGCAACGTCGCCGGCGAGCGCCGGATCGAGGCCCAGATCGCCGCTGCGCGCCGTGTAGAACTGCTTGAGAAACTCGGAGTACAGCACGTCGTCGCTCAGGTCGGCAGTGCCGTCGAGGATGAAATGTTCTTGGCCCAGCAGTTTGCCGTTGCGGACCATGAAGACTTGCATGCACGCTTGCCCGCGCTCGCGCGCGACGGCGATCAAGTCCATATCGATGCGCGAGCGCCATACGACCTTCTGCGATTCGATCGTGCGGCGCACGGCGATGATGCGATCGCGCAGACGGGCCGCCGCTTCGAAGTTGAAATGTTCGGCCGCGTCGCTCATGTCGTGTTGCAACCGGTTGATCAGCGCATCGTGATGCCCTTCGAGAAACAGCACGACTTCATCGACCAGCGCGTCGTAATCGTCCTCGGATTGGTATCCGACGCACGGTGCGAGACAGCGTTTGATGTGATACTGCAGGCACGGGCGCTTACGCTTGCCGTCGATCGGCTCGCGGCACGTGCGCAAGGGAAACACGATCCGAACGAGATCGATCAGTTCACGCAAACCGGCCGCGTTCGTGTACGGGCCGAAGTAACGCGCTCCGTCGTCGCGCACGATGCGGGTGAAGACGACACGCGGAAACGGCTCGTTTGTGACCTTGAGGTACGGGAAACGCTTGTCGTCGCGCAGACGGACGTTGAACGGCGGCTGATGCCGCTTGATCAGGTTCGCTTCCAGAATCAGCGATTCAATCTCGTTCGATACGACGATCGTCCGCACGTCGGCAACGCGTTCGATCATGCGCTGGGTGCGATATGCGTGCGCGGCGCTATCCTGAAAGTAGGAGCGCACGCGATTTCGCAACGAAACCGCTTTTCCGATATAGAGGATGCGGCCGTCTTCCCCGATCATCATGTAGACGCCGGGGTTGTCGGGGAGTTGCGAGAGCGTGCGCTCGAGGAGCGCACCACGGGAATGCATGGTCACGGAATTGCCTTCTTCTCCATGACCCGGCAAGCGGGCTTTGAGCGGCGCGTGATTCGTCGCGGTCGCGGGTAAGGTTGCCCTTGGTGAAAGTGTCGCCCGGAAAAAGTACGATGTTGCGTCACGCGTATACGGGGCGCTTCGGTCCGCAGCCGCTCGAGCGCGGGTACCGCTTTCGGCTCTACGCGCCGGCGCTCGATTCCGTCGCATGCGCCGTCGACGGACGAAAACTTCCGATGGAACGCGGAGCCGGCGGCTGGTTCGCCCTCGACGATTCCGAGGCGCGCCCCGGCTCGCGCTACGCGTTCGTGCTCCCGGACGGCTTACACGTTCCCGATCCGGCTTCGCGCTTTCAACCCGGCGGCGTGCACGAGCCGAGCGAAGTCGTCGATGCAACGGCCTTCGCGTGGCCCGACGACGGCTGGAAAGGGCGACCCTGGCACGAGCAATCGATCTACGAACTACACGTCGGCACCTTTACCTTCGAGGGAACGTACGCGGCGGCCGTCGAGCGTCTCGATGATCTCGTTGCGCTCGGTGTGACGACGGTCGAGCTCATGCCGCTCGCCGCCTTCGCCGGTGAGCGCAACTGGGGCTATGACGGCGTGTTGCCCTATGCGCCGTTCGCCGGCTACGGCACGCCCGACGATCTCAAGCGTTTGATCGTTGCGGCACACGCACGCGGCCTCGCCGTATTCATCGACGTCGTGTACAACCACTTCGGGCCCGACGGCAACTATCTCAACGCGTATGCGCCGACATTTTTCAATTCCGGCACGCACACACCGTGGGGTGCCGCGCTCGATGTGACGATACCGGACGTGCGCGCATTCTTTGCCGAAAACGCGGCATACTGGTTGGCCGAGTACCGGTTTGACGGCTTGCGACTCGATGCGATCCACGCGATCGTCGATCCGTTCGCGCCCTCGTTCCTGCATGAAGTGCGCACGACGGCGCTGGCCGCCTGCGAGCCGGATCGTTTCGTCGCGCTGGTGGTCGAAAACGACCTCAACGACGCCGCACCGCTCGACGATGGATACGACGCGCAATGGAACGACGACGTGCATCACTGCGTGCACGTACTCGTCACCGGCGAAGGCGACGGCTACTACCGCGATTACGTCGCCGATCCGGCTGGTTTGCTCGCGCGCGCACTCACGTCGGGCTTCGCGTATCAAGGCGAAGTTTCGGCGCATCGCGACGACATGCCGCGCGGCACCGCGAGCGCCCGGTTTGCGCTCACGAAGTTCGTCTCGTTCCTGCAAAATCACGATCAGATCGGGAACCGGCCCATGGGCGACCGTCTCTCGCGACTCGCGCCGCCGGACGCAATTCGAGCCGCGATGGCGTTGGTCTATCTCGCGCCCGCCCCGCCGCTGATTTTTATGGGCGAAGAGTGGGCAGCGTCGACACCGTTTCTCTTCTTCTCCGGCTTCTCAGGCGATCTCGCTCGCGCCGTTACCGAAGGACGGCGACGGGAGTTCGCTGCGTTTCCGGCGTTCAGCGATCCGGCCGCGCGCCAAACGATTCCGGATCCCGAAGCGCCCGAGACGTTCGCCGCCTCGCGATTGCGCTGGGAAGAGCGCGACGAGCCCGAGCACGCGCGCATGCTCGCGTTCGCAACGACGCTCCTTCACACGCGCTCCGAAGCCGTCGTGCCCTACATCGCCAACGTGACCGGGATGGACGCGTCGTTCGTGCGAGTCGGTGAGCGCGGATTGCAACTGCGATGGAACCTCGCGGACGGTGTACTGCATGCCGACGCGAATCTTGGTCCCGAGCCGTTGCCGGCGATGCGCGAGCGGCTCGACGGCGAGATGTTCGCCGGTACGCACGACCCGGTCTATCGCGACGGGGTCGCTCCGCCATGGAGCGTGCGCTGGTCGCGTACGTGAACGGCGGCGCGCGCGAGAATCCGGTCCCGCTTTCAACCTATCGTGTGCAATTCGGCCCGCATTTTTCATTTCGTGACGGCGAACGGATCGTGCCCTATCTCGATGCGCTCGGCATCGGCGACCTTTATGCGTCGCCGTATTTCGCGGCGCGCAAGGGCAGCGAACACGGCTACGACATCGTCAATCACAACGCGTTCAACGCGGAGATCGGAAACGAAGCGGAACATCGTGCGATGGTCGAGGCTCTGCACGCGCGCGGCATGGGACATATCGTCGACTTCGTGCCGAATCACATGGGAATCGGGCTCGATAATCCGTGGTGGCGCGACGTTCTCGCCTGGGGTGAACTTTCGCCGTACGCAAATTTCTTTGATATCGACTGGCATAAAGCGTCGAGCGGACGCGGAAAAGTCGTCCTTCCCGTGCTCGGCGACCACTACGGCAAGATCGTCGAAGACGGCCAACTTTCCGTCTCCTTCGACGCCCGGCGCGGACGCTTCCGGCTCAACTATTTCGATCGTCAGTTTCCGTTGACGCCGCCGTCGTATGCGTTGCTCCTCGGGCCGGCGGCCGCTGAAGCGAACGGTCGGGCGAATGCGCTCGGCGACCTTGCGACGTCGTTCGCCGCATTGCGCGGACGACCGCGTGAAGCGACGCGGCGCGTGGCGATCCGCGAGCGCGCCGGACGTCTGCAGGACGAACTCGCCGAACAAGCACGCGACGGCTCGGTCGCGCGTGCCATCGAAGCCGCAGCTGCCGATATCGCGCGCAACCCCGATCGCATGGACGCGCTCGTCGCGGCGCAGCACTATCGCATCGCCTTCTGGCGCATCGCTTCGGAAGAGATCAACTACCGGCGGTTCTTCGACGTGAACGACCTGGCCGGATTGCGCGTCGAAGATGCGGAGGTGCTCGCGCGCACGCACGAACTCGTCTTCGCGATGATCGCCGACGGGCGCATACAAGGCTTGCGTATCGACCATATCGACGGGCTCTACAACCCCGGCGGCTACGCAAACCTCCTCGTCGACCGGGCGGCGGCACTGGGTCATCCGCTCTATCTCGTCGTCGAAAAAATATTGCTTGGTTCGGAACGGCTTCGTCCCGGCTGGCGCATCGCCGGCACGACAGGCTACGACTTCATGAACGACGTCTTGGGTTTATTCGTCGCGTCGCGCAACGAGCGGCTCTTCGATCGCATTTATCAACGCGCGATCGGCCGCGCGACGACGTTCGGCGATGAAGCGTACGAGGCCAAACGCCGCATCATGCGCTTCGACCTCGCGAGCGAACTGCAAGTCCTCGCCGACGCGTTGACCCGCATCGCGCACGCCGACCGCCGTTCGAACGACTTTACGACGAACGGGCTACGCCGCGCCCTCACCGAGGTTGTCGCGGCGTTCCCCGTGTACCGCACCTACGTCGTCGACGACGACGCCGAACCCGACGATCGTGCGGTGATCGAATCGGCGATCGAACGTGCGGCGCAGCTCCGCGAACAAGACGACGGCGGCGTCTTCGATTTTTTGCACGACATCCTCACCGTCGCGATCGTCCACGTCCCGGGCGCCCGATACGACCGGCGCGAGGTGCTTCGCTTTGCGATGCGGTTCCAACAGTACACGGGTCCCGTTACTGCGAAATCGCTCGAAGATACCGCATTTTATCGCTACGTGCGCCTCGCGGCGCTCAACGAGGTCGGCGGCGAGCCGGCGCGCTTCGGGCGCTCGATCGACGACTTCCATGCGGCGAACGCCGAGCGCGCCCGGATGCATCCGAACGCGATGCTCGCGACCGCAACGCACGATCACAAGCGCGGCGAAGATACGCGCTTACGAATGGCGGCGCTGAGCGAATTCCCCGCCGAGTGGAGCCGCGCGATCGCGCGCTGGGATCGCATGAACGATGGTTTCCGTGCGACCGACAGTGCGTCGATCGCACCCAGCGACGAGTTCTTGTTCTACCAGACCGTCGTCGGCACGTTGCCGCCGCATTGGCTCGGCTCCGCCGAGCCGGATGACGCGGAACACGCCGCGTACGTGGAGCGACTTGCCGCATACGCGCTCAAGGCGGCGCGTGAAGCGAAGCTGCACACGTCCTGGACGTCACCGCGCGTCGAGTACGAGCGCGCGCTCGATACGTTCATCCGCAGCGCGCTCGTGCGCGAGCGGCCGTTTTTGCGCGACGTTCGCGCGCTGACCGTCTCGCTCGCGCCGGTCGCCGCGATTCACGGCCTCGCACAGCTCACGCTCAAGCTTATGGCGCCCGGCGTACCCGACATCTATCAGGGCACCGAACTCTGGGACTTCTCGCTCGTCGATCCTGACAATCGCCGGCCGGTCGACTACGCCGCACGTGAAGCGATTCTCGCGACGTTCGCCGGCCGCGACGGTGAACCCGAAGCGCTCGCGCGCGACCTCTGCGGACGGTGGAGCGAGGGCCACCTCAAACTTTACGTCACGTGGCGGCTGCTGCATCTGCGGCGCGAGTTTCCCGCAACGTTTCTCGGCACGGGCTATCGTGCGCTCCCGACGGGGACCGACGACGCTCTCGCGTTTGCACGCGACGAGATCGTCACGATCGTCCCGCGGCTCGTGCGCGCGCGCGCGGAGGGACTGCGGGTCGCCTTCCCGACCGAGCACGTCGCACTCAATCGTTCCAACGCGATGTATCGTAATGTATTCGATGGGCGCACCCTTACGACGTCGGGTGACGGTGAACTCGCAATCGCTGATGCCTTCGCAACGGTACCGATCGCCGTCTTGCGACCGGCGTAGCTACAAGGCGGTTCGCGTCGTGGCGGCGCTCGCCGCGCGCGCGCGGCGTGAGCGCGCGCGCAACACCGCGATCGCGACGCCGACGACGAGAACGAAACCTGCGACGATGGCGAGCGCAAAGTCGTGGACGGTGGCGGTGATCATGTCGACGTTGTGCCCTGCGACGTCTCCGAGGTAAGCAAGACCAAAACAGAAGATCGCCGAGCCGAGCGCCGTGTAGGTGATGAAAAACCGTTTCGGCATGCGCGAAATGCCGGGCGGCAGCGCCGCGACGCCGCGAACGAACGGAACGAACCGGCACCAAAACACCGTCGAGCGCCCGTACTTCTTATAGAACGCATTGACGTTCTCGAGTTCGTGCTCGCGAAAACGTACGTACTTGCCGTAACGATGAACGAACGCGATACCGCCGTACCACCCGATGTAATAGAGAACTAAGCCGCCGCACACCTCGGCGAGCGTCCCGACAAGGCCGACGAGCCACCACGCAGGGAGCGCGCCGAGCGTCGGCAGATGGCCGGTTCCGGCCAGCGCGCCGGCCGTCGGCATCACGATCTCCGTCCCGGCCGGCATACCGATGTTGCCGAGAAACATGACGAAGAACAGACCGGCGTAGCCGAAATGGACGACCACCGAGTGGAAAAAGCCGCTGAGGTTCTCCATCAGGACGCCTTACCGCGCGGAACGGATAGAGTTACGTCGGAGGATCTCCGCCGCCACGCCGCCGCCTTCGTCGCGAATCGATTCGAACAGATCGATTGGTTCGACGTCACGCCCGCCGGCACGCCCTTCAGCAAGCTTGATGATCTTTCGCACGCGTGGTGTGAGCAGGATACCTTCCCATGTTCGACCCTCGCCGGTTCCGAGTACGCGCTTGACGTGCGCATGAACTGCCGGGACGGAAACGTTGGCGGCTCGCAATGCGTCGTCAACGGCCCGGTCGTGTTCTTCCAAGAGTGCGTAAAGCATGTGTTCGGCACCGACATAGTAGTGATCGTGATTGCGACACTCTTGTTCGGCTGCCCGTAACACGCGTCGCGCTGCCGGGCTGAAGCGAGAAAACAAATCGGCGAACGCTTGTCAGTGGGGAGAAGTGGTCGGGATGGCAGGATTTGAACCTGTGACCTCTGCGTCCCGAACGCAGCGCTCTACCAAACTGAGCTACATCCCGTAACGAATGACGGCTGGGGCAAAGCCACCTCACTTCCGAGTTCAGCATTCCGCTCCTGCCGCGGGAACTCCGGCCGCGCCGTCAAAACGTGCGAACGACTCATATATGCGATACCTCATCGTCGGCTGTGGGCGCGTCGGTTCGACGCTCGCGAAATTGCTCGTCGCCGAGAAGCACGACGTCGTCGTCGTCGACGAAAATCCAACTGCATTCAAGCGGCTAGGCCCGCGTTTTGGCGGCGGCGTCGAAGTCGGAACGGGCATCGACTACGACGTTCTCAAGCGCGCCGGCGCCGACCGCGCCGACGGCTTCGTTGCGGTCACCGACGGTGATAATCGCAACGTGATGGCGGCGCTGATTGCGCAGCGGATGTTTCGCATCCCGAAAATCGTCGCGCGAATCTACGATCCGCCGCGCGGCCAAATTTACCGTGAACTCGGCATCGAGACGTTCTCACCGACGACGCTCGGCGCGCAAATCATTCGCGACGCGCTGCTCGACGCGCCCTACACGTCGACGCCGTCGTTCGATTACGGCAAGCTCTCGGCACTGGTCGCAACCATCGGTCCCGCGCAAGACGGCAAGCGCGTCATGGACATCGAGAGCAACGGCCGCGTGCGCGTGTCGGCCGTGCGCCGGCTCGGCAACGTGCGCGTCGCGGCACCGGGCGACATGTTGGAAGACGGCGACGAGATCAACGTCGTCGTCGCTCCCGACGCGCTCGCGGATTTTGCAGCGCAATTCAGCAAAGCCCGCGTCGAAGCAAAGCCGAACCCGTCGGAGCTGAGCTCGTCGATGCGGAGCCCTTCGAAGCAGAGCGCATAGGTCGCACGGATGTTCATCGTCATCGTTGGCGGCGGCAAGGTCGGCACGTATCTTGCGCGCGGCCTCATCAAGCAGCAGCACGAAGTGGTCGTCATCGAAAAGGATCCGCGCAAGGCGCAAATGATGACGAACCTGCTCGAGACCGACCTCGCGGTCGTCGGTGACGGCTGCGATCCGAACGTCCTCTTACAAGCCGGCGTGGCACGCGCCGACGTGGTCGTCGCCGACACCGGTGACGATGAAGACAATCTGGTCGTCGTGCTGATCACGAAGAAGCATTCGAAGGCGCGCTGCGTCGCACGCGTCAACAATCCGAAGAATAAGTTGATTTTTGAATCACTCGACGGCGACCGGCCGGTGATCGTCGTTTCGTCGACCGAGATCATCCTCGACATCATCGACGATCGCGTGAACGCGACGACGCTCGAAACGCTCGCGCGGCTCGGGAAGAGCGACCTCGAACTCGTGCAGCTCGCCATCGGCGACGAGTCACCCGCCAACGGCCGGCGCGTCGCCGACCTTGCGTTGCCGATCGGCAGCGTCATCGTCGCCGTCGATCGTGGGAACGGTGACGTCGTGATCCCCAATGGTGAAACGGTCTTTCACGTCGGCGACGGCGTAATCGCGATGATCAAACACGCAGCCCGCGCGGACGTCTGCGCAGCATTGGTAGGGACGGCTCCATGACTTCTCTCTCCGAAATCCCGGTCGAACGCATCGACGGCGGAGCCTCGGCGCTCGGCGAGTTCGCGGGCCGCGTCGTGCTGGTCGTTAACGTCGCATCGAAATGCGGCTTCACACCGCAGTACGAAGGGCTCGAATCGCTCTATGAATCGCAGCGCGACCGCGGCCTCGTCGTGCTCGGGTTTCCCGCGAACGATTTCGGTGCGCAAGAACCCGGTGCGAACCCCGAGATCGCAACGTTTTGTTCGACGACTTACGGCGTGCAGTTCCCGATGTTTGCCAAGATCTCGGTCAAGGGCAGCGACCAGCACCCGCTCTATCGCGCCCTCGTCGCCGCACAACCGGCCGCGACGGAAAAACCGGGCAGTGATTTCCGCGCCAAACTCGCCGGTTACGGGATCACGCAAGACAATCCGGCCGACGTCCTTTGGAATTTCGAGAAGTTCTTGATCGGCCGCGACGGCAGCGTCGTCGCCCGTTTCGCGTCCGATGTCGCGCCCGACGATTCATTACTGCTCGCGACGATCGAAAGCGAATTGGCAAAACCGGCGCCGTAGGGCACTAGCCGGCGGAGCGGCTCGGCGTGATGGGAGTGCGACATCTCCCGACACGCAAAGGAGCCGTTCTTCGATGTCCTGGATCAACAGCAATTTTCAGCCCAACGGGGCCGGCCTCTGGCAGCAGAACGGCTTCGGCACCGAAGGCGGTGCATTCAACGACGGGTTCAACATGACGACGCCGGGCGCAGGCGACGGGTTTCGTCCGACGTGGTGGGGCAGCGGCGTGCCGTCCGGCGGGTCTGCGTCCGGCCCGGCGGCGGCGAACGGCATACTCGGTCAGATCTTGTGCATGTTGCAACAACTCGTGGGTTCGTCCGGCGGAAACGCGAGCGGCTACGGCGCCGGCTCCGCTCTGCCCGGCGCCACCTTTCAAAACGCGACGCTCTCGTCGACCGGTGATCCGCATCTGGCCGTTAACGGAACGCTGCAGAACACCAACGGAACGACGTCGCAAATCAACGATCGCTTCGATAGCATGAGCGCGCACGGCGATTTGCTCTCGACGAACGACTTCGGCGACCACTTCCGTGTCTCGACAACGGTTACGCAGTCTGATGCCAACGGTGTGACGTACAACGCGAGCGCAACCGCGCGGATGAATCATGGTCGCGACAGCGTGACGATGGGTACGAACGGCGGCATTTCCGTCGTTGACAACGGATCCGCCGTCGGGCTTTCGGCCGGCGGAACCGTCACGCTCTCCGGCGGTGAAGTCGTCTCCGAAGCGCAGAACGGCGCCGTATCGATCAGCGAGCAGAACGGCACCGGACAATCGATGACCACGACGTTCACGAACAACGGCCGGGGAGTCGACGTCAGCGCGAGCGTGTCGGGCGACGTGACACTCGGCGGCGATCTCGTCCGCCACGCTACGCGCGGTGTCTGAATCAGTGCGTGTGCGTGAAGTTGCCGAGCGGAATGCCGAGGCGGCCGATGCGTTCGAGCGCTTCGCGCATACCGAGTGGTTCGGCCGGACGCCCGACGCGCGCGAAATACACGTCGGGGTCGATGTTGAGCGTCCGCGTTTGCACCAGCGCGACCGGATTGGCGCCGAGAAACGCTTCGGTCGCTTCGACTTCCGCACGGTCGTCGGTCACGCCCGGATGCGTGAGCAGGTTGAGCGAGACGCGCAATCCCGAGCGCGCGGCAAGCGCAACACTTGCGAGCACGTCATCGAGAGCATAACCCGTCGGCCGATAATAGGCGGCGTAGACGGCGGGCCGGAACGAATTCAAGCTGATCCGGACCGCTTGCAGTCCGGCATCGATCAGGCGTTGCAGCGCGGACGGAAGCGAACCGTTCGTGTTGCAGTTGATCGTCCCGTTTGCGCACACGGCACGTATACGCTCGATCGTGCCGGCGATCTGGATCGAGCGCAAGAGCGGCTCGCCCTCGCATCCCTGACCGAATGAAACGATGCCGTGTTCGACGCGCTGGAGGTGATGTACGCCGATACGCGCGAGTTCGGCCACCGCCGGTTCGAACGCGATTCGCGTTTGCGGCGAGGGAACCGTACTTTCCGCGTCTTGCTCCGAGATGCACCCGATGCACGCGGCGTTACAACGCGGCGCTACCGGAATCGCCGCCTCGCCGCGCTCAAGAAACACGTTCTGCGCGGTGAAGCAGCCATACTCGCGCGCGCACACGGCAAGTTGCGCGAGCGTTCGATTGTGCGGATCGCCGGCGAGTCGCGCCGAGACGATCGCTTCGAGTTCGCCCTCGCCGAAGCGGCGCGGCTGCCAATCTTCGCCTTCATCCGTTCGCATCGCGGCGACCATCAGCTCATCGTCGACCGCGCACGCAAACGTATAGCCGAAGAGCGGCAGCTGCGGCGCGCCGGCGCGCGCCGCATACGCCGGCAGCAACGTGCGCGTATAACCGGCCGGCAACAGAACCCCGAGCGCCGTTCGCCGCGCAGCGCCTCGGCCGCCAGTCACGCGCGGTGCGCGGCCCGGTAGCATCGTCACGATACCGCCGTCCGGCATGGCGATCAATTCATCCGGGCACGGTTCGCGCACGACGCCGCCGTCAGCCAGGGGTGCCTTCGTTTCATCAAAGAATACGCGCCCGCGCGCATCGGTGTACGCGAGCGCCGAACGCATCAGCACACTAGCGTACCGTCGCGCTGAATTCTCGCACGGCGTCGCCGATCAGTGTCGCACGTGATCCGGGCGTCCACTCGACGCGCAGCTCGCCGCCCGGAACGTGAACGGTCAGCGGCGACGTCGCGCCGCGCGTCGCGATGGCAACGGCCGCGCACGCGACCGCTCCGGTCCCGCAGGCCGCCGTCGCGCCGGCGCCGCGTTCCCAATGGCGAACGCGCAACACGTTGCCGTCGTCAAATGCGACGTGCACGTTCGTCCCGTTCGGATAGCGCGGGTCGCGTTCGATACGCGGCCCAACCTCACGAATGTCGACCGCATCGAGATCATCCACAAAGATCACGACGTGCGGGTTGCCGACGTCGACCGGTGTCGCCGTGAAGCCGGCCACGGCGTGGGGCACGCCCAACACCGGCGCGTTCATCTCTTCGGCGATCGTATACGGCGCGCGCGAGAGCACGCGGGTTGCGACGGTGCCCGCGAGCGTCTCAACGACCGATGATGAGCGGCCGTCGACCTCGTCGAGAAAGCGCGCGAAGCAACGCATCCCGTTGCCGCACATTTCGGCTTCGCTGCCGTCGGCGTTGATGACGCGCATGCGGACGTCGGCGGTCCTCGACGGCAACGCGATCAACAGTCCATCGGCGCCGAAGCCGCGCTCCGGATCGCAAACACGCCGGGCAAATTCGACCGGATCGGCAAGCGGCGTTTCGCGCGCATCGACGATAATGAATTCGTTACGCGTGCCGTTCATCTTCACGACCGGTACGGCGAACTCGATCACGAGGACGCGACTTCTTCGGGCACGAGCGGCGCGACCACCGGTCCCTGCGGTGAGATCGTCGAGACGGCGTGCTTATAGATCAAATGCGTTTTGTGTTCGAACTCGAGGACGATCGTGAACGGATCGTAGCCGCGCACGACGCCGCGCAGCTGAAAACCGTTCACAAGGTAAATGACCACCGGAACGGCTTGGCGCTTGACCTCCGCGAGATACACATCTTGGATCGGCGTCTGCCGGATCGTCATCGTCGTGCCTTCGTCCAACCGAGGCGTTGTCTTGCCGTCGCGCTCGCATCAAGCGGCGCCACACGGACGAGATCCGGCTCCGCACGGAACCAGGTCGCCTGTCGTTTTGCGTAACGCCGCGTCGTGCGAATCAGTTGCACTCGCAGTTCCGCTTCCGTCGACCAACCGTTCGAAAACGCCAGCGCTTCGCGATAGCCCACTGCGTCGGCAGCCACGGCATCGAGCCCGACGCGCTCCGCCTCCGAAACGAGCCCCGCGGCCAGCATCGCGTCGACGCGCCGCTCGATCCGTTCGACGAGTGTCGCAGGAGCGACGTCGATGGCAATCTTCGCGTAGGGTATGGCGCCGGCGCGTAACGTCGGCAGCGGCCCGCGCACGGTCGGCGCCGGAGAGCGGCGCACTAGCGCAATCTCGAGCGCACGCGCAACCCGATACGGATCCTGCGCGTCGATCGCGGCCGCACGTTCGGGCGCGAGCGCACTCAACCACGCCGCGAGTGCTTCAGGCGGATGCACGTGCGCTTCACGCGCGAGCCGGTTGCGCAGGGCAACATCGTGCGCTGCGTCGAGCACGACGTCGCCGGCGAGCGCGCGAATGTAAAAGCCGGTCCCGCCGACGACGATCGCGCGTCGTCCGCGCGCATGAATTTCATCGATCGCCGCGCGCGCATCGACGACGAAACGCGCTGCCGAATAGCGCATCGCGGGATCCAGAAACGCGACGAGATGATGCGGAACGCGCGCGCGCTCCCCTTCGCTCGGAGCCGCCGTTCCAATCGGCATGCCGCGATAGATCTGACGCGAATCAGCGCCGACGATCTCAGCGCCGTACATTTCCGCCAGCTCGAGCGCGA
Organism: Candidatus Lustribacter sp.; assembly: GCA_965277075.1. Lineage (GTDB taxonomy): Bacteria > Vulcanimicrobiota > Vulcanimicrobiia > Vulcanimicrobiales > Vulcanimicrobiaceae > Lustribacter. The sequence continues at coordinate 1,332,823 of OZ255707.1, forward strand.
GCGCGGTCTTCCCCGACGCGGTCGGGCCGGTAAGAATGAGGACGCCGTCTGACGCGGCGGTCACCGCTTGAAGAAACGCGCGATTGCCTCGGGTTCGAGCCGCACGATCGTCGGGCGTCCGTGCGGACAGTGCATTGGGTTCGCGCAGCGTTGCAAGCGCTCGAGCAGCACCGTCATCTCGGCAAGCGCCAACGGGTCGCCGGCGCGAGCCGACGAGTGGCACGCGAGCGACGCCCACACGTTATGCCGTTCGTCTGCCGGACGATGATCGTCGTCGAGCCCGTCGAGGAACGCGGCGATGTCGAAGGCACGCGTTCGTCCTGCGTGCGTTGTTTGGGCCGGCATCGCCGTGATGCGATACGCGTTCTCGCCGAACGATTCGATCGCGAGACCGCTCGCGGCGAGCGCGTCGCGACTCTGTTCGAGCGAACGCGCCTGGTCCGGACGTACTTCGAACGCAATCGGCACGAGCAGCGGTTGTGCGGGAGCCGCCTCGGTTGCATTCGCCATCAGCTCTTCGTAGACGACACGTTCGTGCGCGGCGTGCTGATCGACGAGCACCACCGCTTCGCCGTCGGTCGCGAGCAGATACGTTCGATCGACTTGCGCGATCACGCGTAGTGACGAGGGGGCGTCGTCGTCGACCGGCGTGAGACGATCGCTCCAGCCGCTCGGCATCATCACTTCGGGAGACGGCGCGCCGGCGGCAGCGGGTGCGAATGAAATCGCACGACCGAGTCGCGCGCTCGCAGCCGCGCGCAACGCATCGCCCATCGCCGCGCGAACGACCGCGTTGACGCGCTCGCCGAATCGCAAACGCACGTCGCTCTTCGTCGGGTGAACGTTCGGGTCGACGGCATCGGGCGCAATGTCGACGAAGAGCACCCCATACGGATGACGGCCTTTCATCGCGAACGTACGATACGCACCCGACCACGCGCCCGCGAGGGCCGTCGACCGTAACAACCGCCCGTTGACGAAGAGTATCTGCGCGCGGCGGTCCGGACGGTCATCGCCCGGCGGCGCAATCCAGCCTTCCACGCTGACGCCGTCACCGAATCCGCGAATCGGCAACAGGGCCACCGCACCCGGACCGAACACGTGCCGTAGGCGCGGCAGCGAATCGCCGTCGGCACCGAAAGCGAAGACGCGCCGTACATCGTGATCAAGCGAAAGGCCGACGTCCGGATATGCGAGCGCCATCGTTGAAAGCCACTGGGCGATCCGCGCGAACTCCGCCCCCGGCGTCCGTAAAAACGCCCGCCGGGCCGGCACGTTCGCAAAGAGATCGCGAACGACGACGCGCGTTCCGGGCGGCCCGGCCACCGGGTACGGCGCTCCGATCGCTTCACCGAACGCGTCGACCGCGGTTGCCGTTTCCGCTTCGGCGGTGCGGCTCGCCAGTGTCGTGCGCGCGACGGCGACGATCGATGCGAGTCCCTCGCCGCGAAAGCCGAGCGTCCGGATCGCCTGCAATGCGGCCGTCCCCTGGAGCTTGCTCGTGGCATGGCGTAGCGGCGCCTTTGCCACCTCGTCGGCCGCAATGCCGGCCCCGTCATCCGCGACCTCGATTTCACCTAACCCGCCGGCGCTAATGCGAACGGAGATGCGGTTTGCGCCCGCGTCCAAGGCGTTTTCGACGAGTTCCTTGACCACCGACGCGGGCCGTTCGATCACTTCACCCGCGGCGATCTGGCCGATCGTCACCGGGTCGAGGAGCCGAATCGTCATCACAAAGCCCTTACGCGCTTGTGGCAGTAAGCCTTGCTTGGTACGCGGAACACCCGATACCCACAACTCGTTTTGACAGGACGATTCTCTAGCATTGACGATGCCGCACGAGAACACCGGCGGGCATATCCCCGACTTCGAGAAAGACGCGCAGTCGATTGCGGCCTACGAAGAAGCGCGCCTGCGCTTCGAGCGCCGCGAAGCCGGCGACGCCGAATCGCGGACCCGTTCGGCGTTCACCAAAAAGCGCGACGCGATTCGGGCCGAAATTGCCGTCGCTGCCTCGCTGCTCGAAGAGCGACGCATCAAGGCGCAAAAAGCGCTTGCACACTACGCGGCGCGGTATCCGCATCGCATCGACCGAAACAAACCGGTCAAGCCGGGATTTTGGGAGTCCGTTGTGAGTCTCGGCAGTGCCGGTCGACTCTACGGCCGCGCCGTTCAGACGTCAGCCGACGCGACGGCGGCACAATCGCTCCGGCGGCGCAAAGAACATGATGAGGAAGAACTCGAGCAACAGCTGAAGCGCACGCTCTATTTGCAGGAAGAGTCGATCAAGAAGCGGCTCGAATCGCCTGAAGGAACCGACGCATTTCACGCTCGTCCGGGTGTCGCGGTGCTGCACAAGCGCGTCGAAGAAATCAAAGCCGAGCGCACCGCGTACAAAGCGCGTCTCGAGCGCGGCGACGTTCAGCCGGCCGAGCAGCGGGACCGCGAATTTACCGAACGCAAGATCGTTCACATCGAGCCGCCGTTTACGGGCGTGACGATCGTGCGCGTGGTTCGCTACGGACCGCTTTCGTATTTTCTTTTCCGCGATCTCGAACGCAAGCTGTTCTATCTTCCGTACGATTCGCGAATCGAGCCGTTGATCGAGAGCGTTTTCGACGTCTACCGTCTTGCCGATTCGTTCGAAGCGAAAATGACCAAGGGTCCCGATGGCCGTCCGCTTGCAGCACTCGCCCACTATCTCACGAACTACAAGGACGAGGAAGTCGCTCGTTCCGAGTTCCGCAAAGCGCGGACGGCGCTGCGCGTACCGCGCGCCGACCTGCCGCCCATGTCGTTCATCGACTCGACCCAACAGCTGCTGCTGGATCTGCTGGCCGGCTTCGCGCGCACGCTAGGCCCGATCTCGGCGGCCGCACAAGCGCAAAACGCGGTTACCATGCCGCCGGAAAAAGACGCGGCCGGCAAACCGGTCGTAGCGGACATCGAGCATCTCCCCGCTCCGACCCCCGAACCGGCGCCCGCGCCCGAGGCTTAGCCCCGCGACTGCGGTAACGTCAGCTGCGCCTCTTCCGCATACTCGATCGTGCGCACGCGCGGCAATGCTGAAGGATACGATTCTTGCAGCCACGTGATGAGCTTTTCGCGCAGGTTGCAGCGCAGGTCGAAGAGATCCGGCGAGTTGCGGGCGCTCACGAGTACGCGAATCTCGAGCGTCCGCTCTTTGGCGTCGGTGACTTGCACGCCGGCGACCGCACCGTCCCACAGCTTGTCGCCCGCGAGCATGCGGGGTAGCTGCACGCGGATCGCGTCAACCGGCACGGTGTAGTCCATATAGAGAAACACGGTCCCGAGCATCGCCGACTCGGTGCGCGTCCAGTTCTGGAACGGCTTCTCGATGAAGTACGTCAAGGGCAAGACCATGCGCCGGCGATCCCACAACTTGACAACGACGTAGGTCGCCCCGATCGATTCCACGCGACCGTACTCGCTCTCGACAATAACCACGTCATCGATCCGAATCGGTTGCGTGAGCGCGATCTGCACGCCCGCAACGAGGTTTTCGAAGAGCGGGCGCGCGGCAAGACCCACGATGATCCCGGCTGCACCGGCCGACGCGAGCAACGCCGTGCCGATTGTACGAATCGCCGGAAACGTCATGAGTGCGAGAGCCGTCGCAACCATCACGATGATCGTCACGATCGCGCGCGCGAGGATGTCGAGCCGTGTCTCGACTTGACGCGCGCGCAGATTATCGTCGACGTCAAGACGATACCGGCGCTTCACAAGATCGGTGTAGAGCCCAATGCTTGCGACGATCGTCCACGCGATGGCAATGATGCTGCCGATGCCGGCAAAACGGGTGAGATACACGTCGACCCGGTGCGGAAAGCTGAGCCCCGGCAATGCCGCCAGCGCCGCCAACAGCGGAATGGCAAAACCCGCGGGTGCTTGCGCGCGGTTGACGAGCGCCGCCCACAGGCCCTCCTTGCGATCGTGCAAGATGCGCGCCGCAAACGCGAATGTCAGTCTCTGCAGGGCCAACGCAACCACGATCACACCGGCGAGGATCGCCGCGGCGATCACGCCGTCGTGATATGCGGGAGCGAGGAACGTGGAGAAATCAGCAATCATCCTTTTCCGACTACCCGATTCGGGAGGTTATCGAACAAAAGCGGCTGTTCGATGAATGCCGGTTTCGCCAACTTCCCTCGCAACGGGACCTGAGTTTCGAGCGTCGGGCGTCCGCTCAGCGCGTCGCTGATCTCCTTGGCGCGCGCGATCACCGTTGAGGGAAGGCCCGCCATCCGCGCCACTTCAATGCCGAACGAACGCGAACTCGAACCTGGTAAGACGCGATGCGAAAATACCGGCGCACCGCCGCGCGTGTTGTTTTCGACGGCCGTGATATGAAAGTTACCGACGAGGGGCCAGCGTTCCGCAAGGGCGATGAGTTCGTGAAAGTGTGTTGCGAAGAGCACTAAGGGACCGCGTGCCTCACGCTCCAGCAGAAACTCGCAGATCGATTGCGCGATCGCGAGGCCGTCGATCGTTCCGGTGCCGCGCCCCACTTCGTCGACGAGCAGCAAACTCCGATTCGTCGCGCGCCGCAAGATCGTCGCCGCCTCCGCCATCTCGACGTAGAACGTCGACTGACCCGAAGCAAGGTCGTCACCGGCGCCGATGCGCGTAAAGATACGGTCGACGATGCCCAGCGTTGCGCTGCGCGCGGGGACGAAGGAACCGATCTGCGCGAGGATCACCAGGAGCGCGGCTTGCCGCAAATACGTCGACTTGCCGCCCATGTTCGGACCGGTCAGCACGACGAAACGTGTATCGGTTTCGTGCAAATGCACGTCGTTCGGCACGAACGTCGCACCGAGCAACGCTTCAACGACGGGGTGCCGGCCATCGACGATATCGAGCGCAGAGTTATCGACGAACGACGGCCGCACGTAACCACGTTCGTTTGCGACCTCGGCGAGCGACGCGAACGCATCGACGTGCGCCAACGCATCCGCTGCGGCCAGCAAATCGTCGACACACGGCGCGACGCGCTCCAGCAGTGCAGCGTAGAGCTCGCTCTCGAGTCGAAGTTGCCGTGCGTGCGCGCCGGCGATCGCAGCGTCGAGTTCGCGCAATTCCGGTGTCACGTAGCGCTCGGCATTCGCCAGCGTTTGCCGGCGCACGTAATCATCGGGGACATTCGCCGCCTGCGACTTCGAGATTTCGATCGCGTAGCCGAACGCCGACGCGTACTTGATCTTAAGCGCCTTGATGCCCGTGCGTTCGCGCTCGCGCCCTTCGAGCGAACTCAAACGCGCGCGAGCATCGCCGCGCAGCGCAGCGCAATCGGTGAGTTCGGCAGACGCAGCGGGCCGGATCACGCCGCCGTCCCCGAGCGTCGCCGGCGGCTCATCGACGAGCGTCGCCAGCAAGTCGGCGCGCAACTCGTCGAATCCCGCTAAGCGTGCGGCGAGCGTCGCCAACAGCGGCGGTAACGACGTTTCGCGCAATGCATCGGCGACCGGATCGAGCAACGCGAGGGTTCGGCGCAGCGCGTCGCAGTCGCGCGGCAGCGCTCGTCGGAAACGCACTTTCTGCACGAGGCGCTCGAGGTCGGAGCACGAGCGGAGCACCTCGGCGATTGCGGCGCGGCGCGCGCCGTCACGCACGAATGCCTCAACGCAATCCGCGCGTGCAACGATCGCCTCGCGCACGACGAGCGGGGCCGAGAGCCACCGCGCGAGCAGCCGCGAACCCATCGCCGTTCGCGAACGGTCGATCGTCGCGAGCAATGTCGCTCTCGGATTCGAACCGAGCGCGCGATGCAGCTCCAGGTGCTTGCGCGTGTTCGCGTCGAGCGCGACGAACGTGGCCTGTTGATAGAATTCCGGAGCGCGAAACGGATCGCCCGCGTTTTGCGGAATGCCGACGCGGCGCACGAATGCAGCGAGCGCATGTAGCGTGCGGTGCATCGCGATCGACGCGTCGAGTGAAAAGCCGTCGATCGGCGGCGACGTGGTCGTGACCGCGGCAAGCGTCGGGGTTACGACGCGCGTGCCGGTCGTGTCAAGCGCGCGCTGCAAAGCCGCGCGTGCATCGGGCGGCACGTCGGCGACGATTTCTGCTGGATCGAGCCGCGCGATTTCGGCAAGCAGTTCGTCGAAGTTTGCCTCACCATCGAAGGCGGTCGCAGCGACGTGGCCGGTCGACACGTCGGCATGCGCAAGGGCGAGCGTCTCGCCGTGCCCGCAAACGGCCGCGAGAAAGGTGTGCGCGCCGGGCTCGAGCATCTGCTCTTCGATCACGGTCCCCGGCGTAACTACCCGCACGACGTCGCGCCGGACGAGCTTGTTGGCGACGGGCGCCTCGAGCTGTTCGGCCAGCGCGACGACGCGCCGCTGCAACACCAACTTCGCGAGGTAGCCGTCCAGCGCGTGATGCGGAACGCCGGCCATGGCGATCTTTTTTCCGCCGCCCGCGTCTTTCGACGTCAGTGCGATTTGCAACGCCCGTGCGATCGTCTGGGCGTCATCGCCGTACGCTTCATAGAAATCGCCGACGCGCGAGAGCAGAATCGCATCGGGATGTTTTGCTTTCATCCCGAGGTACTGTTCGATCATCGGCGACCACTGGGTCACCGTGGAAGAATGCTCCGCGAGGGCCTAATGAGGCGCCATCATCTGACTCATCAGCGATTGCTTGAACGTTGCCTGCTGCGCCGGTGTCAACACGGTCATCATTCCTTGCATCAGCTGTTTGGCCGCCGCCTTCTTGGACGACTCGTCCGGCGCGCCGGCGACTTCTGACTTGTAGTTCTGCAGCATCGGCTTCATCGTACGCATCTGTCTGAGCGATGGATTGGTCGCTTTAATCGCGGTTTCAACCTGGTCTTTCGTCGGACGCTGCATCGCGCCGCCCGAGCCCATCGCAGGGGCTACACTCTGAGCGCGCGTCGCAACGGGAACGCTCGCGAAAAGGACGATACCGAGGATCGCAAGGATACGCGTAAGCATAAAATAGCGCCTTCCGTTAGATATGCGCGAGAATTATCTGCGCGGGGAAGGGCTTAGCCCGGCGACGGAAGCCCGCCTGCTCTGGAGGATGCGCGTTCCGTGAATCTGTCGCGTTTCGGCTGCGCCGAAGCCGCAGCGTCGTCGTTCGTCGGGCAAGCCCGACGAACTTCTACGAGAGCACCATCGGCAACAGATCGACGAGCGGCGCGGCGATGGACGCGGCCATGCCGTCCCAGCGTGCGACGCGGCCGGTCGCGCTGCCCGAAACGCCCCACACATGGGCGCGCTCGATTCGCACGTCAACCCACGGCTCGGCGGTTTGCGGCGACGTCTCGATCATGGGAAAGTGCACGGTCACGTTATCGACCGTCTTGGCGGCCATGCGCGTCGAATCTTTGCGCGAAACGCCGTGGATCAACGCACGCACGGTCGTGCCGACCTTGCGGTCGTGAAATGCGCGAACGTGCGCATCTTGCAGCGCGACCAGCCGTGCGAAGCGTTCGCGCTGTACGTCGGCCGGCACCGGTTCCCAATGCGCGGCCGGCGTTCCGCGTCGCGGCGAATAGACGAACATGTAGGCCTGTGCGAACATGCCGGTCGCGCACAAGTCGAGCGTTGCTTGAAAGTCGGCTTCGGTCTCGCCGGGGAAACCGACGATCAGGTCGGTCGTGATCGCCCACCGCGGATTCAACTGCTTGAACGTGGCGACGCGCTCGCGAAACTCCTCGACCGTGTACTTGCGGTTCATTCGCCGCAACATGGCGTTTGAGCCCGACTGCACGGCGAGGTGCAAGCGCGGATTGAGCTGCGGCAGCGCGGCCGCCGTGCGCGCGAGCTTCTCGCTCAAATCCTTCGGATGCGAAGAGATGAACGCGATCCGTTCCACGCCCCGAATCGCCGCGACGATCGGGAGCAGGTCCGCGAAGTCGATGCCCGTCGCCGGTTCACGATACGCGTTGACCGTTTGTCCGACGAGCATGATTTCGCGCGCGCCCGCCGCAACTTTGCGTTCGATCTCGCCGATGATTTCGGCGAGCGGACGATGATCGAATCGGCCGCGCACATGCGGGACGATGCAAAACGTACAGTAATACGAACACCCGCGCTGCACGTTGACGAACGCGCGCAGCGAATCGTACGGACCCGCGACGCCGTCGCTGGTTCCGCCGATTACCGTTTCCAATTCGCGGTCGACCGTCTCACCGTCGTCGGCGAAGTCCGGCCGCCACGCTTCGAGCTGATCGCCGAGTGCGCGCAACTCCCGCGTGCCGAATACGGCGTCGAGATGCGGAGCGACCTCCGTCATGCGGTTGCGATCCTGTTCCGCAAGGCAGCCGGCGACGACGATGCGCACCGACGGATCGGCCGACTTGATCGCTTTCCAGTGACCGAGCCGCCCGTAGGCACGCTTTTCCGCGCCTTCGCGAACCGTGCAGGTGTTGAGCACGAGCACCGATGCGTCCTCGGCCCGTTCTGCGAGCGCGTAGCCGGCTCCGGTGGCACGCCGGACGATATATTGGCTGTCGGCTTCGTTCATCTGACAGCCGTGTGTTTCGATGTAGATCGTTGCCATCAGCGTTTGTCGTCGGCCGTGAGGAGCGTGAGCAAGTCGATCGGAAGATAGACGCGCTTCTTGATGACGGTCGGCGCCGCATCGTACGTCAGCGTCCGGCGATCGAACGAGTAGTTCGTCGAACCGACGTGCGCGACGATGTCGTGGCGTCCGTAGTGCACGGTGATCGCGCTTCCGTCGAGACGGACGGCGTCGTCCGGCACGTAGTCGTCGGCCGGCGCGATGACGGAGGAACGTGTTTGCGTTTCGCCGAGCATCACGACGTCTGTCCGCGTCTGCGCGTATACGGTGACGTTGCGCGTGATTTTGCCGCTAGGAACGCGGACCGTGACCGCGTGCGTCCCGGCTCGCGCCGCGAACGTTCCATCTTTACCAAGTGGCGTCGGTTCGCCGTCGACCGTGATGCTGCCCACCCGATCGCCGTGCAGCGCGATCGTTCCGAACCCGTCAGCCGTTCCGGCCCGGACCAGCACGACTGAAGTCGTGATCGTTGTCGAGGGAACGACGCTGACCGGAACGTCCTGCGAACTCCACCCCGTGCGCGTGAGCGTCAAGCGATGGATACCCCTAGTAACGGCGTCCAGCACGATCGGCGAGCGGCCGAGGTAGGTCCCATCGATCCAAACGTCGGCGCCGGCGGGTAGCGTGGTCACGTAGACGCCGCCCGTTGGCGCCGCGCCGAGCAGGAAAGCGGCGAGTGTGACGACGGCAAGATTCGCTGACTTACCGCGAAACGACCAACTCCCCATGACCGAACTCCCTTTCGACGGCGCTGAGATCGCGCATGCCGCCGAACCCAGCGTGCAGGTCCGGCCCGCAACGGTCGCCATCGTCGGCCGCCCGAACGTCGGCAAGAGTGCGCTCTTCAATCGGTTGATCGGTCAACGGCTTGCCATTGTCGAGGACACGCCCGGCGTGACGCGCGACCGGCTCTACGCGCTCGCCGAGTGGCGCGGGCGGACGTTCACGATCGTCGATACCGGCGGAATCGAGTTCGACATCGACCCGCAGGACGCGATCGCGTTCGGCACGCGCGAGCAAGCGGAGAACGCGGCGCGCGATGCCGATGTCATCGTATTCGTCGTCGACGCGCAAGACGGGCTCACGCCGGTCGACGATGACGTCGCGAATATTCTGCGGCGCACGCGCCATCCGGTGCTGCTCGTCGCGAACAAGGCGGAGTCGCCCGCGGCACTGCTTTCGGTGCATGCAGAATTCACGCGGCTCGGTTTTGGAGAACCGTACCCGGTCTCGGCCATTCACGGCGAAGGGACCGGCGATTTGCTTGACGCGGTCGTCGAACGACTCCCGGACGAAGGCGTCGCCGAAGAACCGCAAACCGAACTGGCGATTGCGTTGATCGGGCAGCCGAATGTCGGGAAGTCGTCCTTGCTCAACGCGCTGCTCGGCGAAGAGCGCACGATCGTCTCCGATGTTCCGGGCACGACGCGCGATTCGATCGACACGTTGCTGCAATGGGGCGGCCACACGATCCGCTTGATCGATACGGCGGGCGTGCGGCGCCGCGCCGACAAACACGGCGCGCTCGAGTACTACACCTCGCTCCGGTCGCTGCGCGCGATCGCGCGCTGCGACATCGCGGTGTTGCTCGTCGACGCGATGAAAGGGCCGCAGAACGCCGACCGGCGACTGGCCGGCATCGCGCTCGAAGAGCGCAAAGGGCTCGTGATCGTCGGGAACAAGTACGATCTCGTGCGTGAACTCGGCGAGTTCAGTCAGAACGAACTGACCGAAGGCATTCACGAACAACTGCCGTTCGCATCATTTGCGCCGGTCACGTTCCTCTCCGCGCTCACCAAGCGCCGGTTGCAAAGTTTGATGCCCGTCGTCATGCAAGTTGCCGAGAATCTCGACCGCCGCATTCCGACCGCGAAGCTCAACGCCGTCGTCCGCGACGCGGTACTCGCGCACCCGCCGCCGATCTCGCAAGACCGCGTGCTCAAGATCTACTACTGCGCGCAGGTCGCGGCGCATCCGCCGCTGTTCGTCTTCCACTGCAACGAACCCGAACTGATCCAGCCATCGTACAAACGCTTCGTCGAGAATGTGCTCCGCGCGAACTTCGAGTTCATCGGTGTGCCGCTCACGCTCGACTTCCGGGAACGTCCGCGCGAAGCGAAATCGTGATCGTCACGTGGCTCTCGGTGGTCGTCGCGGCGTTTTTCGTCGGAGCGATTCCGTTCGGCCTGATCGTCTCACGCGTGTTCTTTCGGCGGGATCTGCGCAGCTTGGGTAGCGGAAACATCGGTGCGGCGAATGCGCTGCGGACGCTCGGTCGCGGCGGCGCCCTCGCAGTCTTGCTCCTCGACGCGGGCAAAGGCGCCGTCGCCGTGCTCCTCGGGCGCGCGCTCGGCGGTGAACCGCTCGCGTCGGCGGCGGCCCTGGCGGCGGTCGCGGGACACTGCTTCTCGCCGTTCCTCCACTTTCGCGGCGGAAAGGGCGTCGCCGCGAGCCTCGGTGCCGTCATCGCGTTGTGGTGGCCGGCCGGCTTCGCGTTCGCCGTCGTGTGGCTCGCAGTCGTGCTCGCGACCGGCTTCTCATCGGCCGGTTCGATGCTCGCGAGTATCGCGGTCACGCCGGTGCTGTGGTTCGGCAGCGGCATCGCCGGCGCGATCTACGGTACGGTCGCGGCACTCTTGATCGTCGTCATGCATCGAGCAAACATCGCCCGGTTGCGCGACGGTACCGAGCGCGTGTTGCCGCTCTTCGGGCGCAAAGCGTAGCCCTCAAGGGCCGCGTCCGCCGCTGCGCCAACTCGGCCCGGACATGATTTCCTCGAACGATTTCCGCAACGGCGTTACGATTGTCATCGAAGGCCAACTCTGGACCGTCATTGAGTTTCTGCACGTGAAGCCCGGTAAAGGGTCCGCGTTCGTTCGCACGCGCCTCAAGAACGTGAAATCCGGCGCGACCGTCGAGCGCACGTTTCGCGCCGGCGAGAAACTCGAGCGTGCGACGGTCGATAACCGCGAGATGCAGATGCTTTATAACGACGCTGACGGCTACCACTTCATGGACGCCGAATCGTACGAGAACGTCACCCTGCAGCGCGACGTGATCGGCGATCCGGCCGACTTTCTTAAAGACGGGATGAAAATCGCCGTCCAGTTCAATGACGGAAACCCCATTGGTGCCGACCTGCCCGCGCACGTCGAACTCAAAGTCGAAGAAACCGATCCGGGCTTCAAGGGCGATACGGCTACCGGCACGACGAAGCCCGCAAAACTCGAGACGGGCGCCACCGTGCAAGTGCCGCTCTTCGTCAATCCGGGTGACGTCATCCGCATCGATACACGCGACCGTCGGTACATCGGACGCGTCCAGAGCTAGTGTGCATCCGTCCAGCTCGCTGCGTCGTTTCACGTACGGCGTTCGATTCGAACGTCTCAGGAGAAACGAATGATCAGAGCACTTATTCCGATTCTTGCCGCCGCGGCCGTCGCAACGTCGACGGTTGCCGCCGGCGCACAAACCATGACCAGCCCAATACCCGCCGCGAGCGGCTCGATGTCCGGGGGCTCGATGATGTCCGGCAGGATGGATCACGGCATGCCGCCCGGGACTGCCGGCGCCGACGGCGTTACGTATACCGGCGCTCCGGATCTGCAAGCCGCGATTTCACTCGTGACGGCCGGCGGGCCGCCCGGTCACTTTTCGATTGTGACCGCGCTGACGTCGCTAGCCGGCGCGAAGACCGCGAATGCGGAAGTCGCGAAGCTCACCAAACAGTACGGTTCGACGAAGGTCGTCTCGTTCGTGACGGTCCAAAATTTCGCCGTCAACGACGCGGTGAAGATTGCCGCAGCGGACGGCGTGAAGTTCCCGTCACCGTCGGTCCACGGTGCGGTTCTCGCGAAGCGCGTCGTCGTTCTCGGGCTCGTCAACGGTACGTACTATGAGGGCACACAGCTCGACCACCTTGTCACGAACAAGATCCACGAAACCGTCATGGACGACATCGACAAGAAATACGGTGCCGCTGCCGACGGTAATTACCATCGGATTGCCGACCAGGCTCACTACGACTTGGCGCATGCGCTCGGCGTGACCAGCGTGAAGCTCGCGGCCTACCACTAAGACGCCGTTCCGTCCTTCGACGGGCTCAGGACCGACAGGCCCGTCTGTCATCCTGAGCTTGTTGAACGGCACCTTCAGCTTCATCCTTCGACAGGCTCAGGATGACAACGATGTTCCTCACCCTAAGCTTGGCCCTCTGTCACCCTGAGCTTGTCGAAGCGCGGCCGTGACGTACTTTTCGGGCCGATGCCTGCCGTCCTTGCCGAACGGAAAACGGTTAACGCGCGAAGCAATTCAGCGGCGACGTCGTATCGAAGACCGACGTGTGGAGCGAAGGCAAAGCGAAAATCGATGCCGCTCTCGCCGGGGCCCGTTACGCCATCGGCATCGATCCCGGGACGCGTGATACATACGAACCGGGCCGGCGGCCTGACGGTGTCGCACTCGACCTCGATGCAATCATCGACGCGTCACGGCGAGCCAGTTTAACGGGAGCGCCACGCTAACGCGCGACGAGCAAACGGATCCCGACGAATCCGAGCGCGACCGCGAGGATGCGAAGAATCGCCGCACCGGGCACGCGCGTCGAAAGCAAAGCACCGACGGGCGCTCCGGCGACGGCACCCGCGGCCGTGCCAACGACCAGCGGCCACGTCGAGCGATAATCGCCGCGGGCAAGATGAACGAGCGTCCCGATCGCTGCGGTGACCGCGAGAACAGCGTGCGATGTCGCGGTCGCGACATGTGCGGGAAATCCTAATATCGTCGCTAAGAGCGGCACGTGGATGATCCCGCCGCCGATGCCGAGCACGCTCGAGAAAAATCCGACGAACGCGCTTCCGACGAAACCGATCCGCGGATCAAACCACCACTCGTAACGATGTCCGCTGCGGTCGAAGAGGATGCGGCGAAACGGGCCGGTGTGCGCGCCTTCGTCCGTTGTTCCGGGACGCACGAAGAGCCAGATACCGATCCCGATCAGCACGGCGCCGAACAGCGGATCGAACGCACGCCGAGGGATGAATGCGGTTGCGAACGCGCCCAGGATCGAGCCGGGAATTGCCGCGACCGTGTAGAGCGGAAAACTGAACGGATCGACACGACCCTGGCGCCAGTAGCTGAGCGCACCGGTCGTCGCGTTTGCCGCGACCACCGCAAGTGAAAATGCCGTGACTTCGTCGACGCTCCAATGCGGTTCGAAGAGCACCAGCAACGGCACGAGGATGAAACCGCCGCCCGCGCCGATCAACGTTCCGACGACGCCGATCGCGAATCCCCCGAGCACTGCGATCAGTTCCGTCACGCCGTCATGATACGCGATCGATGACCGCGCTGGAATTCGTTTCGCTTTTTTTATGCGCGTGTTTCGCGAGTATCTTCGGTTCGGTCGTCGGCCTTGGCGGCGGCTTCGTGATGGTTCCGATCCTCCGCGTGGCGTTCGGCATCGCGCCGACGATCGCGAGTGCGACGTCGCTCTTTCTCGTTTTTGCGAACACCGCCGCCGCAAGCGTCGGCTTCTTACGCGACAGGCGCGTCGATCTGCGCTTGGCACTCATGCTTGCCGTCGGCGCGATCCCCGGCAGCGTCATCGGCGTGTTCCTCGTTCACCGTGTCACGGTCGCGCAGTTCGACATCATCTACGGCCTGTTGCTGGTGACTCTCGCGTTCGCGACGCTGCGCCGGCGCGGCGTCGCGTCGCGACCGCTCGGCGAAACGACGTTTCTGCACTCCCCGTGGGTTGCGGTACCGGCGGGCTTAACGATGGGCATTGCGTCGAGCCTCTTCGGCGTCGGCGGCGGCATCATCGTCGTACCGCTGATGCTGATCGCGGCCCGCATGCCGCCGCACATCGCGGCCGCGACGTCGTCGTTCGTCATCTTGCTTTCGGCGCCGGTCGGAATTGTCACGCACATCATCGCCGGCGACGCGCAATGGCTCTTGGTGCTGCCGCTCACGCTGGGCGGCCTCCTCGGCGGTTCCTTCGGTCCGTCGGTCGCAAAGCGCATTTCGTCGCCGCAGCTTATCAACTTACTGGTCGCTGCATTTTTCCTGGCGGCGATCGGCCTCATCGTGCGACATTTGCGTTGAGCGTCGTCAGACTGTTCCGGGTTGAATAACAGTTATGGCTTTTGACTCGCTCGGTCAGTTCATCGGTGCGCTGGAACGCATCGGTGAGCTGGCCGTCGTCCGCACGCGCGTCAGTCCGGTGCTGGAGATTGCCGAGATCACCGACCGCGTTGTCAAAGCCGGCGGCCCCGCCTTGCTGTTCACCGACGTTGCCGGATCGGCATACCCGGTCCTCACCAATGCGTTCGGGAGCGAACGACGGATGGCGCTCGGACTGGGTGCGCGGTCGCTCGCCGAGTTGGAAGCGCGTATGCGCAAATTGGTCGACGTCTCGATTCCGGGTACCCTCGCAGGCAGATTGAGCAAGGTTGCATCGCTCGGTTCGCTCGGCATGGCGATCCCGCGCCGCGCGAAGGTCGTACCCGTTCAGGAGATCGTCGAAGAACCCGACCTCACGACGCTGCCGATTCTCACGACATGGCCAGGCGACGGCGGTCCGTTCATCACGTTGCCGCTCGTCTTCACGCGCGACCCGCTGAGCGGCGCGCGCAATGTCGGCATGTATCGCATGCACGTCTACGACGCCCGCACGACAGGCATGCACTGGCAGCGCCATAAGCAGGGGCGCGCGCACGCGGCGAGCGCGGGCTCGCGTCTACCGGTCGCGGTCGTCATCGGCGCCGATCCCGCGCTGACGTACGCGGCGACAGCGCCGCTGCCCCCGGTGATCGACGAAGTGCTCTTCGCGGGTGTCTTGCGCGGACGTGGCCTGCGAATGGCGCGTTGCACGACGATCGACGTCGACGTACCGGCAGACGCGGAATTCGTTCTCGAAGGCTACGTCGACAACGATGACCTCCGCCAAGAAGGTCCCTTCGGCGATCACACGGGCGTGTACACCCCGGCCGACGCCTACCCGACGTTCCACGTGCAGTGCATCACCAGGCGCCGTGCGCCGACCTATGCCGCGACGGTCGTCGGAAAACCGCCGATGGAAGACGCGTGGCTCGGAAAGGCAACGGAACGTCTCTTTCTCCCGTTGCTGCAGATGGTGGTCCCGGAAATTGTGGATTACAATCTGCCGGTCGAAGGTGCGTTCCACAACCTCTGCATCGTTTCGATTCACAAGTCATATCCCGGACATGCGCAAAAGGTGATGAACGCCTTGTGGGGACTTGGACACATGCTGATGCTGACGCGCGTTCTGGTGATCGTCGATGCCGACATCGACGTCCAGGACGTTCGCGCGGTAACGTGGTTCGTTGCCAACAACATCGATCCGTCACGCGATCTCGTTGTCATGCCCGGCCCGGTCGACGATCTGGACCACAGCAGCCCGTCGTTTGCTGCATTCGGTCACAAGCTCGGCATCGACGCAACGCGCAAAGCTCGCGCCGACGGTTACACACGTGAGTGGCCGGCCGACCTCGTCATGGACGACGCGACGCGCGATCGCGTGACCGGGCGGTGGGCTGAGTACGGTTTGCATTTTGCACCGAAGACGGATCGATGGTCGGGACAAGGCGAGGGTGCGTTGGCGCGATTGCTCGCCGAACCGCGTGAAGGCGCGCGTAAGCGGTGAGCGTCCGGCGGACGACGGACCCGGTCCGGCTCTTGCGGCTCGTGCTGGGCGACATTCGCATCGAGCATACGCTCTTCGCGCTACCGTTCGCCTATGTCGGCATCGCGTTCGCAGCGCGGGACTGGCCGGGGTGGACCCCGATCGTGTGGATCACGCTCGCGGTCCTCGGCGCTCGAACCGCTGCGATGGCCGCCAACCGGTATATCGATCGCAACATCGACGCCGACAATCCGCGCACGTCGCGGCGTTCGTTGCCCAGCGGCGCGCTTTCTCCGCCGGCGATGCTTTGGACGATGGCCGCGGGATTGCTGCTCTTCGTCATCTCGGCGGCAATGCTGCGTCCAATTTGTCTTGCACTGACGCCGGTCGCCGCGATCGGTGTCCTCGTCTATCCATACTGCAAGCGCTTCACGTGGGGCACACACGTCGTGCTCGGTGCCGTGGACGGCCTCGCGCCGCTCGGCGCGTACATCGCCATCGCCGGGTATGTCTCGCCGGCAGCGCTCTTGCTCTTTGCCGCCGTGACGTTTTGGGTCGCGGGTTTCGACATCGCGTACGCGCTCATGGATCGCGACGTCGACGTCGCCACCGGGATTCGCTCGATCCCGGCGCGCTTCGGTGCATCGAGCGCCCGGCCGTTGCTGCTGGTCGCGCACGCGATCATGCTCGTGCTTTTGACGGTCGCCGGTATCGTCGCGCACGCCGGCTACGCGTACGTCGCCGGTATCGCGTTCGGGATCGTGCTCATCATCGCGGAGAACCGGATGTTTTCCGTAGCGGACGATGTCTTCACGCTCAACGACTCGATTTTTCGGGCCAACATGGCCTTCTCCGTTGCGTTCCTCGCGGCGACCATCGTCGCGTTCGTCCGTTTGACCTAGGCCGAACGGAGGCTCCCCCTGAGCTCGCGGTCAGTTTATTCTGTACCCGTGATATTGCTCGAAATCGGGCTGGTGATCGCGATCGTCGCGTTTTTCATCGCCATCGATCTCTACGTCCGCGGATGCGAATTGATATGAATCTGGAACTGTGGATCGGGCTCGCGCTCTCGATCGCCGGCTTTACGTATCTCGTCTATGCCATGTTGCGGCCCGAGCGCTTCTAATGACGCTCGCCGGCTGGCTGCAGGCGATCCTGCTGTTTCTTCTCGTCCTCGCGTGCGTCAAGCCGCTGGGCATCTACATGGCGCGCCTATTCATGGGCGAACGCGTCTTCCTCACGCCCGTGCTCGCTCCGGTAGAGGCGGCGATCTACCGCGTGTGCCGCATCGATCCGAATCGGCAGATGTCGTGGAAAAGCTACGTCCTGGCCGTCATGGGTTTCAGTCTCGTCGGCTTCGTCTATCTGTACACGCTGCTACGCACGCAAGCATATCTGCCGCTCAATCCGCAACACTTCGGCAACGTGGCGCCCGATCTCGCCTGGAGTACGGCGATTAGCTTTCTTACCAACACCAATTGGCAGTTCTATTCGGGCGAGTCGACGCTCAGCTATCTCACGCAGATGGTTGGGCTTTCCTGGCATATGTTCGTCTCCGCCGGCGCCGGAATCGCGATCGCGGTTGCAGTCATCCGCGGGTTCGTGCGTACGGACGGTTCCGCGCTCGGCAACTTTTGGGTCGACCTGACGCGCACGGTCTTCTACGTGCTCTTGCCGTTCTCGATCGTCGGAGCGCTCGTGCTGCTGGCGACCGGCGTGCCGCAGAACTTCGCGGCCTATCACGATGTGAAAAGCATCGAAGGCTTCGCGCAGTCGCTGACCGGCGGCCCGATGGCATCGATGGAAGTGATCAAAGAACTCGGCACGAACGGCGGCGGCTTCGTCGGTGCGAACTCGATCTCACCGCTCGAGAACCCGTCACCGTTCAGCGACATGGTTCAGCTCTTTCTGATCCTGTTGATTCCGGCCGCGCTGACGTACGTGTTCGGGCGTTTCGCCAAAGATCAGCGTCAAGGCTGGGTGCTCTTCGTCGCGATGTCCGTCGTATGGGCGGCCGGCGTCGGGATCGTCTACGCCTCTGAAGCGGCGGGCAATCCGATCGTTCACGCGCTCGGCGTGAGCGGAGCGAATATGGAAGGCAAGGACGTGCGGTTCGGCGCGGCCGCGTCGGCTCTTTTTGCGGTAACGACGACGGCGACGTCGTGCGGAGCCGTCAACGCGCAGCACGATTCGCTGATGCCGCTCGGCGGCCTCATGCCGATGCTCAACATTCAGCTCGGCGAGGACATCTTCGGCGGCGTCGGCAGCGGCCTCTACGGCATGCTCGAGTTCGTCGTTCTCACCGTGTTCATCGCCGGTTTGATGGTCGGACGCACGCCCGAATATCTCGGGAAGAAAATCGAACGGCGCGAAGTACAATACGCAATTCTCGCGCTGCTCGTGGTGCCGATTTTCACGCTCATCCCGGCCGGACTGGCGTCGGTCTCGAAAGACGGGCTCGCGACGCTCGGCAACAACGGCGCGCACGGCTTCTCCGAGATCCTCTACGCGTTCACGTCGACGACCGGTAACAACGGCTCCGCATTCGGCGGTCTTGCCGGCAACACGTTTTACGATTTCTGGACCGGCGTCTGTATGTTCTTCGGCCGGTTCGCCGAGATCGTGGCGATCGTGGCGCTCGCCGGCGCCCTCGCCGGCAAAAAGTCGGTTGCGACGACGGCCGGTACCTTCACGACGACATCGAGCATTTTCGTCGTACTGCTCGTCGGCGTCATCCTCATCGTCGGTGCACTGACGTTCTTTCCCGCCGACGCACTCGGACCGATCGTCGAGCACCTCCAAGTCTACCAAGGGAAAACATTTTGATCAGCACGCGGCAGCGGTCACTCTTTGACCGCACGATTCTCGTACCGGCGGCCGTCGATTCGTTCAAGAAACTCGATCCGCGCGTGCAATTGCGCAATCCCGTCATGTTCATCTGCGAAGTGGGCGCGCTGGTGGCGCTCATCTACGCGATTCACGATGCGACTACCGGCAACGGCAGCGCCGGCTTCGACATTGCGATTTCGATCTGGCTGTGGTTCACGGTCCTCTTCGCAAACTTCGCGGAAGCCGTCGCCGAGGGCCGCGGCAAGGCGCAAGCGGAGTTTCTCCGGCGCACGAAGACCGAGACGACCGCGAATCGCGTCGTAAACGGTAAGGTCGAGGCGGTCAGCGCGACGATGCTGCGCAAAGGCGATCGTATCCGCGTGATCGCGGGCGAACTGATTCCGGCGGACGGTGAGATTGCCGCCGGCGCGGCGACGGTCGACGAATCGGCGATCACCGGTGAGTCGGCGCCCGTCATTCGCGAAGCCGGCGGCGACCGCAGTTCCGTCACCGGCGGTACGCGCGTGCTCTCTGATTCCATCGAATTCGTCGTCGGCGCGAATCCCGGCGAATCGTTTCTCGATCGCATGATCTCGCTGGTCGAGGGCGCGCAGCGGCAGAAAACGCCGAATGAAATCGCGCTCTCGATTTTGCTCGCTGGCCTGACGATCGTCTTCCTCGTCGCGGTTGCGACGCTCGCCCCGTTCACGATGTATGCCGGCTCTAAGCCGAGCATCGTCGTGCTGATCGCGCTACTGGTCTGCTTGATCCCGACGACGATCGGCGGCCTGCTCTCGGCGATCGGCATCGCCGGCATGGATCGCGTCCTGCAACGCAACGTGCTGGCGATGAGCGGACGGGCGGTGGAAGCCGCCGGTGACGTCGACACGTTGTTGCTCGACAAAACCGGGACGATCACGCTCGGCAACCGGCAAGCGACGGAGCTCGTCATCCCGGCGGGCGTCGACGCGAAACACGCCTATCAAGCCGCCTATTTATCTTCGCTCGCCGACGAGACTCCGGAAGGCCGCTCGATCGTGATCTTCGCCGCGGCGAACGCCGGTATCGATACCGAAACGCGTTTGTCCGGCGATTCGCGCGCGCAACTTCCCGCCGGGGCCGTCTTCGTTCCCTTCAGCGCGTACACGCGTATGAGCGGCGTCGATTTCGCCGACGGCCGAAAGATCCGCAAAGGCGCACCCGACGCGGTTCGCACGTGGGTGAACGAACAAACCGTCTCAACCGATACGGCGGCGATGAGCGCCGACATCGAACGCATCGCGCGCGCCGGTGGAACGCCGCTGTTGCTGGCGAACGAACACGGGCTGCTCGGCGTCATCTACCTCAAGGACATCCTGAAAACAAACATCAAGGTGCGCTTCGACCGGCTGCGCGCGATGGGCATCCGCACCATCATGATCACCGGCGACAATCCGCTCACCGCAAGCGCGATCGCCGGCGAAGCGGGCGTCGACGACTTCCTGGCCGAGGCAACGCCGGAAACGAAGATGGCGCTCATCAAACGCGAGCAAGCCTCGGGACGGCTCGTCGCGATGACCGGTGACGGCACGAACGACGCGCCCGCGCTGGCACAAGCCGACGTCGGCGTCGCGATGAACAGCGGGACGCAAGCCGCCAAAGAAGCGGGCAACATGGTCGACCTCGATTCCGATCCGACCAAGTTGATCGAGGTCGTTGAAGTGGGCAAACAGTTGCTGATGACGCGCGGTGCGCTGACCACCTTTTCGATCGCCAACGACGTCGCGAAATATTTCGCGATCCTGCCGGCAATGTTCGCCGCCGCGTATCCCGAGATGAACGCCCTCAACGTGATGCACCTCGCGACGCCGCAGAGCGCGATCCTCTCGGCCGTGATCTTCAACGCCATCATCATCATCGCGCTCATTCCGCTGGCGCTGCGCGGCGTCGCCTACCGCCCGCGCGGCGCGAACGCGGTGCTGCGTGAGAACGTTCTCATCTACGGTCTCGGCGGCATCATCGTACCGTTCATCGGCATCAAAGCGATCGATCTTATTCTCCAAGCGCTGCACCTTACCGGAGCATCATAATGCAGGCCCCCTCTCGTCCGACCGCCCGCGCAACGGGTACCGACGTTTCCGTCGCGGTTCGTACGACGACACGTGAAAACACGCTTTCGCACGTCGTCACCTCGATTCTGTACACGATCGTCACGGTCGTGCTGCTCGGCATCGTCTATCCGCTCATCATCACGTTGATCGGAACTCTGGCGTTCCCGCATCAAGCGAATGGCTCGCTCGTCGAAAAAAATGGGACCGTCGTCGGTTCGTCGCTGATCGGCCAGCTCTGGACCAAACCGCAGTACTTTCAAGGCCGTCCATCGGCCGCCGGCAAGAACGGCTACGACCCGACGTCGACCGGCGGCACCAACCTCGCACCAACGTCGAAGAAACTCATCGACGCGACCAAAGCGACGATCGCGTCGCTCGAGAAGGGAAATCCGCACGCCGTCGGGCCGCCGCCGATGGATCTCATTACGTCGAGCGGTAGCGGTGTCGATCCCGACATCTCGCCCGAATCTGCGAATTGGCAGATTCCACGGATCGCGGAGGCGCGCGGCATATCACGCGATGCGGTAAAAGCGATCGTCGACGCGCACGTCCGCGGACGCACGATCGGGATTCTCGGCGAACCGCGCGTCAACGTTCTCGATCTCAACCTCGCGCTCGACGACGCGAAGAAATAGCTCCGGATCAATGCGGCGCGAGGACGATCATTTCGCGTGCCCCGGCGCGTAGCAGGCGCAGCCCGAACGAGGGCGGGGTGAAAAGCCGCGCTTTACCGCGCGCCGACTCGACGACCAGGGCGTCAAGGCCGCCGGCCACCGCGACGAGCGCCGTCGCCGCATCCGGGGCATCGATCATGTTCCACTGTGCTCGCGCGACCTTACTCGCTTTCTGCAAACGTTCGACCGCAGCCGGATCGGGCGTCGTTCCCGGCGCGCGGACGTGCACGACGAGCAGCTCGATCGAGAGCCGCATCGCAAGTCGCGCCATGCGCTCGATCAGGAGAACGTCGCGCTCGCGCGCCCGCACGCCGAGCACGATCCGTGCGAACGGCGGCGCGTGCCGCCGCTCGCGCCGCGCGTGCATCAGTTCGCGAACGGTGAGTTCACGCAGCGCGGCAAGATTCTCGATGCGAAAGAAATTTGCCAACGCGGCGTCGATGCGCTCGGGCGGATAGATTTTGCCGTCCCGCAAGCGCTCGCGTAATACTTCCGGCGTGACGTCGATGAAGATCACGTCGTCGGCGAGTTCGAGAATCGAGTCGGGCAACGTCTCGCGCACGCGCGTGCCCGTGAGCCGTTCGACCGCGTCACCGAGGCCTTCGAGATGTTGGACGTTTAGCGTTGTCGTCACCGAGATGCCTTGGCGCAGCACGGCAATAACGTCGTCGTAGCGTTTCGGGAACGTACTGCCGGGTTCGTTCGTATGGGCGAGCTCGTCGATCAGTACGACCTGCGGCCGGCGTTTGAGGATCGCTTCGCGATCGAGTTCGCCGTTGGGAAGGCGATCGAGCAACTCGATACCGGCGAGTTTCGAAATCGTGTCGGGACGCCCGTGCGTCTCGACGATCGCGCCAACGACGTCGAGGCCGTCGGCGACTTGATCGTGCGCACGGTCGAGCATCGCGAACGTCTTGCCGCTGCCGGCCGCGGCCCCTAAGTAGATCGTCAACTTGCCGTAGCCGATGCGTAAGCGGTCGCCGGCGGTTTGTCCGTAGGGGTGCCGCGCGCCGTCGACGACGCCCAAGGCCGACGGCCGCGACGCGTCGACGACGTACAGATCGCGGTCGAGCGGCCGCGTCAGAATCTTGCGCGCGATTTCGCCATTGGGAACGGCAACGAACGCCGCACGCACGCCATCGAGGCGCCCGTCGATCAGACGGTCGGGCGTGTCGATGATAGAGGCGTCGGCGATGCGCGTGGCCGCTCCGATATCGGGCGGGTCAGCGCCGTCGAGGACCGCAACTTCGAGGGCAAGATCGATGCCCTCGGCAAGTGCCGCCACGCGTCGCAGATACGGACGAGCGTCGGAGATATCGCGCGATACGACCACCAGCGCCGTCGACGTTTTCGCCGGGCTGACGACCGGAACGGTGAGCTGATCGACGGTATGCAGCAGCAGTTCGCGCATCATCTGGAGATTTGCCGGACGAAAGACGCTCATCGCGGCGCGGTCGACGTCGTCACTGCGCACGATGCGCCCGCTACGCAGGCGCGATTCGAGCACGGACGACGATACGTCGAGCGCGATGACTCCGTCCGCACTTTTGAGCACTGAGAGCGGTACGATCTCACGGATCGGATGACCGATGATGCGCTCGGCGGCCGGTGCGACCGTTTCAAGATGTTGAATGTTGAACGCCGCGAGCACCGACTTGCCCGCGGCGCGCAACGCGAGCGCGTCTTGCCAACGCTTGGCGTGCACGGCGCCTTCCGGATTTGAATGCGCAAGCTCGTCGAGCACGATCGTTTCGTATGCGCTGGCAATCGCGGCATCCAGGTCGAAATCGGCAAACGTCGCGCCGTTCACCGTATAGAGTTTGGGTGGAATGCGGGGCAGATCGCGCGCAAGTTCATCGAGGCCAGGACGGTCCTTCGTTTCGATCCAGCCGATTGCAACGCGACGACCCATGCGTCCCTGGAATATTGCGTCGCTCAGCAAGCGGTATGTTTTTCCGGCGCCGGGTGCGCTCGCCAGATAAATCGTTAGCCGAGCTCGAAAGCCGAGTTCGGCCAGCAGCGTTTGCGCGCTCGGGCGTTCGTCGCGGTCCACGCTGCGTGCTTCGTCGGAGGGCGGCGGCGAGCATTGAGGAAGCGCGATTTCGTGCCGTATCGCTACGTTCCGGCCGTTTGCATCCTCACGCTGCTTGCAGCGTTCGGGATCGATTTGCTGACGCCGCAGCTCTTCGTCGCGGCCATTTTACTCGACGTGCCGATCGTTCTGAGCAGCCTCGGCGGCAGCCGCCGGTTCCGCCTCTGGTTGATTTTCTTGGCGCTTGCAGCCAACGTCGTCGCCGGCTACGCGAACGGCGCTCGCGATCACGGTCATTGGGATCCGGTCGGAATCGGCGACCGCATTCTCTCCGCCCTCTCGATCGTGCTGGTCGGTTATCTGAGTTCAGCCGTGAGCGAGAACGCGCAACGCGCGGGACGCGCTGCGTCCTTGGAACTGCGATCGCGCCGCGAGGTGCAGATCGGCGCCGCGATCGAACGCGTCCGGTCGACGCTTTCCACCGAGCTCGTGCTACGCGCAATCGCACAGGAAGCGCTCGGACTCTTCGGCGCACAAGAGGTTCGTTTCGCGTTGATCGGTCCGCCACCGACGACGCTCGTTGCACGCCGGGATCGCACCGAAACCGATGTTGACGAAACGCGCCTGCCGCCGGAAGCCATCTCGCTCGTGCAACGCGTCCTCGATGACGGCGATACGTCCGCCGTGCAACATTCCGATCCGCTCGGCCGCTTCGTGCTCGATACGTTCGGCGCGAACGAGATGCTGGCGATTCCCATCGCCGACGGCGAACGGCGATTCGGCGTCCTGCTCGTGTTGCGAAACGACGGTGACCGCGTCGACGACCTGCTGACCGTAGCTCGCGAGTACGCGTCGCAATCGGCGAACGCCCTCGCTCAGGCACGGCTGTTCGAACAACTCGCCGAGCGCAATGCCGCGCTCGAAGAACGCGGCTCGGTGATACGCGATCTCGTCTACGCGCTCTCGCACGATCTGCGCACGCCGCTGGCCGCGCTCGGCATGACGCTGCGGCAGGCGCGAAACGGCGCGTACGGTCCGCTGCCCGAGGCATACGGTGAAATCGTCGATCGAAGCATCATCGCAACCGACGATGTGCAACGGCTCGCCGAAACACTGTTGCTCGTCGCGCGCTTTGAGAGCGGTGACCGGCGTCCCGAGCGCGAGCCCGTGGACATCGCAGACATTGCTCAGCAAATCGCGGGTGAGTTGCAGGCCCTCGCCGTCAACCGCAATGTCGGCCTGACGCTCGCCGGCGCCGACGGCGCGGACGTCATGACGATCGGCGACCGCGGCGATCTGCGGCGAGCGCTTACGAATCTTGCTGCGAACGCGCTCGAGCACACGCCGCCGGGCGGCCACGTATCGATGTCGATCGCACGTGACGGATCGCAAGCCGTCGTGCGCGTCGCCGACGACGGGTTCGGCGTCTCGCCGAAGGCCCGCGCGCATCTGTTCGGCCGTTTTGCACGCGGCGACGATCGCGGCGGTGCCGGCTCGGGCCTCGGGCTGTATATTGCCCGGCGGGTCGCTGAAAATTTCGGCGGCGGCATCACCTACGAACCAAACGTGCCGACCGGCAGCGTCTTCACGATTCGTCTACCGGCGAGCGCGCGCGCATGATCGAGCCGATTCGCGTCGTACTCGTCGAGGATCATGCGCTCACGCGCGCCGGCTTACGCACGGCGCTGCAAGCGACGGGGGACGTGCAAGTCGTCGCCGAGGCGGGCGACGGCATCACCGCCGAGGACGTGATCGTGCGCGAAGCCCCAGCCGTTGCGGTCATCGACATCGGGTTGCCCGGTCGTGACGGCGTTGCACTCACGCGCCGGATCAAGGCCGCGCCGTCGCCGCCGCGCGTTGTCATTCTCACGATGCACGAACTCGACGACGAAGTGCTCGCCGCGCTCTCGGCCGGCGCCGACGCCTATTGCGTGAAGACGTCCGATGCGGCAACGGTGCTCGATGCCGTGCGCATCGTCGCCGGCGGCGGCGCATATTTCGACTCGGCGATCGCGCACGTCGTCATGCGCCGTCTCGGTGCGCCGGCGGCGACGCCGACGGCCGACTCACCGCTGACGCCGCGCGAACTCGACGTCTTGCGCCTGATCGCCGACGGCGTCGGCAACGTGGACATCGGTGAGCAACTCCATATTGGGCTCGGCACGGTGAAATCGCATATCCGCGATATTCTCGAAAAGCTCTCGGCCAACGACCGAACACAAGCCGCCGTCAACGCGATGCGCCGCGGCTATCTATAGTGGATCGAAAACGACGTTGAGCGGCGCATCGCGTTCGTACACCGTCAATGCGCCACCACGCTTGCCGTCGTCGATGAATCGGCACTGATAGCCGCGTTTCACCATCGCATCGATCAGGCCGGTTGCCGTCGCGCCGCTTACCTTCGATAGCTGCGTGTTGTGCAACTCGCACATGACGGCTGGTCGATCGCGCGCGAGGACGGCTTCCGCACCGGTAAGAACCGCCGGCTCGGCGCCTTCGACATCGAGCTTGATAAACGAACAACGCTGAGAACGGTCGAGAATATCGCTCAACGTTGCCGCTACCGCCGCGACGTCGACCGCCGATTTTCGCGAACCGACCGCGTCAGAGCGTCGTACAAGAACGGGACCGGCTCGAACGCAACGACGCGACCGTGCGGAGCGACGAGTGTCGCGAATAGCAATGCGTAATAACCGATGTTGGCACCGATGTCGACCGCGACGTCGCCCGGCTGCAGTTCGGCCTTCACGAACTCCGTTTCCGAAAGCTCGTATCGCCCAAGAATGATATTGCGAGCGATCGCCAGATCTTCGAGGGTCAAAGATACGAAACTGATGGCGCGTTTCATAGATGACCCACGTCCGGCCGCTCGCATGACCGGCATGATTGTTCTCCCGATATTCGGCGAGCGCAGGAAGTGCTCGCGCAATTGCCAGGTGTCCGAATAGGGAACGGCCAGCGACGTCTCGTCGGCTTCGTGGTCGAGAAAAAGTCGAAACGCCCACCGTATGTGCTCCGGCGTAATCTCCACGCGGGCCGGTGTTACCCGGCGCGCTTGGCGTTCGCAGCGCGTCCGAGCTCGACTTCGCGCAGCTCGGTCACTTCGAAGACGAGCAGTGATCTGCGGCAACGCGCGCAGAGCAGGGAGGGTGCCGGTTTACGACGCCGCAGGGCTTCCATACCGCATTTCTCACAGCGAAGGATGTAACGCTTCGTCGAGGGGCGCAGCGGCGCGGCGGACCCCAAGTCGTGATAGATCGACGTCAGACCGAGTTCGCGCATCTTCCGTTTGAACGCCGGCGTGTGGCCCGGATTTTCGCCGCGTGCGTGCAGCCAGGCGTGAATCATCTCGTGCAGCAGCGTGTCGCGCAACGCGTCGAGCTTACCGTTCAGATGTTTAGGCGAGAGTTCGATCAGCGGCGGCTTATAGGTTATCCGTCCCGCAGCGTTGGAAAATCGCGCGTTGTACGCGATACGAAATGACGGAATTTCCCCATCGAAGTGCACAAAATTGTATTGTGCGAACAGCAATTGCAGTTCCGCGACGTCCGGCAAATCGTTAGTCACAAGAAGAAATTCGCGACCCGCATGCAAGTCTCCGGCGAGATGGGTTTACCGCTTCGTATCGCATTGCCGATCTTCGTCGTCGTCGCGGCGCTCTTCATCGGCGTCATGGGATACTTCGTCAAAGAAGGTCTCGGCAATTCCGGTACGGCGCTCGGTACTGGTGCCGGCCCGGCCGAGCAAGGCGATGCGCGCATCGCCGCGACGCCGGCGCCGGTCGCGATCGTAACAGATCCCCCGGGCACGTTCACCGTTCCGCAGACCGGCACCGGACCCGCAGCCGCGGCGCCGTCGTCCCTTCCGGGGCAAACGGTCGGCGGCGGTGGTCCGCCGGCGCCGGTTGTGCAAGAACTCACCGAGCTTCGCGCGCGCCTCAAAGCGAATCCAAACGATCTCGCGGCGCTTGTTGCGCTCTCGAACATGTTTTTCGACGCCGGCAAATTCGATGCGGCGATCGGATATTACACGCGTGCGCTGGCCCTGGATCCCGGCAATCCCGACGTGCGTACCGATTACGCGACGGCCCTGCACCAAACCGGCCACGATCTCGAGTCGCTCAAACAACTCGATGCGGTGCTCGCCGAACGGCCCAAATTTCTGCAAGCGATGTTCAACCGCGGCGTGGTGTTACGCGCGATCGGACGGCGCACGGACGCGGTCACGGCCTTTAAAGCATTCATCGCCGCTGCACCGAACGACCCGCGCGTGTCCGACGCGAAGAGCAACATCGGCGAACTCGGCGGATGACCCTCCGGCGGCCCTCCGACGACCCTTCGACAAGCTCAGGGCGACGGCGTCTCCGGGTGATGGGGTGATGGGGTGACGGGTTGGGAGAACGGGGTGAAGCCGCGGCTTTATGTTTCAGCGGATATGGAGGGCACCGCTGCGATCGCGTCGTGGACGCAAGTCGATCCGGCGAACGCGACCGAGTACCCCTATTATCGGCGCCTCATGTCGCTCGAAGTGCGAGCCGCGATCGACGGCGCGCGCGAGGCCGGCGTCGGCGATGTCCTCGTCAACGATTCGCATTCATCGATGCGCAACGTGCTGTGGGAAGAGTTGCCGCCCGACGTCCGCAT
Organism: Candidatus Lustribacter sp.; assembly: GCA_965277075.1. Classification (GTDB taxonomy): domain Bacteria; phylum Vulcanimicrobiota; class Vulcanimicrobiia; order Vulcanimicrobiales; family Vulcanimicrobiaceae; genus Lustribacter. Next base: position 1,361,310 of record OZ255707.1, read on the forward strand.
GATCTACGGCAACCGTAAGCCATTTTCGATGTCGGAAGGAAGTGACGGAACGTTCGCCGCCGCGTTTTTCACCGGTTATCACGCAGCGGTCGGCTCGCGTGACGGCGTGCTCGATCACACCTACACGAGCGAAACGCTTTACGAAACACGACTCAACGGGAAGCCGTGCAGCGAAGCGATGCTCAACGCGGCGGTGCTCGGGGTCGACGGCGTCCCGGTCGTGTTGATTACCGGCGATCGTGTTACGATCGATCAGACCAAAGCGGAGATGCCGTGGATCACGGGCGTCGTGGTCAAAGAATCGATCGGCCGGTTCGCGACCAACTCCGTCTCGCCGGACCGCGCGCGCGCGCTTATTCGCGACGGCGCACGCGATGCGATCGCGCATCTCGCCGACGCACGGCCTTATATCATCGCACCGCCGATCGCGCTCGAGCTCGACTTCGTCTCGACGCAGAACGCCGACTTCGCAGAACTGATTCCCGGTTTCGATCGCATCGGCGGCCGCACGGTGCGATTCGTCCACGACGACTATCGCACGATCTTCCGCGCGTACATCGCGGCCTTCCGGCTCGGCGCCGCGGCGAACGCCCACGTCTGAACCCGTGATCGGCTTCCAAGGCGAACTCGGTGCGTTCAGCGATGCCGCCGCCCGCCGTCTGCGCCCCGGCACGCCGACCCGCGGTTACGAGTCGTTCGACCTACTCGTAGCCGCCGTCGCCGGGGGTGCGATCGATTCGGCACTGCTGCCGGTCGAGAACACGATCTTCGGTTCGATTGCACGAGCGTACGATCTGCTGTGGGAATATCCGGCGCTCTTTGCCGTCGCGGAAACGGCCTATCCGGTCGAAATGAATCTGATCGGGACGGCGGACGCGAACGAAGCGAACGTCCGGGAGATACGCTCGCATCCGGTAGCGCTCGAGCAGATTCACCGCTTCGCGAACGGTCACCCCGGATGGAAACGGGTTGCCGTCGCGGACACCGCCGGCGCGGTCGCGGAGATCGTCGCGCTCGGCGATCCGACCGTCGCCGCCGTCGGCCCCGCGCTGGCCGCCGATCTGTACGGCGCGAAGCTCTTGCGAACGGCGATCCAAGACGATCCGCGCAATTTCACGCGCTTCTATCTGCTCGAGCGCCGGCCCGCGGAACGCGGCCCGCTCGCGTGTGTGGCGATCGAAGTCACCCACCGGCCGGGTGCTCTGCGCGACGCGCTTTCGGCGTTCGCCGACCGTGCGATCGACTTGCGCAATATCGTCGCGCGTCCGAACCACGTCGATCCGTTCCACTACCGCTTCTTCTTCGAGGTCGAGGCGGTCGACCGCCAACGGCTCGATGCGGCGCTTGCGGCGATCGACGGAACGGTCCGCGTCATTGGTGCGTTCGCGCACGAACCACCACCGCGTTAATAATCTTTTAATCTTATCTGACGCTGACGATAAACTGCCGCCGCTACGCTCCCGTGTGGCAAGTGAGCTTCGGCGCTCGCTTACGTAATTTCGCCAGAAAGGAACTTCAATGTTGTTCCGGCGTCTCGGAGCGCTCGTTGCAGCGCTCTCGATCGCATGCATTCCGGTGGTGGGCAACGCGGCGGATTCCGCGACGGCACCCACGCCGGGGATGACCGGTTCGATTATCGATGCCCAAGCCCAAGCCGATGCCCTCAAGGACATTCCGGCCAACAGTTGGGCGTATCAGGCCATCGTCGACCTCGTCAACGACGGCATCATCATCGGCTACCCCGATGGTACCTTCAAAGGAAATCGCCCGCTCACGCGTTATGAGGCGGCAGTCCTCGTCGAACGCGCGGTTCAGTATCTTACGAAGAAGCTCGCCAATCCCGCGACGGCACCGCAAGTCACGCAGGCGGACATCGATAAGCTTCGTGCCCTGCTCGACGAATTCAAAGGCGATATCGACTCGTTGAAACTTCGAGTTAGCGATATCGACGATCGCCTGAAAAAAGTCGAAGCGACGCAGGACCGCGCGAAACTCGGTCTCTACTATTACATCCGTCCGGGCACATATCAGGATCAAGTCAGCGCATATAACGGCGACGGTCGCCCACTACTTCCCGGCGTACCGCTCGTTGTGACGAACGGTCAAACGCAAGTGGGTCCGGGGGGCAACGTTGCGGCGAACCGCTATCTTTCGGGCCAGAACAACACGGGCTACGGCTATCAGCTCTTGCGCATTCTGCTCGACGGAAACCTCGACAAACGCACGTCGTACCACATTCGCGTCGAGAACGTGTATAATTGGGACACCTCGAACGCGTTTCAAACCGGCGGCATCTCGGGGGCCTCGACGGCGAGCACGACGGGCGCATTCAGCACGGTGAGTACCACCGCTGGAGGCGGCGCTGCGACGAGCGCGCCGAATTTCACCGGTGGTTCGTATCCGCGCAGCACCGGTATTCGCTTTAACTACGGCTACCTTCAGTACAACGATCCGTCCGGCGTTTTCGTCGAAGCCGGTCGCATCAACGAAACGGATGGCACCCTCGGTCTCGCGTGGGCCGATCAGTTCAACGGTGGCGAAGTCGGGTACGCGAAGGGTCCGATCAACGCCCGCGCCGCGTACTTCTTCGACTATCCCGCGCTCAACAACGTCGGCGGGTTAGCGAACGGCATTACGCCGGCGTCGTGCCGCGGCGTCAACGCACCGGCACCGTTAACGCCCGCCACGTCGACCGCGATCACGACGTCGATCGGCGCGATCCCATGCGGTGTCACGACCCAAACGATCCTCGCCAGCGTACAAGGCTCGCCGATGAAAACGGTCACGATCGGCGCGTCGTATGAAGACGACATCAACTCGGTCATCAACAGCTGGAATCCGTCGGTGTGCTACACGGGTACCCGCTTTTGCACGCCGGCGGCCGTCAACGCCGCGTGCGCGCCGGGCTCGACCTGCGCGCCGTACGGTCTCTATCAAAACGCCGTGGCGAATATTTCGGTCGGCTCGCTCTTCGGCCGGTACGCCGACCCGAATATTTTCGGCAAAGGCTTCGGCCTCTCCTTGGAGGGTGAGGGTCTGATCCGTTTCGGGAACGACCCGTTCACCGGGACCCGCTGGAAGCAGAACACGTCGTACTGGCTTCAAGGGAAGCTCGGCGGGTACGCGCCGCGCGCGAACGCCGCGTATCTCGAAGCTGCCTGGATCAGTTCAGGCCTGAACTCGAACAACGCGCACACCGCGATCGTCAACGGCCCGAACTACGAGAACCAGTTTCTCGGCAACCCGAACGGCTACCAAATCGGCTACATCGGGGCGCATTACTGGTTCAGTTCGTACGGGCGCGTCGGCCTCGTCTACAACTACTACGATCTGCAAAACAATACGACGTATCCGGTCGGATCGGCGACGTGCCCCGGATGTTTCCTGACGCACGATCTCGGTCAAGCGCTGTTCTTACAGACCTTGCTGCAGTTCTAGTGCCCTGAGAGCGGGCACTAGCAACGAAACCACTCGAACGGCGTGGCGGCGGCGCTCCGGTCATAGCGGGGCGCCGTTTTGCGTTCACGCGTGCACGCCGCAAGAAGTTTCGATCCCGCAGCCAATGACGTGCGAATCGGAGGGGCCGTCGATGAACGCTCTGGGACCGCTTCTGCTACGTGTGCTTATCGTGCTCTCGATCGTGCTGACGACGGCGACCTTACCGCAACGCGCGCTCGCACAAACGTCGCCGCCGGCGCCGCTCATCGTCGTTCACGTGGCCGTGCCGCCGAGCCAGGACGTCGGACCCATCCTCTACGCGCTGCACGCCGGAATGTTCGAACGGGCGGGGCTGAACGTCGATCTGCAACAGCTAACGAGCGGTTCGGCCATCTCGGCAGCCGTCGCCGGCGGCTCGATTGAAATCGGCTTTTCGAGCTTGCAGACGCTGATCGCCGGACATGCGCGCGGAATTCCGTTCAGCATGATCGCCCCGGGCGGCGTGTACGCGCCCGACGACCCGTATGCGTACATGTTCGTGCGCAAGGATTCGCCGCTGCGGAGCGGGGCCGACCTCAACGGGAAAACGCTCGGCTCACCCGCGCTCAAAGACCTCGATTGGATCGCAAACGCGGAGTGGATGAGCAAGAACGGCGGCGATTTCAAATCGACGAAGACGATCGAGTTGCCCAACCCGGCGCTCTTGCCCGCGCTCATCGACGGGCGCCTGGACGCGTACACCGTCGGTCAGCCGTGGGCAACCGTCGCACAAGATTCGGGGAATGTGCGCGTCATCGGCGCATCGTTCGGCTCGATCTCTCCGCATTTCTTGATGACCGGTTGGTTTGCCACCAACGAGTACGTCGAGAAGAATCGCAGCGCGGTCGATCGTTTCAACCGCGTGCTGCGCGAGGCGACCGCCTATTCGAACGCCCATAAAAGCGAGATGGTACCGCTGCTCGCAGCCTTCACCAAACTCGATCCCGCGTTGATCGCGCGAACGATGAAAGGCGTCGAGGGCATCTATCTCGATCCGAAAGAAATCCAGCCGATGATCGACGTTACGGCGAAGTACGGCATCATCGCGACACCGTTCAACGCGCAAGATATGATCAGTCCGGCGGCGTTGAAACCAGCCTCACGCTAGTGCCCTGTCTCGCAGGGCACTAACGATCCGGCGCGATCGTTCGGGCGACAGCGACGACGAGCTGGTCGTCGTCGAACGAGAGTCGCTCCGCACCGACGGTGAACGTGAAGAAAACGTGTTGAAAGCAGGCGCCGAGGACCATCTGCGCTGCGGCCGTCGAATCGGCGGTCGCGGCGATGCGACCCGCGCGTTGTTCCCCGGCGACGTATTCACCGAGGATTCGCACGGCACGGTGCGGTCCCGCATCGTGCTCGATCAGCGACATTCGATACCATTCGATGAGCGCGTTGTCGGAAAAAACGGCGGCGAGCAACGGGACCAAGTCATGATAGTAGCGGAGCGCGGCACGGGCGACGCGCTCGACGGCCGCGCGAGGTCGTTCGCGTCCGGCGCACGCCGGCAACGCATGCAGCACCTCCCAGAACTCGGGCGTCACCTGCTCGCGCACGGCGGTGCGTAAGACGTCCATTTTGTTTGCAAAATATCGGTAGATCAGCGCTTCCGATACGCCCGCATGCGCGGCGATAGCGCGCGTCGTCGCGCCCGCGACGCCGTTCGCACGCATCACGTCGATCGCCGCGGTCAGAATGCGCTCGCGCGACGCCGGTCGCGCGACGCTAAGCAGGGACAGGCTCCGCCGTCACCGTTTCCGTCGCAATGCTCAACTCGGCGAGGCGTGGCGCGACCTCAGTGCCGAGCAGCCGGATACTGGTCATCGTCTCGTCGTGTTCGAGAAATCCCGCCTGACCCATGATCAACAGATTGCCGTAGCCGCCGACGCCGTCGTAGTGCCGCCGAATCTGCTTGACGACGGTATCCGGACTTCCGGCAAACACGATACCTTGCTCGATGCACGTTTCGATCGGCGAGCTGCGATCGAACGACGTCGAGGCGCCGCGCATGAGCGCCATGCTCGTCGGGACCGACGAATAGCCGGGCGGGTTTTTGAACTGTGCCGACACCTTGTTGGAGTTGAGATACCACATCAGCTTTTCCGCGCCGGCGTAGCCCGCCGCGTCGGTTTCGCCCACATAGGTCAGTGCAGCATAGGCGAAACGGTCGGTACCGGGCGTCGGGTTTCCCCCTTGCACGCGGCGCGCACGGTAATGATCGAAGATACGCTTCGTGTCGCCGAACCCGGTCAAAAACGTTGCAGCGATATGCCCTTCATCGGCGACCCAGTCGATTTGACTCGGGCTCTTGCACGTGATCCACACCGGCGGCCGCGGCTGTTGATATGGCCGCGGCCAAATATTCACTTGACGGTGCTGAAAATAGCGGCCCTCCCAATTGAACGGACCGTCGTGTGTCGTCCACGCCTTGAGGATGAGGTCGTGCGCTTCTTTCATACGCTCGGCCATCCGCATCGGATTGCTGTTTTGCGCGGATATCTCATACGGGACGCCGCGTACGAAGCCGACTTCAAGCCGGCCGCGCGAATAGTTGTCGACCATTGCCATTTCTTCAGCGACGCGCACGGGGTCGCGCCGGTTAGCGATCGGCAACCCCAGCATCAAGATCTGGGCTTTTTTCGTGATTCGCGCGAGCACCGAAAGAACGACCGCCCCCGACGGGTTGAGATTGGTCGCCGTCGAGTGGTGCTCGTTTACCATCACGTTGAGTCCGACTTCGTCGGCGTACTGCCACTCATCGAAATACCGGTGGTACAAGTCGGCGCCGATTTTCGGATCGAACAGCGCATTCGGGAGCGTGTTGCGGATCGAGGGGTATTCGGAGGCCGGCGGCAGATACGGATAGGCGTTTTCACTGAAATAAAATGCGCGCATCATTCCCCCATGAAGCCGAGAACGGTTTGGACGAAGTGTTCCGGTTGTTCGTTCGCAGGTGAGTGGCCGGCGCGTTCGATCGTGACGATGCGCGAGCCGGCAATGGCGTCGCCGTACGCACGGACGTACGCAGCCGAAACGAGACCGTCGCTCGCACCCCGAACGAACAGCGTCGGAATGCGGATGCGATGCAATCGCCGCAGCAGTTGCGGGTTGTGCATGTACGGCTCCCACAGGTAGAGCGCGGCGGCCTCGCGGTTCCGTGCGACGATCGCGAGCTCATCATCCGACAACGTCGCGTACGCGGGAGCTTTCGACGGATCGTACTGCGTCAGTTTCGCGACGGCGGCGTCGTCGAGCGCCCAAATATCGGGGATGTCGCGTACCTCGCGTCCGCTCGGCTTGATCCCGACGGGATCGGCCAGAACGAGTCGCGCGAGGCGATGGCTGCACTTGATCGCGATCTCCGCCGCTGTCCAGCCGCCCATCGACATGCCGACGAGCGTGACGTCGTGCAGATCGAGTTGATCTAGCAAATCCAAGTACAGGTAGGCCAGGTCGTCGATCGTCGATATCCAGTCGGGTAACGGCGATCCGCCGAAGCCCGGGTGGGATGGTGCGATGACACGCGCCCGAGCGCTCAGCGCCGCGAGGTACGGAGCCGAATGTTTGAGGCCTCCGGCGCCGTGCAAAAGCAGAATCGGCTGCCCCGAACCGCGATCGTACAACTCGAGCGCTGCACCCCCGACCGTAAACAGCGCGCCGGTTTCAAGCTGAACCGTCATGATACCGTCCCTCCGTACGCGGTGAGTGAGCGTTTACTCAGCCAGGTGCGGCAGCACCTTCTTCCCTCGCCTTGACTAGGCGGGGAAAATCAGTTCCTCGGCTTTGAAGGTCGGCGCGCCGGTGTATTTGGCCGTAACGTCGACGACCGGCTGGACCAGCGCGGGCGTCAGCCTGTCGGCGTACGCGATGCGCGTCATCGAATGAACGACGTCTTCTTTAAGGTTTGCGACCTTGATCAGGATCTCGGCGGTCTGCGGGCGGTTTTTATTGGCCCACGTTGCCGTTTCGGCGATCGCTCGTTGGTAGCGCCGCACGACGTCCAGGTGCGCCTTCGCCCAATCCAGGTTTGCGAAATGCGCCGAAATCAAAAACGACGGCGCGACGGCGTCGAACGCGTTGGCGAACGCGCGCATCGTCTTGAGCGCCTCCGCGATGAACGGCTCGATGATCAGTCCGCCGTCGACGCGGCCGGCGGGAATCGCGGAGAGCATCTCCGGCGATGTCATCTCGACGAATTTGACGGACGCCGACGAGCCGCCGTGCTGGTCGATCCAGGCCATTGGTGCGAACTGCGCGATTCCACGCAAACCGCTGGCCCCGAGCGTCTTCCCGTTCAGATCGCCCGCGGTGCGGAGCGGCGAATTGTTCGCGACCATCAACACCGACGTCGGGGCCGTCGACGAGTACAGGCCCGCGGGCGCGATCAACGTGAACGGGATGTTCCGTTGGTGCGCTTGCGCGATCGACACGATATTCGAAATGGCGATGTCGATCGCGCCGCCCGCGACCGCCGACGCCATCGCCGCTCCGGTCGGAATGGTCTGCAAGGTCACGTTGCTAAGACCGGCGCGCTTGAAAAACCCCATCGCCAGCGCATAATACGGCTCGGCGCTCACATCGAGCGGCGCGGTCGCGAGCCGGAGCAGCGGCTGGTCCTCGGCGAGCGCCGCACGTCCCAAAAGCGGCGCCGCGCAGAGGCCCGCGATACCGGCTAACGCCGAGCGACGCGACCCTACGCGCACAGGCGTTCGTTCAAAAAGCGCACCAGACGCGACGCAAACGCGGCGGAATAACTGCCGGGCTCATCGAGCGGATCGCTGAGCCAATAGTGCGGAGCCGGTTGGATGAACGTGCGCACGTAGAAGCCGGCCGCCTTGAGCGCACGGAGAAAACGTTCCGATTGCGCCGGCGCGACGACGTCGTCGTAGGTGCCCCACGTCAGCAGCACCGATACCGCGTTGTTGGCCGTCGTCACGTGGCTCACCGGCGATGCGTCAAAATACAGACGGCGATCGGCGATCAGCGAGGCGCCGAGGAACGACTGCGTGATGTTGTCGCCCAGCCGCACACTGAGATCGAATTCCCATTGTGCGGCCAGGTCGTAGATGCCGTACACCCCGACGATCGCCTTGACGTCCTGCGGCTGCGTCAAACCAACGAGCGCCACGAGATGACCGCCGGCCGAATCGCCGACGACGCCGATTCGGCCGGGATCGGCGTTGAGTTCGACGGCATGCTCGCGCACGTAGGCGATCGCGGCGCGCACGTCCTCGACGGCCGCCGGATAGCGGTTCTTCGCATCGAGCACCAACCGGTAATCCACGGCGATCACGAGATATCCGGCGGCGGCGAGAAACGGACCCAGATAGCGGTATGAACGCCGCGCGCCGGCCTTCCACGAACCACCGTGAGCGCAGACGAGAACCGGCGCCGGCCCGGCGATCTCCGGGACGTACACGTCCGCTTCGAGCACATCGTCACCCACGCGGCGATAGGCGATCGTTCGCTCAGAGAACCCCATAAGCGCTCTTCTGGCGCGCATCGGTCGCGTTCGCCTGCAAGGCGGAGCGCAGCCACCCGGAGTCATCGAACCCGAGCGAATGATAGAACGCTCGGGTGTGTGTCGTCGGCGCGATGAAGATTCGCCGCACGCCGTGTGCCCGCGCGCTCGCGATCGCCTCGCCCACCAGTTCGCGCGCGATGCCGCGGCGGCGAAACTCCGGCGCGACGTAGACGCCGGCAACTTCCGCGTGCCGCGATGATTGCGGGTACGGCAAGCGATCCCAGAAGACGACGCACGCGCACCCGGCGACGCGTCCGTCGGCCACGAGCACCCACGCGATCATGCGTTCGTCGCGCAACAGCGCGAGGAGTTCTTGCCCGGCACGCTGCCTGAACGCCGGCGCGTCGGCAATCTCGAGCAAACCCATCTCGACGACGCTCGAGGTACGCAACGCAGCAAGCGACGCGGCGTCCGAGCAGCCGGCGAAACGCAGGACCACGCGTTCGGGAACAATCACCATCAGTCGAACTCCGTATCAGGCAACAAAAAAACGCCCCGTTTCCGGCGCGCCCATGCAGTTTCGTCTATCGTGCTTGTCGTCAGCGCATGCGACGCAAACCCGATGCGAAATGCACGGGCCCGGGCGGCGGTCGGCGGATGATGAGAAGCATGTGCCGCTGTTCGTACCACGCGACTCGCTCCGCTGTCAACATGTATTGCGCGGCTACGCCGACTTCGCCGGCATCATCTTCGACGCGTCGGCGGCATCGCCGGGCATCAGACCCGCGTCGGTCGCCGCGCTGTTCTGCGCGCTCTCCGTGTACACGCGCAGTTCGGCGATGTCGCGCGGAAAGAGCAGGCCCAAGAACCAGTCGAGTGCGACGCGCACCTTGCGGTCCAGTCCGGGCAGCCGGCCGAGATAATACGTGCGCCACAAAAACCACGCGACAAAGCCGGTGATCACCGTGTCGTTGGGTAGCGCGAAGACGCCCTTGCGCGCACCGAGGGACGCCATCGTTCCCAGCGCCGTATAGTTAAAATCGCGCGTCTTCTCGCCGCGTAACGTCGCGGCGATGTTGTGCGCGAGCGTCGGGCCCTCGCGAATCGCGTGTTGGGCGGTCATCGGATACCAGTCGTCGGGCTTGCCGGTTGGGATCCACGCGCAATCTCCGATCGCCCACATGCCGGGACGATCCGGGATCGACATATCGCGGTTGACGACGATGCCGCCGTTGCGTGCGTGTTGCACCGGCAGATCTTTGAGCACCGGCGTCGGGCGGACGCCCGCGCTCCAGACGACCGTCGCCGTCGGAATCGCCATGCCGCTATCGAGCCGAATCGCGTTATCGTCGATGCCAACGACGGGATCGCCGATGATGATCTCGATCCCGCGCGACGTGAGATTCTTCTTTGTGTAGCGGCCCATCGCGGCAGGCAGACCGCCAAGAAGCTCCTTACCGGCTTCGATCAGCACGATGCGTAATTCGTGTAACGAGATCGATTCGTAAAATTTCGTGACGCTGCCGAACATATCGACCACTTCACCGGCCGCCTCACAACCGGTATATCCGCCGCCGACGATCACGTACGTCAGCAAGCGCGTACGTTCGATTGGATCGTTCGCAACGTCGGCGAGTTCGAGGCTCGCGATCATGTGATTGCGCAAACGCTCGGCGTCTTCGAGCGTTTTCAGCGGCAGCGCATGGTCAGCCACGCCGTCGATACCGAACGTCGACGTCACGCTGCCGAGCGCGAGCACGAGCTGATCGTAACGCAGCGTGTGGCGAGCGCCCGTGATCGTATGCTGCACCTGCGCCGAATGTCCGTCGATGTCGAGGTCGACCACGTTTCCCAGGACATATTGCGCCCGTTTCAGCTGCGCGCGCACCGGCGTCACGATGTGGCGCGTCTCGATGCCGCCGGCGAAGACTTCCGGCAACATCGGCGTGAAAAGCGTGAAGTTGTCGCGCCCGACGACCGTGATGTGCGCTTCATCAGGGCGCAGCGTACGCTCGAGCGCACGTGCCGTCGCGATGCCGGCAAAACCCGCGCCTAAAATCAGAATCGACGGAACGCGAAGCCCGTTGCCTGCGGTCATCTCTGCCTCATGTCTGTGGACGGATCGGGTAGCAATGGCCGTCCCACGCTTGCGCGTTGCCGGCCGGACACCCGCTACGGTTTCCCAGCACCCACGGATGCCATGTCATCACGGCGATCAGGATGACGCCCAGGACCAGCGCCGTCCACAGCAGCAAACGCGGCAGCGTCACAACGCGGCCACGATTTGTTCCCGCAGGATGTTGCCGACGGCCGCCGCTTCGCGGGGCTCGAGCGCCATGTCGTTTGCTTCGAGCCGAGCGATGTCCCAACGCAAATCAGCGCCGTCCGCGCCGAAATAGCCGTCGACGACCGCCGCTTCGGCGTGCGTGCGAATCGCATCGACGGAAATGGAATAGACGGCGGCGAGCCGGGCGGCGACCGACGCCATTGCGTCGATCTGTTCGCGGGTGAGCGGCCACCGTCCGAAGTTGAACGGCGTCGCGCCGCCCATCGCACAAACGGCGATCCCGAGCGTCCACGAGTTGTGGCCGGCAACGTGCGCGGCATACGGTCGCGCCGGCTCGTTGCGGACGTCGCGCATGTTCGCGCGCAGATCGTGCGTCAGAACGACGTGCACGTCGTGCGAACCGCGCAAGCAGACATGATAGGCGGGAAAAACCGTTTGATAATCCGCTGCGGTCCAATGGAGTACGATCGCACGAAGGTCTCCAGCCGGCAATTGCGGTCGCCATTCGCGGACCCTGACGGGCGCGGGGAGAACCAAGGACTGATGCACGAACCACGCCCTTCCGAACCCGAAGGCGATTCTCTTCCACCGGACACGCCGCCGCCCGCGTACCGGGGATATGAACCTGCGCCGCTCGTACCGCCGAAGAACCGGCTGAAGACGGCCGGCGGTCTCATTGCCGCAGCCGGCCTCGTGCTCGCGAAGTTCAAAGGCCTGCTGTTCATCCTGCTCAACTTGAAGTGGCTGATCCTCGTTCCGAAACTTGCGCTGAGCTTCGGCTCGCTCATCGTGTCGATTTGGCTGTACGCCGTCTTCTTCGGTTGGAAGTTCGCGATCGTGTTCGTGCTGCTGATCTTGGTGCACGAGCTCGGCCATTACGTCACGTTTCGCAATTTCGGGATCAGCGCGAACCTGCCGTTCTTCATCCCCGGTTTCGGCGCGTTCGTCGCCACACGCGGTCCGGTGAAGAGTCTCACGATCGAAGCGATCGCGACGCTCGCGGGGCCCGTGTTCGGCGTCGGTGCGTCGGCCATCTGTTTCGCTTACGCGATCTCGACGCAGCAACCGTTTTGGTATGCGGCGGCCTACGTGGGCTTTTTTCTCAATGCACTCAATTTGCTACCCGTTCCACCGCTCGACGGCGGCGGCATCGCGGGCGCGATCGACCCGCGGTTGTGGATTCTCGGGCTGTTCGGCTTCCTCGCGTTCCTGATCTTCTTCGGAGTCTGGTCGAGCTTTACGATCGTCATCGTCGTGCTGATCTTGGTGGGCGCGATTCCACGGATCTACGCCCTGTTTCAAGGTCGCGTCGATCCGCGGCTCGCGGACGTTCCGATCGCATCGCGCTGGGCGCTCGCCGCGGCCTACTTCGTCGTCCTCGCGGTTGCGATCGTCGGCGCCGTCGCCTCCCATATCGACACCCGGACGCTCGGCGCGTGAGCGATGGCCGCCCGCCGCCGGATTTCGCGATGGTGCGGGCGGTCGAAATCCTAGCAGCGATCGCAGAAAAGCGGTTCCGGCAGCCCAACGTCCCGCCGCCGCCGATCGACGTGCCGGTGATCCTGTTCAACGAAAACGTTCGCTTTCAAACGGGCGTCACGCGACGCGCGGACGTCGTGAAAGCGCTCGGCACGGGGTTCGCGTATCCGGCCAAGGGCTGGGACACCTACGGCGTACGCGAAGGCCGCGAGCGGCGCATGCTCAGCGCGTTCTACAAAGACGATCTGCTGGTCGGCGTCGAGTTCTACACACCGCTCACGGACACGGTGCCGAACCTAGCGCCGCGAGACATCGGTGAATTCCGGCTCGTGCCCGGCGAAGTCCGCGTCGGCACGGGGATCGTGAACCTCGACGAACGCTTCGTCCCCGCGATCGGCGGCCCGGGCACCGCGGTCTACAAGTACGCCTTTGAAGTTCGCTATCCGAGCGGCGTCGCGTACGCGATGGGCAACGAAGGAACCGTGTCGCGACTGGTGCTCTACGCGGATCAATCGTAGTCTCGCGCCGATCCTGTTCATCGCCGTCACGGCGGCGATCTGGTTCCGTCCCGCGCCGACCCCCGGTCCGTTTGCGCGCGACTTCGAAGCATATTACGCGGCCGGTGCGACGTGGAACGCCGGCGGCGATCCGTACGCACGCGAAATCTGGCGCGTCGAGCGGACGATTCCCGGGGTCGACGCGTCGCACGATGAGATCCTGCCGTTCATCGGTCCGGCAGCGTCGCTGCCGCTGTGGTCGCTGCTCGCACGCATACCGTTTCGCGTCGCCCGTGTGGTGTGGGAAGTCGTCCTTGCCGGCGCGCTCGCTGCGCTCGTCATCGCCGCGGCCGCGCTTGCGGGCGCACAAATGACGCGGTCGCGCGCAATTGCCGCGCTCGTGCTCGCCACGACGAGCGGTCCGGTGCTGAGCGCAATCGCCCTCGGTCAAGCCGCGCTGCTGGGCGCGGCCGCGACGGTCGTCGCGTTCCTCGCGCTCGAACGACGTTCGCCGTGGGTGATCGGCGCTGCGTTCCTCGCCGCAATCCAACCCAATATCGCACTGCCCCTCGCCGTTCGCAGCGGCGACCGGCGCGCCGTCGCACGGCTGACCGTCGCCGTATTCGCGTTTTTCGGCGTGACGCTCGCGGTGGGCGGCGGCGTCGGCGGGCTGCTCGCCTACGCGCAGCGATTGCGCCTGCACGCCGAGGCCGAACGGTATATTACGATTCAGCACTCCGTTCCGGCGATCATCGCCTCGTTCGGCGTCTCACATACGACCGCGAACGCGGTCGCCGGCGCGATCTCGCTCGTGCTCGTCGCGGCGCTGATCGTCGTGACGGTTCGGTTGCGAAACGAACCGCTGATCGCCGCGTGCATCGCGGTTGCGGTCCTGCCGCTGGTCATCCCGTTTTTTCACGAACACGACTTTACCATCGACATTTTTCCCGTGCTGGTTCTGCTGCTGCGCGGCGACGCGCGGGTACGCGCGATCGCCGGCGTCGCCGCCGTCATGACGCTCGTCGACTGGTTCGGGCTCGCGCAGCGACCGCCGGCGGCAGCGCAGATCGCGTGCCTCGCCGTCGCGGTTGCGGCCGCCGGCGCGCTCGTCGGCATGCGGCGCGACGGACGCGATCGCGGCGAGGCATTCGCCGCAGGTGCGCCGCTTCTTGCGGCGGGGCTGCTCGTCGCGTGCGCGATTCCGCTTGCGCACGCGTTTCCGGCGCCGACCTGGCCCGATATGCTCGGACCCTACCATGCGCCGTCCGGCGCCGACATCGCGACGATTTGGAGTCAGGAAAGCCGCATCGCGGGGCTCGATGCTCCGGTAGCAGCGTGGGGGCTGCTGCGCGCGATCCCGCTCGCCGGGTGCGTGCTCCTCGCATTCGCGAGCGTGCTATCGGCCTCGCCGCTTTATGCAACGAAAATGGTACCGTCGCTGACGCGCAGCGCGACGCTCGTCAGTGATTGACCCATGCACGGACCTTCGGTGCAGTAACCGTCGCTGATGCGGAAGCTCGCGTAATGATGGTCGCAAAATAGGAACTCGGCCGACATCGCGACGCAATCGAGCATATTCAACGGCACCTCCATGTGCGCGCAGCGATTGAAGAAGCCGACGAACGCGTCGCCTCGACGCACGACGATCACCTCGACGATCGGCCACCCGCGACTCAGTGCGACGACGACACCGGCACCTTCGGCCACCTCCGCGGTCGCGCAGAGCCGCGTGCCCGGCGTCAGAACCGGAAGGTCCACGGGTTCCAAAACGGCGTCGTGATCACCGGCGTCGCGGAGAAGTTCCGCAAATCGTTATTGTACACTTGGGGCTCGTGCCGGAACCACAGGATGATCGTCGGCACCTCGCCGGCTAAGCGATGTTGCACGATATGATAATCGGCGATCCGGCGCTTCATGTCGACGGTAGCAAGCGCGTCGTTCATCGCAGCGGTCGCGATCCGATCGTTCCAGAACAACGCATTCTGACCGCGCGGCGCAAAGTTGTCGGCGGAGTAAATGGCGCTGTCGTCAGGATCGGCTGCAGCCGACCACGCAAACACGGCGACGTCGTATTTGCCGCCCTGTAACACACCGTTCGCCGTGTTGTCGAAAAAGCTGCTGGTCGGCGCGTTCTTTACGGTGACGCGCGCGCCGACGGCCCTCCAATACGCCTGGACGACGGTCTCGATCCCTTTGCCGAGGTCGCTCTCGGTCTGCGTACCGATCGTAAACGCGAACGGGACGCCGTCGCGAACGCGCACCCCGTCCCCTCCGAGCTTCCAACCGGCTTGGCCCAGCAGCGCGTTCGCTTTCGCAGCGTCGTACGGATGCCTGGGAATCGTCGGATCGTACGCGCCGCCGATGGACGGTGACTGATCGGCTTCGGCGAGTTCGCCCAAACCGTGCTGCAGCTTTTGCAGCATTGCAGGGCGGTTGAGCGCGTACTCCAGCGCTTCGCGCACGCGGCGATCCGCGAAAATCGAGCGGCGCAAGTTGAAATCGATGTGGTCGTACGTATAGACGGGCGGCGTGATCGCGATCGTCCCGGGAACCTTTCGAATACGTTGCCAGATCGCGCCGCCGCCGTGAAAGAGCACGTCGATCTCGTGCGTGATGATCAACGTCGCCAGCGTGTTCTCGTCGGGAACGATACGGTAGATGACCTCGTCGATCGCCGGTTTGCCGCGAAAATAGCGCGGAAACGCTCGCAAACGGACGTCGGAACCGCGCGTCCACGAGACGAACGAATACGGCCCGCTACCGATCGGCGCCGCCTGGAACGGAGCGTTATTGAAGGAGCCGCGATCGTCGTTGTAGCGCTGCAAAATATGCCGTGGAAGGATAGGTGCATTGCCGTTGACCGACCAGAGCTGCTGCAAAAACGGCGCGTAGATCTTTTTCATGTGCACGACGGCGACGTGCGGATCGCGGCAGTCGACGTCGCGAATATCTTTGTAACCGTCGGTCGTAATCGCGTTGTTGTGCGGGTTCATCACGACGTTCCAGGTAAATTTGAGATCGTCGCACGTCAGCGGCACACCGTCGTGCCAAAGAATATCGGGACGCAGCTTGTAGCGCAGCGTGAGGCCGTCGCGCGAGACGTCTCCATTGGCGATGGTCGGGATTTCACGTACGGCGTCGGGAACGGGCCGCGCGCGATCGTCGTAGCGTACCGTGTAGGAAAACAAAAACGCCGAGAGTTCCAGCGTCGGCGTGCTCGACGCCAAGACCGGGTTGAGATTCTTCGGGTCGGCCGCGGAGGCGATCGTCAAGACGGTCGCATGCGTCCACGGGTTGAGCCCCGCCGCCGTTTTTCCGGTCGGACCGACGCGCGTACAGCTCGCGAGCCACAGCGCGAGCCACAGCGCGGCGAGAATCCGGATCAACGCATCGAGTCGGGATCGACCCCGCGTGCGGCGCACGATTCGGCGTATGCGATCGGCGAGATCTCCGACGGTTTGATCTCGCTGCGACCGCCCCAGAAGACGTTGGTATAGCCGAAATCGAAGCCTTCCTCGCGCAGATGTTCGTCGATCGCGGCCTTGTGCGCGAGCACGGCGTCCTTTTCCGTTCCGTGCACAACGCCCATGATGTTCACGTTGCGGAACTCCGGGCCGCCCTCGCGCCAATAGGCGTGTGTCATGCAGTAGTGCCGGCCGACTTCCGCGCCGGCCGCGAGCTCGCGGCCCGCCTCGACGGCCCAGTGAAAGAGCGCGTTATAGCGCGTCACGCGTTCCCCGGCTTCGTTCGGTTTAACGTGTTCGAGAAACGTCGAAAAGCGGCCGATGACACGGCGCTCGTTGAGCGAGCGGCCGATCCGCTCGAATTCCGCTAGCGACACGCCGGCTTCCCGCGCACGGGCAACCCAGACGTCGCGCACGATTTCGTGCGGCGCAAACTCGCGTTTGATCGCCGTGAGCACGCGCCACTCGAGCGCGTCGAGCTCGACGATATCGGTCGTCGTCACGCTCGCGGGTTCTTCGGAACGCGCCCCGGGCTCGAGACCGCGGCGCCGCACGTGACCCACGCCTAAAACGAAGAGACACTTCGCCGGCATCAAGCGGAAGTGATCGGCGCCCACACGGTCGGCGAGATACTGCGCGTGCTTCGCGATCGCGAACCCTTGCGGTACTTTCAAGGTCGTCCAGAGACGGTAGTTCGAACCGGGCGTCGCAGCGTCGGTCGTGCGAATGACGACGTGGCCCGAAAACGGATCGTCGTGGACCATGAATTCGAACGCGTCGTTCAACTTATCGGGTTCGATCTGCCAGGCGGTGAGCGCGCCTTCGGCCAGGTTCGTCGCCATCAGCGTCTGCCGCACCCGGCGGATGGTGCGGCCTTCAAGCATCGCGACGATCCGTTCGAGCACCGTCGCGACCGGCAGCTGCGTACGCTCCGCGATTTCGCCGAACGGATCGAGTTGAAAGCCCGCCAACCGGTCTTCGCTCACGGCGAGAATTGCAGCGTTGACCGGATCGTCGATCCATACCGGGAGCGTACTCGTCATGGAGCAGGCTTCACGCCGGAGCGTTTGCGCCCTCCGCGTAGAGAAATGCCGCTTCGGCTTGACGCAGCGCGTACACGGCGGCGACCTGATCGGCAAGGGCTTGCGTCAAACCGACCTGCGCGTTGAGCAACAGCGGTAGCGTCGTCACGCCCGCTGCGTACTGAGCCTGCGTGGCTTGCAAGACCTGGCGCGCGTTGGCGAGTTCCGCTTGCGTCTGATCGAACGCGGCACGCGCCGAGATCAGCGCAACGAGCGTCTGTTTGACGTTAAGCTGGACGCTCTGCTGCGTCACGTTGAGCGCCGCGACGGATTGATCGAGTTGCCCCTGCGCCTGTTCGACCTGCGCGTGCGTGATGCCCTGATCGAAGATCGGGACGGTCAGCGATAAGCCGACGGAACCGCTGTTGCGGAAATTTCCGGCGAGCGGATCGCTCGAATCCGTGCCGTACGATGCCGATGCGTTGATATTTGGAAAGAGTCCCAACCTGGCAGCACGCACGGCATACTGGAAGCTCTGCACCGACTGCTGCGCGGAGAAGTAGTCCGGGCGCAACATGTACGCACGCGCGATCGCCGTGTCGTACGACGGCGTTGTAACGAGCGGTGTCCCCGACGCACCGGAGAGCACGTTGCCGTCGTCCTGCGGCAAAACGTAGGTATTCGCGTCGAGGCCCATCGCGTTGACGAACGCCGCTTGTGCCGAGAGTTCCGTGCCCTGATCGCGGACGAGCGCGACACGCGCTTGCGCGACCGGCAATTCTGCGGTGAGGTAGTCGGAACGCGCCGCCGTACCCGCGCGAATCTGGGCGGCGACGAGGTTGGCGTTGACCTGGTTAATCTTCACGGTTTCGGTCGCGACCTGGGTCACGCGCTGCGCGGAGAGCGCCGCATAATAGGCGTTCGACACGTTGTACGCGACGGTTTGCAGCTGCCGCTTGTACGTCGCGATCGACGCGCTCTGTGTCGCTTTCGCTTCATGGTACTGCGCGGCGACGCGACCGCCGTCGTAGATCAGCTGCGTGAGCGCGAGCGAGAAGCCCGCCGTCGAGTACGCGCTTCCAAACGTCAGCTGTGAAGACGAAGTGCCGGTCGTCGTTCCGGTGCCCGTTCCCGTCCCGGTGCCGCCGCTACCGGTACCGGTTCCGGTGCCCGTCCCGCCGCTGCCGGTCCCCGTCCCGCCGCTGCCGGTCCCCGTCCCGCCGCTGCCGGTCCCCGTCCCGGTGCCGCCGGTGCCGGTGCCGGTGCCGCCTGTGCCGGTCCCCGTCCCGGTGCCTCCGGTGCCGGTATTAAATAAGCTCGTCGAACCGGGCTGACGAAAGACACGGTCGACGTTCGCCGTGCCGCGGAGGTTCGGCAAAATGGCGGTCTTCGCGAGATCGACCGGCGCCGTATCGATGAGCACGACCGCCCGCGCTTGGGCGAGCAACGGCGACCGTGCGAATCCGATCGCGATGGCCTGTTCGAGCGACACGATTTGCGGCACGTTGGTGCCCGGCACCCCGCGGTCGACCCCGGGAACCGGGGTGCCGTAGGCGGGATACGGAAGCGCCGACGCGCTGCTGGCCGGCGGCAGGCTCGTGATCGGCGAGGGCACCGGCTGCGGACTCGGCAGCACGAACGGACTCGGCGACGCGTTGGGCGAGAGCGGCGCCGGTGGTGCGGAGGGCGCCGCGGGGGCGCTCGCGGCCGCGGCGGGCTTTCCCGATTGTCCGGACGCGGGACGTCCCCACGTTATGGCGGCGAGCGCGATGAGCGCGACGCCGGTCAGCGTGCGAGTTGGCATCGAACCTTTCATGCGTTAGGGCGTCGTAACTTGCGCGGTCGTCCCCGCGGGCGGACGCGCGCCGGCAACCGGCGCCGTGAATGCAACCGTGCTTTTATCTTGCAGGGAGTCGGGGCGCGTCGTGATCACCGTCGTGCCGCCGGTGATGTCCGCGGCTCGCACTTCGGCCGAGACATCGGTCTGTAAGCCGACGGTGACCGGGACGAGCTTCGCTTGTGCGAATTGAAGCGGCGGGCCGGCGGGTTTCGCGGCGGGCGCCTTGCCGGCCGGCGCAGGCGGCGGTCCCCCGGCGCCGGCGGGCGGCGGAGGGAGCGGCACGACGGTGTAGACGGCCGATCCGGTATCGCTCTGCACCAGCGCGGTGGCGGGTACGACGATGACGTTCGGATGGAACTCCTTACGCACACTGACACTGACGAGCATGCCGCCACGCAGCGTATTGTCCGGATTTTCCTTGACCACGCGGGCGCGGTACGAAAGCGTGCCGTTCGTCGGCGTCGCGTTGACGTCGAAAATCGAACCGGTGAAAGTATGGCCGGGGGTGCTCGTCGAGCTGAACGACACGGGCGTGCCCTTCTTCACCCACTCCAAATCGTTGTCGGGCACGTTGATGTTGACGTAGACGGTGTCGGTCTGCGAAATCTGAACGATGCCTTGATTCGGGCCCGCGAACGCGCCCGGGTCGAGCAGCCGGTTCGTGATGATGCCGTCGAACGGCGCGTTCAACGACGCTTGCGAGATTTGCGTTTGCAGCAACTTCACTTGCGCGCGCGAACTTGCGAGGGTCGCGCGCGTCCCGGCGATTGTCTGGTTTTGAATCGGCATGGCATTTGCGCCCGATGCGCGGGCGTTGACCAACGCGACTTCCGCCTGACGTTGCTGTTCGCGCGAGTTGTTGAGGGTTTGTTGGGCCGAAACATAGGACGCGCGCGATTGCTCGAAAGTCGTTTGGGCGACGTAGCCTTGCGTGAAAAGCGTCTGATTCGAGCTAAAGACGAGCTTTGCGTTGGCCAATGCGGCAACGGCGGTCTGCACGCTGTTCTTCGCCGCCGCCAGCTGCTGCTGCGCCGTTGCGATCGTCGAGGATGCTTGCGAAGGCGTGACGTTGCCCTGCAGCGTCGCGCCGCCCAGCGATGCCTGCGCCTGCTCGACCTGCGCCTGTGCCTGCGCGAGTTGGGCGCGCAACGTCGAATCATCCAGCTTCGCGAGCAACTCGCCCGCGTGCACGCGTTGGCCCTCGTTGACGTAGACGGCAGCAACCGTCCCGGACTGCGGCGTGGAAAGCGTCGCATCCTGACGCGGCGTGATCTGCCCATCGAGACTAAGGAATGTCGCGATGTCCTGCCGCTGAGCTTTGACGACATCGACGGCGACCGGCGGCGCGCCTTGCGGTTGGCCGCCGCCGTGCCCGCACGCGCTCACGGCCAATGCAACGAACACGGCGGCACCGATCGTGCGCTGAGTGCGAACCATGTTTCTCCTTCTTACCACGAGTATCTGGGATTCGGGCGCGCTCTTGCGCACCCCCGACTCACGTACCGGTCGGACGCGCAAAATGATTCATCCGGTTGCAACGCGTATCCGTTGAGGCGATGCGCGGAAAAATCGACGTGGGACGTACGTACCAGAGTCAAACGCGGGTCGAAGAATGGATGACGGCTGAGAAGGCCGGCAACAAGGGGGTAGACGTCGTTTCGACGCCGATGCTGTTACAATTGGTCGAAGACGCGTCGATGCACTGCCTCGCTCCGCTCATGGACGAGAACGAGATCAGTTTGGGGACGCACGTCGACCTGGCACACCTCGCGCCGACGCCGGTCGGCTTGATCGTCCGGACCGAAGTCGAGGTGATCAAAGTCGACGGAAAGCGCGTCGAGTTCGCATTCTCTACGTTCGACGAGCGCGAAAAAATCGCAGACGGTACGCACGAGCGGTACGTCATGACACGCGAGAAATTCGGCGAACGGCTCGAAGAAAAGCTCGGCTAGTCGAGGGCCCTGTCACGAGAGCCGGACGCCGGCGGCCCGCGCGGCGGCGACGCCGCTGAGGCTCGCGCCGACGGTGCTTTGCCCGGGGAACACGGTGTCGCCCGCAAGCAGCAAGCCCGGGACGCCGCTGCGGTGCGAAAAGGCACCGAGCGTCGCGGTCCAGGGCGTCTGCGGTGCCCCGCCGACCAACCCGCGCGCACGCCCGGTGTAGTGCGCGAACGTGTGCGGCGTCGCGAGATCGACGAAGTGTGCACGCGACCACCCCCCGGGCAGAATGCGCTCGAGCGCGGCTCGCAACCGGCCGGCGTAGAGGTGCTTGCGTTCGGCGTACGTCCCGTCGCGAAACGCGCGCTCCCACGCGGCAACGTCGGTGTGCGTCGAGATCGTTAAGGCACGGCCGCCGTCGCGCGCGCGGCCGTGCTCGCCGGGAGCGGAGAACGAAAAAAAAGCCGAGTTTCCCTCGCCCAGCGGAGCGTCGGCATCGGCGAGGAGTTGATGGTGCAGCGGGAAGTCGTCCGGTACGATGCCGGGCGGGAGCGCGAGGTATGCCATGAAAGCACCCCAGCGCTGGGGCCGTTCCTCGAGCGTGCGCGCGAAGCCCGGCGGCTCGGGGAGCAGCGCGACGACGTTGGCGAGCGGTACGGCGGCGATGACGGTGCGGCTCGGCACGACGCGCCCGTCCGCAAAGCGGACGCCTGCGACGCGACCGCGGCGGTCGAGAACGATCGCTTCGACGAGCACATTGTAGGCAATCCGGCTCCCGGCACGGCGGACGACGCGCGCCAGCGCGATCGCGATCATCGAGGGACCCTTCGTCAAATGAAATGTGCCTTCACGGGCGAGGTCGAGGGCGGTCGCGCCGTATGCCAAGTCCGCGTGTGCGGCGTCCGTCTGCGCGGTGATCAGGAGTTGCACGTCGACGAACGCCCGCAGCAGCGGGCTCGCCGTTCGCGGGAGGAGGTCGGCGAACGGGCGCCCGAGGGTCGCGACCAACGGGAGGTGCCGCGGGCGAAACGCGCCGAGCGCGCCGGCAATACCCGCACCGTCGACCGGGAGCATCGGAAACCGAGCGGAGAAGTCCCACGCTAGGTCGGCGACTCGTTCCTGACGTCGCCAAAACGGCTCCGCTTCGGCCCCGAAAGCGCGCCGTCGCTCCGCCCGCCAGCGATCGTCGCCGTAGCGCACGACGGTCGCGTCCGGCAAATGCACGATCATCGAGGGTTCGACCGGCGTAGCCGCGACGTTCGTCTCGAAGCGTTCGAAGAGCCGCCGGTGAACGCCGCGCCGGCCGAAGCCGCTCACCAGCGTCGCTCCGACATCGAAGCGGTACCCGTTGCGCTGATAGAATGAGGCACAACCGCCGGCGACGTTGTGCCGCTCGGCGACGAGCACGGCTCGGCCCGCGCGAGCGAGCACCGCGGCAGCGGTCAAACCAGCGATTCCGGCGCCGATCACGATGACGTCGGTGGGCTCGGAGACGGCGTTACCGTCTTTTTTGGGCGAAATCACGTGATTTTGACGACGTTCCGGGAATGGGCGCTCGGCAATCGCGTGGAACCCTTCAACGCTTGCTTTCGTTTACACAGGCAAGACGGCGCTGAACCGTACGCTCCGACGCTGATTGAATTGCCTCCTCAATGGGTAGGGCGGCACAGTCGGCCGCTGGGGAACATCGCTGAGCGACCGACCGTGCGGTGCCCATTGGGTAACGCCCGGGCCTATCTATACATCTAGCCTTTGCTAAGGGAGAAATATTTCTTGAAACGACTGAGCACCGGGGTGCTGGCGGCAATTCTTGCCGTAGGCTACGGGCTGACGTCGGTTTCGGCGGCACAGTTGACGGGTGCGAGTGGCAACATTGGTAACCTCGCTTCCCCATCAACCGTGGCGCAGGCCGCGTCCATGCCTCCCGCTGACTTCGGCACGCCGCCTTCGGGCGAAGTGCCGATCCTCTTCAACGATCGTCACGTCTATTCCAAACCCGATCGTCTGAAGCAAAACCGCGTTCTCGCCGCGCTCGTGCGCGGCAACGAAATCCTCGTGCCGCTGCGTTCGATGTTCGAACAAATGGGTGCGACGGTTTCGTACGATCCCGCTTCGAAAACGGCCGACGTCTCGAAGCCCGGCTCCGACGTCAAGGTGACGGTCGGCAAGCCGGAAGTCGTCATCAACGGCGAATCACGGCCGCTCGACGTCCCGCCCGAGATTTACAAAGGCTCCGTCGTCGTCCCCGTTCGTGTGATTTCCGAGGGCATGGGTGCCTACGTTCAGTGGGTTCCCGATAAGCGTCTCGTCGTCGTGCGGTACGTCGCCGCGCCGGCTCCCCCGCCGCCGCCCCCGCCACCGTCCCCCACACCGAAGCCCCCGCCGCCGCCCCCGCCGCCCCCGCCGACCCCCACGCCGAGCCCGACGCCGGTCCCGGTTCATTACGAGCACTTCATCGTCGGCGACTACATCTTCTCGCCCACGGTCTACAACGAGTTCTCGCAAGGTCATAGCGCGGGCAGCAGCGCTTCGTACGAAGGCCGAGCCGCGTTCGAATTCCCGCTCTTCAACCTGCCCTGGATGGTCGAGGGCGAGTATCGCAACTGGGCGTACCAGCACAACTCGACGTATCCGCCGCCGGGCACGACCAGCGCCGACTACGGTGCCGCACTCTGCGGACCCGGCGGTCCGGGCGACTCGACCGGCAGTTGCGTCGCAACGATCGGAAATGTCGGTTCGACCTACGTCCCCGGCTTCACGGTCCGCGATCAGAGCTACGATGCTCGCTTCGGTCTCAAAGTCGTCGATCCGCGCATCTACGTCGCGGTCGGCTATCTCTGGACCGTGAACAACTACGGCTACCCGCGGCTCAACGGCTTCGGATTCGGCCTCGAAAAGCTCCCCGACCTCGATCAACCGTTCTCGGTCTATGGCAGCGTGTATTACTACCCCTCGATTCAAGGCAATCTCGATGCGGCGACGTCACCGCTCTTTGCGGGTCAGACGTTGTCGTACCGCGATCTCAAGTATCAGGGCGGCATCACGTACACGATCGGCAACTTCGCCGGGTTCGGCGTCTTCCTCGACGCCAACTATTCCGGCGATACGCTGCGTGTGAAGAACCTCGCACCTGCGAGTGCCAACCACGGCGGCGCCGCGGTCGGTCTCGGGTTGAAGTTCTAGCCCGACAACGCTAACTCGAAAGAAGGCCTCCCGCTCGCGGGGGGCCTTCTTCACGTGTTCCGCCGTCTATTCGGACGGGCTTACGGCGACGGACTCGGCGAAGGCGGCGCTGCGGCGTCGCCGACTTGCGACGTCACGGACGCGGTCGTCGACGTCTCCGACTTGACGCCGACTTTGTTCGACGCGAGTTCGACTTTCCCGACTTTGCCTTGCGCCGATTTCGGATAATCGCGCACGAGCCAAAGCATCGTCGCCTTTGCCTTCGCGCGGGCGATGTCGCTGTCGATCTTCGCGTAGAGACGCTCGAGCGTCAAGATCGAGCCCGGCAGCCACGAATCGCGCGGATACTTCTTCTCCCAATCGTGCAGCGCGTCTTCGGTCAGCGAACACGTGCTGACGATCGCGTCGCCCCTCGTCGGATCGGCGTCGACCTTCAGACCTTGATCCTTGATCGTATTGCGAATCCCGAGAATGCTCATCTTGAGCCGGCCGAAATATTCGTCGGCCGGCGCGACTTTGTATGTCAACACGCGCACGTTCGGAACAACGAGAGGCTTCGCCGTCGCATGAGCGCGCGGTAGCGGCGTATCTGCAAACGCGATACCGCTCATCCAAGTGACGAGTGATGCGCCGATCAACAATCGTTTCACGCTGCGTTCCTTGGGGACGTGGCGAAAACACCGGTAGATTATCCGTTCACCCAGCAGTATCGGCATACCCTGCGGCAAACCGTAGCGTTCATGGAATTCTCAAGCGCCGCACAGCGCGTCCTCGACACGGCGCTTGCTCGAGGCGGAGCCTACGCCGACGTGCGTTTCGAGAGCACGCATAGCGAACGCATCGAAGTTCGCAACGCCGACGTCAGCGATTTCAGCGACGAGCGCAGCGATGGATTCGGCGTCCGCGCACTCGTCGACGGCGCGTGGGGGTTCGCCGCGAGTGCGCGCTTCGACGAAGCCTCGCTCGATGAGGCCGCATCGCGAGCGGTGGCGATGGCGCGCGCCGGCGCGCTGGTAAGCGCGAAGCGCATCGGAATGATTCCGACCGACGCCTATGTTGACCGGTTCGTCACACCGCTCGAGCGCGACCCCGCGAGCGTTCCGCTCGGCGAACGCGTCGGACTGTTGCTCGAAGCGGAGCGTAGCTTGCACAGCGCGCCGAGCATCGCGGTCGGTCGGGCCTGGATCGATCTGTGGCGTACCGAGAAAGAGTTCTACTCGTCGGCCGGCTCGCGCATCGCGCAGACGATCTACCAAAGCGGCGGCGGAATGGCGGCACTTGCGGTCGGTGAAGGCGACGCGCAGACGCGCATGTGGCCCGGCGATCGCGGGATGTATTTCGGCGGCGGCTGGGAGGCGATCGAAGGCGCCCGGCTGCGCGAGAACGCGCAGCGCATCGGCGAAGAAGCGCATCAGTTGCTCGCCGCACCGCAGTGCCCGAGCGGGACGCTCGACATCATCCTCGGCGGCTCGCAAGTTTCGCTGCAGATTCACGAATCGTGCGGCCACGCCGCCGAACTCGATCGCATCATGGGATGGGAGGCGAATTTCAGCGGCACGAGCTTTCTCGATCCGGCCGAGCGCGGCTCGCTCCGGTACGGCTCGGGCATCGTGACGATTGAAATCGACAACACGATGCCGCGCGGCTTCGCGACTTGCGGCTACGACGACGAGGGTTCGAAGAGCGTTCGCGCCGACGTCATTCGCGACGGCGTCCTCGTGGGTTTCGAGAGTTCGCGCGATACGGCGCAACAGATCGGGACGACGTCGACGGCGTGTGTGCGTGCGCAGAGCTGGCAGCACGTCCCGATGATCCGCATGTGCAATCTGAATCTGTTGCCGGGAAGCGTGCCGTTCGAACATCTCTTCGACGACATACGCGACGGAATGTACATGGAAGCGAACCGGTCGTGGTCGATCGACGACCGGCGGCTGAACTTCCAGTTCGGCTGTCAGATCGGCTATGAAATCAAGAACGGCAAGCGCGGAAGGATGCTCAAGAATCCGACGTACGGCGGCGTGACGCCGATCTTCTGGAACGCCTGCGACGCGATCGGTGATGCAGCATCGTGGTTCGAGTGGGGAACGCCGAACTGCGGCAAAGGGGAACCGATGCAAACCGGACGTACGACGCAAGCGGCAGCGCCGGCGCGCTTCCGCAACGTCGCGGTCGGGGTCGGCTATGGACGCTGATGCACGCAGCGCGCTCGCGGCGCGCATCCTCGAACGTTCGCGCGCCGATGCGACCGAGGCGATCGTCGTGAGCAACCATCGCGCGCTGACGCGCTTCACGCACGAGTTCGTTCATCAAAACGTCGACGTCGATGACGTGAACGTGCGCGTGCGCGCGGTGGTCGACGGCCGCACGGGCGTCGCCGAAACAAACCGTAGCGACGAGACGGCCATCGCTCAAGCCGTCGAACGCGCCCTCCGGATTGCATCATTCGCGCCGCGCGACCCGGGGGCGCCGGCGCTGGCCGGAGCGGTGGTCACGCCGGCGGCGCCCGACGACGCCTACGTCGCCGCGACCGCCGCGACCAGCGCGGAGACGCGCGCGACCGTCGCCGCACAAATCTTCGCCCAGGCACAAGCTCATGATTGCTGGTCGTCGGGCTACGTGACGACCGCTTCGAACGGCGTGACGATCGCGACGACCGCGGGCGCGCTCGCGTCGTTCGACGGGACCGACGCCGGCATCAACGTGAAAATGACGGCCGGTGATTCGACCGGTTTCGCCGAGCGCTATACGAGCGACGCGCGCGTGCTCGACGGTGACGCCGTCGGCGGACGTGCCGCAACCAAAGCGCGCACGAGCGCACATCCCATCGGCGTCGATCCCGGCGAGTGGACGGTCATCCTCGAACCCCCCGCGTTCGGCGAGTTGCTGCAGTATCTGGCCGGCCACTTCTCCGCGCAGTCGTACGATGAAGGATCCTCGTTTCTCTGCGAGCGCCTCGGGCAAACGGTACTCGGGCGGAACGTCACGATTCGCGACGATTACGCGCACGCGCTCAATCCCGGGATGCCGTTCGACTGGGAAGGCTCCCCCAAAGAGCGTCTCGCGATCATCGATCGCGGTGTTGCGCGCACCGTGCTTACCGACCGCCGCTGGTCGGAGAAATTACATCGTCCGAATACCGGCCACGCGTTACCGGCGCCCAACGGGCAGGGACCGTATCCGATGAACCTCGCCGTCGACGCCGGCACCGCATCGCTCGACGCGTTGATCGCATCGACCAAACGCGGCTTACTCGTGACGCGTCTGTGGTACGTTCGCGTCGTCGACCAGCGCAAAACGATTCTCACCGGAATGACGCGCGACGGCACGTTCTTGGTCGAGAACGGTCGAATCGGACGCGGCGTGCACAACCTGCGCTTCAACCAGTCGCTGGTCGACGCGCTGACGACCTGCGAACTCGGCGACACGCCGTCGCGCACCGGCAGCTATTCCTACTCCTGCGTCGTACCGCCGGTAAAATTTGAACGCTTCAACTTTGCTTCAACGACCGACTACTAGGGTTCGGCTTACACCGAACGCGTAGCGTTTGGGCGCTTCGCGCCCAAACCATCTTCTTGCGGCATGACGGTGCGCCATGCGAACGCCCAGATGCACGCGAGCAGAAAGATGAGGATGCCGCCGAGCATCAACGCGGGCTGCGGCGCGGACGCGATGACCAGCACCGGGTACATGCCGAGCGTCACCGTGAGATTGATGCCGCCGACGGTGGCCGGCATGCCGGACGCTGCGATCGTGAGCCCGCGTGTGTTTCCGGCGTCGTCCGCGATCGACAGGACGGCACCGGGACGGCTTGTCGCACCCGGTAAGCCGTGACGAAACGCGGCCAAATCGTCGGCGCTAAAATATAAGATGCGGGCGATGCGATGCTCGGCCGGCGTCGCGAACGTGTCCATCGGAAACGTCTTGTCGCGAATCTGCTGACGCGCGCGGAAGAGCATCACCGGCGAGAGGAACGACGGATTGTTGGGCTGGGTTACGGTCAGCCGGTTACCGCGCTCGTCGCGCGCGACGACATACGCTGCGGGCCGCAGCTGCGTGAAGACGACCGCGAGACCGACGGGTGTCGGCTGCGGGCTGATGTCGAGCGGCGCGTCTCCACGTTTACGCAGGGTGACGATCGCCTCCCCGCGCGCGATCGAATCGGGATTCGCGGTCCCGAAGAATGCGGCCATTCCAAGATCGGGCACCGGTGTCACGGTGCCCGGAGTTCCGACGACGGTGACGGTATCCGGTCCGATCAACGCGGAAAGCAACCCCGCGACGACAGCCGCGGTCGCACCGGCAAGCGCGAGTGCAAGCCGCTTCCCGATGACGCCGTCCGCACCGGTGCGCGCGCTCCAGGCGTAGCCGGCCATCACGACGATCGCTAGCGCAAGCAGAGCGATGTACTGCCAGCTATGATACCAGTCGCGCGCCGGCCATACGTCCTGCGCAACGGTGAACCCGATGCCGAGGAGCGCCAGCGCAATCGCCGTCAGACGGGGACTCATTTCGCGGCGAGCAGGGGCCGAACGTTCGCACGAAACTGATCGAGTGTCTGCGCGCCGTCGATGCCGCGCACGACGTGCCCGTCGCGACCGACGATGACCGTCGTCGGCAATCCGATCGAGACGTAACTTGACGCGTACCGTTGATCCGCGTCGATGAGGATCGGGAACGTAACGCCGTGTGCGCGCGCAAATGCTCCCGCGGCCGCGGCCGACTCGCCTTGATCGATGCCGAGCACGACCAGGCCGTGCGCATGGTACTCGTGATAGAGCGCTTCGAGCGCCGGCATCTCTTCTTTGCACGGCGGGCACCACGTCGCCCAGAAATTCATCAGGACGACCGAACCGTGATGGTCGGCCAGCGAATCGGTGCCCCCGCCAAGGCGCGCGACGTCAAAGCTGACAGCCGGCGCACCGGCGAGCATCGCGGGGCCCCCGCCGCCGTCAACGCTTCGCTTCGGCCCGCCGCCCGAGTAACACGCCGAGAGAACCAGCATCACGACCACCGCAGAAACCACCGAGCGCCAAACCACCCATCGGCCTTCGCGCCCATCGTGTCGCATCCTCATTCGATGACTGAGGTCCGATGACTGACGTCGTGTGGCGATCCGACCGCATCTCCGCGGCCGGCATCGACATCGCGCGATTCACGCACGGAGCCCCAGGCACCGGTGCGCCCGCCTTACTGTTGTTACACGGCATCGGCCATTGGAGCGGCGCGGCGTGGAGTCGCGTCGTTCCGGCGATCGGCGCCGGCCGGCGAATCGTCGCCATCGACTTGCCGGGCTTCGGCGCGAGCGCGCGGCCCGACGTTCGCTACGACCTGCCGTTCTTTCGCGCGGTGATCGATGATGTCGCACGTCAATCGCTGCCGCCGCGATTCGCGCTCGCGGGGCACTCACTCGGCGGAATGATCGCAGCCGATTACGCAGCCGCGTTCCCGACGCGCGTCGAACGCCTCGCCCTTATCGCGCCGGCCGGCTTCGCAAGGGTGCCGCGTATCGTGGTCCGTGCGCTCGGCAGCGGGCTGATGCGCGTGTTGTTCAAGCAGCAGCCGTCGTCGAAATTTGTCGTGCGCACGCTGCGTGGATCGGTCTACGATCCCGCGCACCTCGATCCGCACACGATCGCGCAAGCGATCGTCTATTCACGCGACCCGTCGGTGCGGCGCGCGTTCGCGAGCATCTACGGCGGCGCGATGCAAGCGATGCGGGATCTGCCCGCATTGCATCGCCGCTTCGCGCAGTACGATGGTCCCGTCTACATCGCGTGGGGCCGGCACGACCGCTACATTCCGGTCAAAGCGCTGGCGGAAGCACAGCGTGTGTATCCGCAGGCCCGGACGATGGTGTTCGAACACAGCGGGCACGTCGTCATGGATGATGAACCCGAGGCGCTCGCTGAAGCGCTCAGCGCACTTCTCCGATAAGGTGCGACCGAAAAGGTGCTGCACTCTACAGTAGCGGCGGATGAATCGATGTCCCTATGAGACGGCCAGCGTTTTAGGGGCCCTGAAGAGCCCTTTGTTCTATTGCGGCATTTGCAGGAGCCGTGTAGCTTCGGCCGGCGACATTGTGCCGAAGTCAGCCCGGCGATCGCAGCTGACACTGCCGCTCAGAATCGTCTTGATGTTGCTCATCAGCTCCGCAAGGCCAGGGAAACCGGAATCTTGGATCGGTGACATGTGCCGCACGACGTCGTTCACACATGCTCGCTGTGTGTCGATGCGCTTTTGCATGTGATCACCTCGATTTTTTTCGTACAGGTAGTGCGAATGCTCCGTGGTGTACGCGACGTTGAAGCCGTGGTCGTACCCAACATTTCTGCCAAAGACAAAGGCGCTGACTGTTACAACCACGCCAACGATACCCGCGATCCACCGGCGCCCAGCCGTAGGGTTATTCATAACAGCTGCTACTCTGACGGCGCTTCGAGGCGCGAGCCATCGCGGAACAAAATAACCTTCGGTTCGAACTTCAAGTGAATGTTCGATAGATTCGCTCGACGCAATGCCACATCGGCGTCTGCGAATTCGTTGTACTTCATCGAAGCCGCGTAATCTACGCTTGCGCCCCGCTCTAGGCCATCCTCGTAGGTGAAGTTCGAATTTTCAATATCTTCGCCTAGAGTGTTTTGGAAGTGCAGCGTGCCGTTGAAGGACCGGATCGCTTTCGTGCTCGTATTCTTAATGACGAGGGCAATGGTGATGAGCGATTCGTAATCGCCGTTCATTGGGTCGGATTCCTTAAACCCTTTCTCCACAAAGGCTATAGCGACGGCATTTGCGAGTTCTTGTTCAATCGCATGACGTCGCGCACGAGCCTCGGTCGCAAATTGCTCTTCTTGCACTTCCTTGGCACGCTCGTCGGCCTCCATTAGGCGCTGGTCGTCAATAATAATCTGGACCGTCTTATTCGTAACGTCGTAGTCGCCGATATTTGCTCGCTGGACGGCACGCGCGAATATCGCCTTGTCATCACCCGACATCGAACTGTGCGCGACGGTCGACCCGATGTCGGAAAGTGTTTCGTTCGTTACTCTCGTTTGCGCGGTCGATCCACATCCCGATGCGATCGCGCATAGCACGAACGCAATAAAGACATCTCGGATACGGAGATGCGACATGAAGGTGCCTTCGTCTATTGAGGTGGGTTTCTTGCATCAAATCCGACCCTGATGCAAAGGAGGCTGACTCCGAACGGGTCTCGTCTTCGTCCGCAGCGAACTCGACGGCCTCGCAAGGTCGAGCCTCGTCACAACTTTAGTTTGCCTTATTCGTATGAAGAACTCGTTTCTCTCAGCGCTTTTGATCGCGGCGCTCGTTGCGTATGTCGCGCTCTCTTCGACGGCGTCCGCCGGGGAAGCGTATCCACGTGCGTGTGTTGACGCTTACGCGGTTGTTCAGGCTGCGCGCGGCTATTCGGCCAAGACGCCGGCGTATCGCTGGGACCTCGTGAAGCTATCTACAGCGCTTGGTCAATTTCGCGCCTGCATTAGCGAGGCGCAAGACAATTCCGACGTTGGATACGCAGTGGGCGGAATGATCTACGTGAATGAGCTCATCGCGTCGGTCTGGTATTGGTTAGCTTATGCGTCACCTGGCTTCAACGAACCAGCAAGGGAAAGATATCGCGATTTTAACAGGAACAAAAAAATCTCGCTCGCGTACCTTGCGGACGCAAAAGCACTGATCGACAAGGCGAACACAGGGGGCAGTCGGCTGGACGATGATGATTTGGAAACAGTCGACAAATTATACGAGCGCTATAAGCAGCAACACAGCGAGCTGTCTTTGCTTTCATACGACGGGGCGACTAAGCTCCTGGCGAAAGCGAACGCAATTCAGCCTTCTGCTCATGCAAAGTCAGCAGTGAGCGTAGAAACATTCCCTACCGTGCCAATCGTTGCAAAGGTAACCGCATCGCCCGCCGCCGTGCCTTCGCCTTGCGATGAACCAAACCGCGATTCGCACCCTGTTCACTCGATCTCTGCTGATTTGCCTGCTCTTGCACGGCAACAAGGCATTTCCGGCGACGTCACTGTCAGCGTGTCCCTCGATGAACAAAGCCAGGTCGTAACCTCGAGAATAATAAAGTCGCCAAGCCCCCTACTAAATGGCGCAGCGATCAACGCGGTGGGTGCAGCAACGTATCAGACTCGACTAGTCAATTGCGCGCCAGTCTCGGATACGTTCAACCTTATCGTAGAGCTTCATCCGTAGATGTGCGAGGCGCGCCGCATCAACCTCTAAGGATGCGTCGGCATATCACGCGGTGTCAACCAATGCGGCCGCAAGGTGCCGGACAGCGGACGTCACTGAGGTATGACTAAGGGCGCATGAATCAATTGATAATGCCTGTCGTGACGACTCGGTCTTCATTCGGCGAGCTGACGAAGGTTACGCGCGATTGAGGAGGCGGATATCTCGACGGTCGAGGACTGACGCCAGAAAGTGCTAAATTAGTATGAGGCCATAACCGATTTCTAGAAGCAAACGTCAACTTCGGAATGAGCAGGTACCGGTTTCCCGGACACCCGCATAGCGCCGACGAAGTAGTCGGCCACGAGGTGACATGGGGAAACAACACCGATCCTTTAGCGAGGAGTTCAAGCGAGACGCCGTCGCTCGGATTGGCGTGGGCGGCAAGGGCCTAACGCACGTTGCACGGGCGCTGGGCATCCATCCCTCGCTGCTGCAAACCTGGCGGCGAAAGATCGCTCCGATCGAGCTGCCACGCGCGATGTCAGCAGATTCCCTCGAGGAAGAAAACCGCCGCCTTCGTCGCGAGAATGCCTCGCTGCGCGAGGATCGTGAAATCCTAAAAAAAGTATATTGCTATAATGGGGGTAGGTTCTCGTCCTGACCCCTAAAAAAAGTGTCGACCGTGGCCTTCGCTGGTACCCGTCGGCGAGAACCCATTTCGCAACGCATGGTTTTGGCTGGAAAGACGGACGATCTACCCGATGTACTTTTGCCGGCCATGCACTTGTTAGTGGGAGAGTAACTTGCGTATCGTCGCCGGCGTGGATTGCCACAAATCGAACCATACCGTCGTTTTCATCGATGGAGTTGGCATCGTAAGGGGAACCTTGACTTTTCCAACGAGCTCCGACGGCTATGAAGAGGCGCTTACTACGGCCGCTGCCCTCGGATGCTCGGAGTGGGGCATCGAGGGCTCCGGGCTCTACGGATACGCTTTCGCGATCTACGTTCTCGCATCCGGAGCGGACGTCTTCGAGATTCCGGGAGTGTGGACCAAACGGAACCGCCGCACGAGTAGCAAACGCGGCAAGTCAGATACGGCAGATGCGAAGGCGATCGCCGAAACGGTATTGCGTGAACACGGCCGGCTCCCAGAGTTTCGGCATGCGACGATGCAAAGAGCCTTACGCCTGCGTTATGAGCAACGTGACCGGTTTGTCAGGGACCGCACGGCGGCAGCGAATCGGCTTAGGAGTGCGGCGCTTCTTCTTGGTATTACAGAGCTTCCAGCCGATCTAACGCCGACGAAAACGGCACGTCGCCTGTCAGCGCTTGCGATTAAGTTTGCGGCAACCACGACGATCAGCGCTGCGATGTGCGCGAGTCTTGACGATATTGTCGACGCTGCTGAAAGCATCGTTTCCTTCAATGCAAGAATTAAGCGAGTCGAAGCGATCTTGCGACCAATGGTTCGCAAAACTGCACCCGAGTTACTTGAGCTTCACGGAATATCCGATGTGGCCGCGGCGGGCCTAATCGGACATGCCGGCGATCTTGCCAACGTGCGCAGTGCAGCTGCATTCGCGATGAAGTGCGGCGTAGCTCCGATCGAGTGCTCGAGCGGCCGGCGTGAGACGGTAAGAGTAAACGTCGGTGGGAATCGGCAACTCAATCGCTTGCTGCACACGGCAGCAATGAGCCAGGTACGCAAGCGCGGCCACGCCGGTCGCATCTACTACGACCGCAAGCGCGCTGAAGGCAAAACGCACCTCGCTTCGATGCGTTGCCTCAAACGTACCCTTGCGACGATTATATTCTTTCGGCTGCGCGAAGCCGATCAGCGGATCAGCGGTTTCGTCGATCAGTCGGTCGCGGCATAAATTGACAAAGACGGTGCAAGCGCGTTCTTTGCCAAGGAACTTCGAGGTATCCACAGCCGGATACCATGAGTGGCGTGGTCGCGCCCCGAGCCGTCGTGCGATCGCCAACGAACGGCTGCGGGCCGAAGTAGTTCGCGTTCATTGCGAGAGCCGCAAGACGTACGGTCGCGCTCGCGTGCACGCGGAACTCGTTGCTCACGGCGTTGAGGTTGGCGTCGGCAAGGTGGGGCGTCTCATGAAATCCGCTGCAATCGCGGGCATTTCGCCGCGCCGCTTCAGGAAGACGACCGATTCCAATCACTCGCTGCCGATCGCTCCGAATGTTCTCGCGCGATCTTTTGATGTCGCCGCCATTGGTGGAAAAGACCGCGTTTGGGCGAGCGACATAACGTATCTGCTCACACGTGAGGGATGGCTCTATCTCGCCGTCGTGATCGACCTCGTCTCGCGCCGCGTTATCGGATGGTCGATGAAAGCGACGATGCACCGCAGCCTCGCACTCGACGCCTTGCGGTCCGCAATTCGAGATCGTCGTCCAACGAGCGCAACGCTCTTCCACTCCGATCGCGGCAGCCAATATGCAAGCGATGACTTTCGCTGGGCTCTTGGCACAAGCGGGATGCGACAGAGTATGAGCCGGAAGGGTAATTGTTGGGACAATGCTGTTGTCGAGAGCTTCTTTGGTACCATGAAGTCCGAACTCGGTGACCCGATCTGGGAAACTCGGGTCGCCGCGCGGGCCGCAGTCTTCGACTACATCGAGATCTGGTACAATCGACAACGCCGGCATTCAACGCTCGGCTATCTCAGCCCCGAAATGTTCGAGTCGTCGCTGCCGAACGCAGCATAACAAACAGTCCGGGGAACTGGTACAAGCTCAGAATCTCGTCAGGCCCGCACACCGAGGCGCTCGCTGAAGCGCTCCGCTCCTTTGTTTCTTAGCGTGTCAGCGCTACGATCGCCGCATCGAAAACCGCTTCGTCGACGTGAAAGTCGTAGGGGCTCGGGCCGACGGCCTTGGGGCCGCGATTACGACGGCTTTTTCCCACGAGGTAGCGATACGGAAGATTGCGGCTCATCGAGAGCGATGCGAAATACGGCTGCACGTGATCCGATGGGACGAGTTCGAACACCGTCGTACCCGGCTGAGCGAAGATGACGTTGGCAAGCGCCGCTCCGTGCGCACCCGCGATGATGCTCGCCTGCGCGAACACCTGCGCTTGGTTGAACGGATCGGCGTCCGGCGCGTACGCGTGGAACTGATGACGTTCGAGAATGGAACGCAGCTTGGCGTCATTATCGGGTTTACGTGACGTTCGCGGCAAATACAACCGTCGCCGTTCGGCTCTCAGCGGCGGCCGCAACCGATCGTAGAGAAACGTCGCGGCCCACGCTTCAATATTGCGCCGCATCCCGGGGAACGTCGGGGCAACGAGCACGTCCCCCGTGATCGCGACATCGCGCTCCGGCGCTACGGTCGTCGCCGGGTCGATCCCGAGCTGCTGGAGGAGACTCGCGCAGAACGCGTTGGGCACGCCGACGACGACATGATCGAACGTGTGAATGTCATAGCCGCACGCTTCGGCTAGCGCGAGACGCGGCAACACGTCGAGCAAAAAGTGAGCGTAATTGTCCTTCGCCCAGTCGCTCGCAAGCGTAAGCACGCGACCGCGCAGCGCTCGCACGACGTGCGCGTCGTGCGACAACTGCATTTCATCGAAGTGCCCGCGATACCAGGAATGGTCGTTGAGGACGGTACCATCCGCCGTGCAGAGCGTCCCCGACTCGCCGGCCACAAAAAGATTCGAACCGCACAGTACGCCGACCGACGGGATATATTCGTCGAGCCGCGCCGCGAAATTCGCACGCTCGCGACCAAAGCGCGCAGGCTCGACGAACGCAAGCCGATGCGCCGGATAGGCCTCACGCCATTCGGCGTCGCTTCGTCTCGCATACGCGGGGGACGACGCCGCGCGTTGTACGAGCCGGAAATCGTCTACCGGTGCGTTCACCAATCGCCCATTCGCTCTTCGTCGACCTCGCCTTCGAAGACGATCGTTCCGGGCACCAAAATTGCGCTGACGAGTGCGATGCCGTCGTAGCGCAATTCGCGCGTCAACGCGTCGTCGGCGGTTCGAGCAAATACCGACGAGTAGCGCGTCAACACGTCGGGCGCGCACAACACGCGCTGCGGTCGTAGATGATAGAGGTGGCGGTAACGCGTGAATGCGCGTTCGAACGACGTTTCATCGAACGACGCTCCGAGTGCAACGGTCCAACGCACGCGTTCCAGGGTTGATCTGCTACGCGCCCGAACGCGCAGGGCGATGCCGGCCACGATCCTGGACGGTCGCGCGCTGGCGGCCGAATTGCGCCATGACGTTGCTCTCCGCGGCGACGCGCTTCGCGCACGCGGCATCGTGCCGCGGCTCGTCGTCGCCATCGTCGGAGAAGATGCGGCGAGCGTCGCGTACGTCGAGAGTCTCGTCAAGGCCGGCGCGCGGACCGGCATCGATGTCGGCGTGGAAGCCGTCGCCGTTCTCGCGCAGGAAGCGGCGCTGCGCGCACGGTTGGCTGCGCTGGGGGCGGATGCAACGGTGCATGGCATCATCTTGCAGCAACCGCTTCCGCGACACCTGGACATTCGCCGCATCGCCGATGCGATGCCACCCGAAAAAGACGTCGACGGCGCGAATCCCGTCAACCAGGGACGGCTCGCGTTTGGGAGCGGCACCGAGTTCGTTCCGGCAACGCCGGCGGCGGTGATGCTGTTGCTCGAACGCAGTTCGCGCTGGCCGCTCGCCGGTGTGCGCGCCTGCATGGTCGGGCGCTCCAACGTCGTCGGACTCCCCGTATCGCTGCTGATGATGCGCGAGAACGCGACGTTGACGGTCGCGCACGAGAAAACGGTCGATCTCGCTCGCCACACGCGCGACGCGGAGGTGCTTGTCACGGCGACCGGCGTACCGGGATTGATCCGCGCCGATATGGTGCTGCCCAATGCAACGGTGATCGACGTCGGGACGACGTACGTCGACGGCGTGTTGCGGGGCGACGTTGCCTACGACGACGTCGCAGCGGTCGCGCGCGAGATCACACCGGTACCCGGCGGCGTCGGCCCCGTAACGAACATCGCGCTGATGCGCAACGTCGTTCTGGCGGCCGAACGGCAGCATCCGTGTTGATCCGTCAGTTATCGCTGAAATGCTTGCCGAAAAACTTTTCTTGATACGTGCGGAAACCGCCGCCGGGCGCTTCCGTCGGCTGAGCCGTATCTTCGCGCTCCTTCTTGCGTTCGAGCAACGCCCGTAACTGCGGCAGCAACCGGCGCAGAAAGCCGAGTTCGGCATCGAGGCGTTCCTCGGCGCTGGCGAGTTCGAGCAACTGCTGCTTGAGCGTATCGGCGACTTGCAAAGCATCTCCGATGACGTACGAGGCGCGAACGGGATCGTCGGGCACGTCGATGTCGGCGCTGTTTCCCGAGAAGGCCACAATGAGGCCGAGATACTCGCGAAACTCTGTCGCGATCTCGGTTGAGAGACGATCGATCGCTCCGGTATCGCTGGGCCCTTCATCGATGTATTCGACGTCGCAGGAGAGAAACGGCTCGCGACTGACGACGTTGATAATACGGAAGCGGCGACCGCCCGTGCTCGTGAGGTAGTAGCGGCCCGAAGGAAGGGGCGTTACCTCGGCAATTTCGGCGGTCGTTCCGACCTCGTGCGGCTGCACGTCGGGATCGCCGGCCTCGTCACCGTCACGAATCAGGACGACGCCGAATGCCTCGTTTGCGTCGAGGCATTCGGCGATCATCTGACGATAGCGCGGCTCGAAGATATGCAGATTGAGGGCCGCCCCCGGAAACAACACCGTGTTGAGCGGAAACATCCGCAGGCGCGTCGAGCCCGCCATGGCTTAAACGCCGGCGTGTGCCGGTTTCAGGCGCGACTCGACCGCAGCCCAGTCGACGTTGCTGAAGAACGACTCGATGTATTTCGGCCGTTCTGCCGGCTTGTAGTCGAGCAAAAACGCATGTTCCCACGCGTCCATCACGAGGATCGGCGTAAAGCCCGCGACATTGCCGTCTTCGTGCAGTGTGATCCAATGGTTCGAGATGCGTCCCGTCCACGGGTCTTGATACGCGATCGCCCAGCCGACGCCACGCATCGCACCGACAGCGACGAAGTCTTTCTTCCACGTCTCGAAATCGCCGAACGAATCGGCGAGCGCGGCGCTGAACGCCGCCGAGGGCGAGCCGCCGGCCGACTTCGTCATGTTATCGAAGTAATACTCATGCAGCCGCATGCCGTTGTACTCGAAACCGAGCCGGCGCGTGAGTTCGGCGAACTGAGGATTTGCACCGCCGGCTTGCCCGGCTTTGACGATTTCCGATATCTGCTCGTTGAGCAGATTTGTGTTCTTGACGTACCCTTCGTAGAGCCCGAAGTGGACGGTCAACGTGTTGTCGCTGATACCTTGCAGGCTCGAGAGATCCCACTTCTTGGGCGTATAGCTTTGTTGCGTGAGGGTTGCCACGAATTGCCTCCTGGATGCGTATAGGGGGTAGCGCGCATGTTCGACGAGGTGAAGCGCACCCCCGTAGCCCTCGGCAGGTTCCCGGTTTCTCGGTACGGCAAACACCGCTTGTGCGCGATCTTGCTTATCTGACACGGCTGCATCGCGAACCGCCGCCGCTTGTGCTCGAATGCGAACAGCAGGGAACGTACGACGGCATTCCCATCGTCGACCGCGCGGTCGGACGGATGCTTTCCGTCCTCGTTCATTGCATGCAAGCGAACCGCGTCTTGGAGTTGGGAACGGCATACGGATATTCGACGTTGTGGATGGCGCTGGCGCTCCCGCCGGCCGGCCATATCTGGACGATCGATCCGGACAGCGATCGCACG
Source organism: Candidatus Lustribacter sp. (assembly GCA_965277075.1). Taxonomy (GTDB): domain Bacteria; phylum Vulcanimicrobiota; class Vulcanimicrobiia; order Vulcanimicrobiales; family Vulcanimicrobiaceae; genus Lustribacter. The sequence continues at coordinate 1,400,955 of OZ255707.1, forward strand.
CAGGTTGCGGCAACGTATCTTGAACGCGCGGGCAAACTCGACGCGGTGGAGTTCATCAATCAACCCGCACTCGAAGTGCTGCCGAGTTTCTACGCGCGCAATCTCGATATCGTCTTCATCGACGCGGTGAAAACCGAATACGAAGCCTATCTCGATTTGTGCGTCCCGATGCTCAAGCGGTCGGGGCTGATCTTGGTCGACAATCTCTTATGGGGCGGCGACGCTGCGGCGGAACCCGGGCCGAACGACCCCGCGGATGTAAAAGCGATCCGTTCGTTCAGCAAGGCATTCTTAAATCATCCGCAGCTCGACGCGACCATCGTTCCGATCGGAGATGGATTTGGCATCGGCGCCCGTATCGATTGACACCTTCAAAGCGGCGATGCGCCGCTTTGCGACCGGCGTCACGATCGTCACGACGCGCACGGGCGATGTGATTCACGGCTTCACGGTCAACGCGTTCGCGAGCGTTACCGCCGAACCGCCGACCGTGTTGATCTGCGTGAACAAGACCGCTCGGGCGCACCCGATCATCGCCCAATCCGGCTCATTTTGCGTGAACATTCTTGCGCTCGAGCAACAGCATCTCGCCGACACCTTCATGACGGCCGAACCCCACGAACGCTTCACGAACGTCACGCATCGCGCCGGCCCGAGCGGATCGCCGATTCTCGACAACGTGCTCGCGTTCGTCGACTGCAGCGTCGAGCAAGAGATCACGTCGGGAACCCATACGATTTTCATCGGACGCGTGCTCGAGTCTGGCGAACGGGCGGGTGATCCGCTCGGGTACTACGATCGCGCGTATCGCGATTTCCATGTATCGCCGTGATCGTCGAAACGTTTCCGGTCGGGACGCTAGCCTGCAATTGCACGATCCTCGGAGACGAGACGACGGGAGATGCGATCGTGATCGACGGCGGCGACGACGTTGCCGCGATCGCCGCGCGCTTGGAGGCGCACGCCTTGCGGCCGCGCTACCTGTTACACACGCACGCGCACTTCGACCATATCGGTGCGCTCGGACCGTTGCGCGAACGCGTCGGCGGCGCCGGGCTCCTGCACCCGGCGGACCGGCCGCTCTACGCGGCGATGCGCGAACGTGTCGCGACGCTCGGGTTCGATCACGGCTACGATCCGGTTACACTCGACGGCGACATCGCCGATCACGACGAATACGTCGCCGGCAGCGTGCGATTGCGCGCGATTCACACGCCCGGTCATACGCCCGGCAGTACCTCCTTTGCGCTCGCCGCGGAAGGGACGACGACCCTGTTCACGGGCGACACGCTCTTTCGCGGCGCCGTCGGCCGCTGGGACATCGGCGGCACCTCACTCGCCGACATCGTGTCGTCAATTCGCACGCGACTGCTCGACTACCCCGATGCGACGCGTGTCGTTTGCGGCCACGGTGCCGACACGACGATCGGTGTCGAGCGCGCGACGAACCCGTTCTTGGTCAGCACGTAGCCAACACCATCCATCATGACCGTGGCATGCATCAGAAGATCGTTTGTCCCCCGTCCACGACGATCACTTCGCCGACGAATGCGGAGCCCGCCGAACTTGCGAGCAGCAACACCGTCGCAACGAGTTCGTTCGTGGTCAGGCGCCTCCCGAGCGGCACCCGGCGTTCCATGTCGCGGCGGACGTCTTCCTCCGTGCGGCCGCTGCTGCGATCCGCTTCGAGCATGCGCGGCGTCGTTACCGGTCCCGCCGCAAACGCGTTGACGGCGACGCCGTGCCGGATCCACTCGAACGCGAGTTCCCGGGTGAGCGAACTAACGGCACCCTTGCTCGCGACGTAAGGCGCGTTGTTTCCGGTCGCAATCGTCGCGTGCGTGGAAGAGTTCATCACGATCCGCCCTCCGCCGCCGGCGATCATCCGGCGCGCCGCCGCCTGCGCGAAGAAGAAATAGCTCTTTGCGTTGAGCGTGAGCACGGCGTCCCAATCGTCGGACGTAATGTCGAGTGCTGCTTTGCGGAGGTTCGTTCCGGCGTTGTTGATCAAAACGTCAAGCCGGCCGAAATCGGCTGCGATGCGCTCAACGAGCGGCGCGATGTTCGCGATGTCCGTAACGTCGAACGGATAGGTCCGCGCCACGCGGCCCGAAGCGGCGATGCGCGTCGCCACCGCGTCCGCCTCGTCGCGCATGCCGGCGAGATCGACCAGCGCAACGTCCGCACCCGCCTCCGCCAACCCGACTGCGATCGCCGCACCGATTCCGCGCGCTGCGCCGGTGACGATCGCCATTTTGCCGTCGAGCCGAAATGCATCGAGGATCACGTCAGGAGCATGTCCCGCGCGTCGACCGCCTTCGGCAAGACGCCGTACTTGAACGCAACGTCAAGTTGCGGTTGTATCGCATTGATATCAATCCCGTCGCTCATCGTCGAGCGCGCCATGCTGCGCACGGTATCGAGTCCGAGCTTCGAATACTTCGCGAGGATGACGCCCGATTCTGCGTGGTGCGCGTTCGCCCAGCGTCCGCTGAGGTATGTCGCTGACACGAAGCGCTTGAGTACCGCCGCATTCTGCTGCGCGAACGCGCGCGTCGTGAACCACGCCGAGAACAAGAACGTCGGCGCGACGCCGACGTCCACCGCACCCGATGCAACGACCGCCGCGATCGCCGCGCCGTTTTGTAAATCGGTCACCGTGGCGTCGAGGCCCGCGGCTTTGAAGAAGCCGATATCTTGCGCATAGTATGGTTCGGCGTACGTGTCGGTCGGATCGGTTCCGACGGTTATTGCCGGCAAAGCTTCGGCTCGCAGGATTGCCGGTGTGAGAGCGACAGCGGCGACTCCGGCTGCAAAGCGCCGACGTGAGAGAAGAGATGTCCACGGTCGCGACGATATTCGCGTTCGACACGCGTGACGATTGCAAGCAATGAGACACCGGCCGGCCGGCGAGGTTCGGCGAAAGGCAAAAGGTGTGCGCAACAATCACGCGTGAAGCGCCGCGCATGCTGAGTCGGGAGGAGAACGCTCGAATCACGCGCGTCGGACCGGAAACGCCGATGGGCCGGCTCATGCGGCGCTATTGGCAGCCGATGCTGCTCTCGACCGAGTTGCCCGAGGCCGACGGCGCACCGGTTCGGGTTCGGCTCTTGGGCGAGGACCTCGTCGCGTTTCGCGATAGCGGGGGAACCGTCGGACTCGTCGATGCGTTCTGCCCGCACCGGCGAGCACCGATGTTTTTCGGACGTAACGAAGCGCGCGGCTTGCGCTGCGTTTATCACGGGTGGAAGTTCGATACGACCGGGGCGTGCGTCGAGATGCCCAGCGAGCCGGCTGATTCGTTCTTCAAGAACAAGGTGCGTATCCGGGCCTATCCGACCGTCGAAGCAGGCGGAATCCTGTGGGCGTATCTCGGCGTGCCCGAACAACAGCCGCAGCCACCGGATTTCGAAGTGTGCCGAGCGCCCGCGACCCACCGCTACGCATCGAAGACCTTCGAAGCCTGTAACTGGCTGCAGGCGCTCGAAGGCGGTATCGACAGCGCGCATTCGACGTTTCTCCATAACATAAACCTGCGCGAGACATCGCTCTTGCGTCGACATGCGCCGGCGATCGAATTCGAAAAGACGCCGTACGGACTAGCCGGTGCGGCGGTACACCAACTGGACAAGCGCCGGACATATGCCCGCACGTTCCACTACGTGTTACCGGCACAGTCAATCCGCGCGTCCGTGCACGACCGGACCGGCGGTAAGAATCCCACGCCCTACATTCACGGACACATTTGGGTCCCGATCGACGACGAACATTGCTTCGTGTACAACTACCTCCTCGCGCACACGCCGGCCGTCCCGATCTCGATTCAATTCGCACTCGCACAAGAATCGGTGTACGGCCGCGGACCGGCCCACATGCTGCCCGGCTTCCGGCTCAAAGCGAGTCGAGACAACGACTACTTCATCGACCGCGAGTTGCAGCGCGCGCAAACGTTCTCCGGCATCGCGGGCATCAACACCCAAGACTACGCGCTGCAAGAAGGCATGGGCCCGATCCTGGATCGTTCACGAGAACATCTCGCAACGAGCGATCGCGTCATCATCCTAGCCCGACAACTCTTGCTCGAAGCGATAGATGACGACGAGCGGGGGGCCGTCCCGCGCGGAATCGATCCGGCAAATTATCGCGCCGTGCGAGCCGCCGACAACATCATCCCGAAAACCGAACATTGGATGCATGCACTCGCGTCGCAAATGCGCGCAGTTTTTTAACGCGCTAGCGCAGGGAGATCGTCAGTTTTCCACCATCGTTCGCAAGAACGCGCGGGCCGGCGGTTTCGGTTTCGTCCTGCGACGTTTTGCCGTTGCCCGGCATCATGCTGAGCGCAGCCGCGGCGGCCGTGGCGCGGGCTTGCTCGAGCATCGCGTCGGTGATCGCGCCCGCCTTACGTTTCGCGCGGAAATCCTCGATCGCCGCGATCAAGGCGAGGCGCGAGCGCTCCGGATAATCTTTTTTCTTTTCCGGGTAGCCGCCGAGCGCGGCCTCGATATCAGCATCGGTGATCGCTATCGCCGCGTCGAGCGTTTTGCCGCGCGCGAGTTCCACGAGCAGCGAGCACGTCGCCGTGCCGAAGCCGCAGCCCGTCGTGAAATACGAAATGTCCTCGATCACGTCACCCGGACCGACCTTCAGATAATACGTGTACATGTCGCCGCACGAGTCGCTAAAGTACTCGCCCGACGCCATCGCGTCGTCCATCGTGCGGAAACCCGTACGATGTTCGACCAGCTGCTGAAATTTGTTGAAATCCATTCCTACCTCGAAGTCGGTGCAGCCACTTCGAACCGGCAGACGTTGCCACCAGTTGCGAGCGACTCCGTTTGCTTGATCTCTGTGGCCACGACGCCGTCGAGCATCGTATGGATTGCCGTGCAGCACTCGGGATGCTCCGACACGACCGATGCGTACGGACAGCTGTGTTCGCTAAGCACGACCGTGTCGCCGTGCTGTTCGACATCAACGGTAACGCCCGACGACCGAATCGAGTCGGCGATCGCGGCAACTTTCTCGGGAACGCTCTTATGGGCAACGCGCCCGGCAACTTTATCGCTGGCGCGCTTCCCGATATTCTGGAAAATTTGAGCGACCGCCGCGTCTCCATTCGCCGCTCGGATTTCGCGCAGAACCGCGTTGAGCATCCGATCGTACGCCTGCGGATAATACCGGTTGGCTTCCGGTGTCAACTCGTACTCGTGCGTCGGCTTCGTCTTCCCCCGTCGGACGCTTTTTCCGGAGACCAGACCGTCGCGCTCTAGGATCACGAGCTGTTGGCGAATCGCGTTGGCCGAAAGCCCAAACTCCGCCGCCAGCTCGAACGCCGATGCGGCGCGACGATTCCGTAGCGCGTCGACGATCTTCCCGCGGGTCGAATCGAAGAACCGGTCGTGCATGCTTCGCTCACGGTATCATAGGGAACGAAGATAGTCCAGGCTTTCCTTGACTTTCTACCCCTCGGGCCGTACCATCTGAGGCTGTATGAGCAATCCCGGACTCGTAATTTCCGGCCTGCGGGCCCGCGTTGAGGACACAGAGATCCTCAAGGGGATCGACCTCGTCGTGGAACCGGGGACGGTGCACGCGCTGATGGGGCCGAACGGCAGCGGCAAGTCGACGCTCGCGTTCTCGATGGCCGGCCATCCCAATTATACGATTACCGGCGGAGGGGTCACTCTCGACGGCACGGAACTGCTCAGCCTCTCGCCCGATAAGCGCGCTCGTGCCGGCCTCTTCCTCTCGTTCCAATATCCGGCAGCGATTCCGGGCGTCTCGGTCGCGAATTTCATTCGTACGGCGCGGATGGCCGTCAATCCGGACGACCTGCCGCCGGCGAAGTTCCGCAAGCTCATCTACGACAAGCTCGACGTCCTCGACATGGATGCGGCGTTTCTCTCGCGCTACGTGAACGACGGATTCTCGGGCGGTGAGAAAAAGCGGCTCGAGATGTTGCAGCTCGCGATTCTCAATCCGAAGTATGCCGTGCTCGACGAGACGGACTCGGGGCTCGACGTCGACGCGCTACAGGCCGTCGGCCGCTCGATCGAAGCGATGCGCGCGAGCGACGAGGGGCGCGAAACCGGCTTCCTGATCATCACGCACTACCCGCGCATTTTGCGTCACGTTCCGGCCGATGTCGTGCACATCATGGTCGACGGCCGCATCGTGAAGACCGGCGGTCCCGATCTCGCGGAACGCATCGAACGTGAAGGTTACGACGGCATCCGCGAAGAGGTTGTCGGTGGCGTCGCTTAGTCCGAGCAAATCGGCCGCGGCGATCGCGGCTTCCGCAACCGGAACGCTCATTGAGATTCCGGACGGCGCCCAGCTCGACGAACCGATCGTTCTCACGTACGACCTCGACGATATGCGCGTCGTGCCGTCGACGCGCGTTGTCGTCGGTGCCGGAGCACGTGTGACGATCGTCGAGCGCCTCCGGGGCGGCAGCGACGGCCGGACCGTCGCGCTCGCGTGCGACGTCCTGGTCGGCGAACGCGCGGACGTGACGTACACCGTCGTGCAAACCGCCGTCACGGGCGCGCGCGTCGAAGCGACGCGGCATTCGGAGATTGCCGGGGGCGGCCACATCGCGTGGAATATCGCATTGTTGGGCGGTGCGGCGGCGGTCGATTCGGTCGTGAGCCGGCATGACGCGAGCGGTGCGGCGACCGAAATCGCGGCGCTGTTCTTCCCGGTCGCGCGAGAGAACGTACAGCTGACGACCGAAGTCCGTCACGATCGGCCGTCGACGAGCTCGCAAACGGTCGTGCGCAGCATCGCGGCCGGCCATGGCCGGGGCCGCTATTTCGGGAACATCCGAATCGCCGCGCTCGCCCATGGCTCGGAAGCCTCGCTACGCGACGATACGCTCTTGATCGGTAAGAACGCGCGTGTCGACGCGATCCCGGCGCTCGAGATCGCAGCGAACGACGTCAAGGCATTTCACGGCGCGACGGTCGGCGCGATCGACGACGAGCACATCTTCTACCTGATGAGCCGCGGCATCGAGCGCGATGCCGCCGAAAAACTGATCGCGCTCGGATTCTTCGAGCCCGCCCTGGCGCGTTTTCCGAGCGAAGCGCTGCGTGACGAGATTCGCACGCTGCTCGAAGCAAAACTCGCCGGAGCCGCGCCGTGATCGCATCGGTCGACGAACGAGCGACGCAGATCGCCGCCGACTTTCCGATCCTTCACACGTCGACCTCGCGCGGTAAACGCCTGGTGTATCTGGACTCCGCGGCCAGTTCCCAGAAGCCGCAGGTCGTCATCGATTCGCTCGTCGACTATTACTCGAACTACAACGCCAACATCCATCGCGGCGTGTACGAGATCGCCGCGCGCGCGACCGATGCATTCGAGGAAGCGCGGGCCAAAGTCGCGCGCTTCGTCAACGCGGCGCAGACCGAAGAGATCATCTGGACCCGCAACACGACCGAAGCGATCAATCTCGTTAGCTTCTCGTGGGGTCTGCAAAATCTGGGCGCCGGCGACGTGATCCTCACGACGCAACTCGAGCATCATTCGAATCTCGTGCCGTGGCAGTTGCTCGCGGCGAAGACCGGTGCCGAGTTACGGTTCATCGAAGCGGACGATGACGGAACGCTGCGCCTCGAGCATCTCGACGAGCTCCTACGCGGCGTCAAATTGCTCGCGATCTCGCACATCAGCAACACGCTGGGCTCGATTGCGCCGCTCGAGGCGATCGTGCCGCGCGCGCATGCGGCCGGGGCTCTCGTGCTGGTCGACGGCGCGCAATCCGTGCCGCATTTGCCGGTCGACGTGCAGGCACTTGACATCGATTTTCTCGCGGTGAGCGGGCATAAGATGTGCGCACCGACCGGTATTGGATTTCTGTACGGCAAGCGCGCGCTGCTCGACGCCATGCCGCCGTTTCTCACCGGCGGTGACATGATCAAGTCGGTCGCGTACGAGTCGGCGACGTTCAACGACGTGCCGTGGAAATTCGAAGCCGGCACCAGTAACGTTGCCGACGCGATCGGTCTGGGTGTCGCGTGCGATTACCTCACGTCGGTCGGGATGTCGTGGATTCGCGAGCACGAGATCCGCATCACACGCTATGCGCTCGAACGCTTGCGCACGCTCGAATCACGCGGCCTCGAAATCTACGGCCCGGTCCGCGCCGACGATCGCGGCGGCGTTATCTCGTTCAACTTCGCCGATATCCACGCGCACGATCTCGCGTCGATTCTCGACATCGAGGGCGTTTGCGTTCGGGCCGGCCACCACTGCACGATGCCGCTCATGGACAAGATGAACTGGCCGGCGACGGCGCGCGCATCGTTCTACCTCTACACGACCGAAGCCGACATCGACGCCCTCATTGCATCCCTTGAGAAGGCTGCCGTGGTCTTTAAAATCGCATAGCATGGACGATTTCTACAAAGAGTATATCCTCGATCACTATCGCAACCCGCGGAATTTCGGGCATCTCGAGCATCCGACGGCAGCGGCTGAGGATTTGAATCCGTTGTGCGGTGACAAGGTACGGATGGAGTTGTCGGTCGGCCCCGACGGGCGCGTGGACGAGGTCAAGTTCACCGGCAAGGGCTGCGCGATCTCGCAGGCGTCGACGTCGATGTTGACCGAGTCGATCAAGGGCAAAACGCTCGAAGAAGTCGCCCAGTTACCGCAAGACATCGTGCTGGAAAACGTCGGCATCGGCATCAGTCCGACGCGCATGAAATGCGCGATGCTCGGCCTCAAGGTAGCGAAGAGCGCGGCCCTCGGCGAGCTCGCCAGCTGGCCCGACGAAGCGCAGCGCTGATCGAGAGCAGCCTGCGAATCGCGGCGGCGATTCTCGTCGACATGCTGGCGTTTGTCATCTGGAATCTCGCGTCGCGCTCTCCCGCGCGCCTCGCTCGTGACGTGCTCGGCAGTTTTCGCCGGCCGGGGGTTTTGCTGCGCGGCGCACTGAGTTTTGTCATCGGCCTGTTGCTCTTGATTGGGAGCGCGTCGCTCCTACTGCCGTTGCCGTTGCCGCATCACGCGCTGCTGGTCCTCATCACGTGGACCATATTGACCGGACTACTCGTCGAGCAACTCGTCGGAACCGACCTACAAGCCCGCGCACGCTCGGGCGGCCCTTAACTCAGGCGCGTTCCTTCGACGCAAACGTTTTGGACGTCGTACGCGCGCAGCACGAGATGCTTCGCCCCTTTCGGGGTGGCAACGGTGGCGTAAACAACGCGGGAGTCGGCGTCTTCGAGTTGATTGTCGATATCCACCTCCGTCACGTCGACGTACTGACCTTTCACGTCGAGCAATGCGGCGGTCGCCGGTAGATAGACGGGTTGCTTCGCCCAGTGGCCGACGACTCCGCCGTATTTCTTGACGTTCGCTCGCACGGCCGGCTCGCCCGGAAACGGATCGGTCAGCGGCTTGTCGGCGACACTACTGAGAATGCTCGCGATCGCGGTGCCGCGGGGTTCTTTTTCGCTGCAAAACGATTCGACACGGTCGGGCGGAACAAGCTGCGGTGCATGCGGGCCGCAAGCCGCGACGAGAACAAGCGCCGTCGCAACCGATATGCGGCGAAGAAACAATTTTACGCCCACGAGTCACCCTTCCGCAGGGTTGTTGCCCAGACGATTGAAGTCCCACCAATCAACCAGGTATCACGAGATAAGGAGCGCGTTTGTGAAGCTACAGACGACGTCACGTGGGCGATTCATCGGCGGCGCTACGGCCGCGACGGCGCTTGCTATGGGCGGCGGCCCGTACGTTATCGCTGCGCCGGCCAAGGAATTCGTGATCGGCGTGAACGTGCCCCAATCGGGCTCGTATTCCGACCAAGGTGCCGACCAGCTCAAAGCCTACACGCTCGCGATCGAAGAGATCAACAAAGCGGGCGGCGTGATGGGCGTTCCGCTGCGCGCGAGCGTCGGTGACGACCAGACCAAAGCTGACGTGGCGGTCGCGAATGCGCGCCGCATGATCGAACGCGATAACGCCGTCATGATTACCGGCGGCTCGTCGACGGGTACGGCCATCGCGGTCTCGGCCCTGTGCCAGCAGATGAAGACGATCTTCATGGCGACGCTGACGCACGGCGACGAAACTTCGAACGAAAACTGTCATCGTCATACGTTCCGCCGTTACAACAACGCACACATGTCGGCCCGCGCGATGGCGACCGAACTGATCCATCGCTACGGCACCGGCAAGTGGTTCCACATCACGGCGGACTATTCGTGGGGCCATTCGGTGTACGACAATTTGACGGCCGTCGTCGAACCCAAGGGCGCAAAAACCATCGACAACGTCCTGCTCAAGCTCGGCACGACCGATTTTGCCGGCGCGCTCGGCAAGGCACAGGCAGCCAAGCCCGACGTTCTCGTGATCACCGAGTTCGGCAAGGACATGGTGAACTGCCTCAATCAGGCGGCCACGTTCGGCCTCACGAAGAGCACGAAAATCCTCGTGCCGCTGGCGGATGAGTACATGGCGAAAGGCACGGGCGACAACATCGACAACGTCGTCACGACCGCGCCGTTCTACTATAAATATCACGCGGCCAACTATCCGGCGGCGAAGAAATTCGTCGACGCGTTCATCGCCAAATACGGAACACCGCCGTCCAACGGCGCCGAGTGCGCGTACGTCGATATGTACCAGTGGAAGTACGCGGTCGAGGCGGCCGGTTCGCCGGCGCCGCAGGGCGTGATCGCAAAACTCGAGGGCCATAAGTTCACGGCGACCAAAGGACCGGAATATTGGCGCGCGTGGGATCACCAGGGCATCAACAGCGTCCTCGTGATGGAAGGCGTCCCGATGTCGGCGCGGTTCGGCGATGAGTGGGCGTTCGCACGCGTGCTCAAAGAGCACGCCGGCGACGAGGTCGCGATCACCCAGAGCGAGTCGAAGTGCAAGATCGAAAGCGCGTAAAGACAATCCTATAAAACGGCGCGAAAGACCGGCTCACCGAGCCGGTCTTTTCGCTGTTCCGGAGGCATCGTGACCCTCGAGTCGTTCGTCCAGGCGGCCGTCAACGGCCTGATCCTCGGATTGATTTACGTGGCGATCGCAATCGGTCTGACCATCATCTTCGGCATGTTACGACTGGTCAATTTCGCGCACGGCGCGTTCTATGCGATCGGCGCCTACACCGGACTCGTCGTCGCGCAGCGCGCCGGCTTCGCGGCTGGTGTCATCGCCGCGCCGATCGTCGTCGCGCTGCTCGCCTTCGTCCTCGACCGTGCGCTCTTGCGTTACTTTTACGCGAAAGAACCGACGTCGCAGATTCTCGTCACCTTCGGTATCGCGCTCGTCGTCGAAGAAGCGCTCCGGCTGATCTTCGGCGGAACGACGCGTCAGATCCCGATTCCCACCGCGCTGAGCGGTTCGATCGCGCTCGCCGGGCTGCAGTACCCCGCATATCGCGTGTATCTCGCGTTGGCAATCGTCGTGATCGTGTTTGCGGTCTGGTTCTTCATCGAACGCACGACGTACGGACTGATCGTCCGCGCCGGCGTACGCGACCGCGTGATGGTGCAACTGCTCGGCGGGAACGTCGAAGCGGCGTCGACGTTCATTTTCGTGCTCGGCGCCGCGCTTGCCGGACTGATCGGCGTTGCCGCTAGCCCGATCTACAGCGTCGATCCCGGGACGGGCTTCGCGTTCTTGATCCCGTCGTTCGTCGTCGTCGTGATCGGCGGACTCGGGAGCTTCTGGGGGGCCGTCGTCGGCGGTATCGTCGTCGGTGAGTTGATGAGCATCTCGCAGGTCGCCTTTCCGGTCGTCTCCGACGTCATCGTGTACATCGCGATGGCGCTCGTCTTATTGCTCCGTCCGCAAGGGCTGCTCGGCGAGAGCGAGATGATCCGCGGATGAACGGCTGGCGGTTTTACGTCGCGTTGGCCATCGGTCTCGTGCTCTTTCCGCTGCTCTTTCACGTCCCGCCGATCAACGGGTACAGCGGACTCGCCACGGAGATTCTCATCGTCGGCATCGCCGCAATCGGCTTCAACCTCTTGCTCGGCTACGCCGGACAATTATCGTACGGGCACGCGGCATTCTACGGTCTCGGGAGTTATGGCACGGGCCTCGCCGTGCTCACGTTTTTTCCGCAAACGCAGAGTTTCGCGCTCGACGTCTTCACGGGGGTCGCGATCGCAGGCATCGTTGCCGCGCTCATCGGCGCACTCGTCGTGCGTCTCTACGGCATCTATTTCGCGCTGCTCACCGTTGCCTTCGCGCAGATGGTCTACTTCGTCGTCTTCGAGGCACGCGATTACACTCACGGCGACGATGGACTGCAAGGCATCACGGCGGCTCCGATCAACTTCGGCTTTACACACGTCGATCTTGGAACGACGTTGCCGGCGTTCGCAATGGGGCCCTTCGGTGATCTGAGCGAGATCAAACTGTGGTACGTGTTCGTCGCGGTCGTGACGCTGCTCGTCGTCGCGTTCGTGCGCACTCTGACCCGATCGCAATTCGGCGAAGCGCTCGCGGCCATCCGAGAAAATGAAGAACGCAGCGTCTTCATCGGCTTCGATCCCCGCCGCTACAAGCTCGCGGTGTTCGTCATCTCGGGACTCCTGTGCGGGCTGTCGGGCTCGTTGCACGCGCTCTACGAAGGGTCGGCGTCCATCGACGGGCTGTCGATCGAACAAAGCGGCGCATTCGCCATCTTCACGATCGTCGGCGGCGCCGGCACGCTGATCGGTCCGCTGGTCGGAACGGGCTTGATCATGTGGCTCGAGAACGTCGTCGGCGGCGTGCTCCCGTCGTGGCGACTGATCGAAGGTCTCCTTTTTGTCGCGGTCATCGTCTTCTTGCCACGCGGAATCGTCGGCACGTTGCTGCGCACGCGCGGCAAACGCGGCTTCTCCTTGCGCCGCGTGGTAGCGGCGAAGTGATCGAAACGCCGATTCTGCAGACGCATGGTTTGGGGAAATCGTTCGGCCACTTCGCCGCCAACGCCGACATCGATTTCACCGTGCGCGCGGGAGAAGTGCGTGCGGTGATCGGTCCGAACGGTGCCGGTAAGACGACGTTCTTCAACATGCTCGCCGGCGTGACGCCCGCGACGGCGGGCACGATCGCCTTCGGCGGCGGCGACGTCACTCGCGCAAGCGGGCAACGTCGCGTCCGGCTCGGTATCGCGAAGGCGTTTCAAACGGCAAATATCTATCCCGACGCTACCGTGCTACAAAATTGCCGGCTCGCCGCGCTTGCGCGTGTCGCCGGTGCGTTCACGCTTCAGGTCTTTCGCAGTTCGTCGCGGCTCGGCGGCATCGAGGCAATCGCGCTCGACGCGCTCGAACGCGTCGATTTGGGCAGCGTCGCGGAAACGCGCGCCGGCGATCTCTCGCACGGCGACAAGAAGCGGCTCGACATCGCCGTCGCGCTCGCTACCCAACCGAAATTGCTCTTGCTCGACGAGCCCGTTGCGGGCATGTCGAAAGACGAAGCGCGCAAGACGGAAACGTTGGTTCGCAAACTCGCCGCATCGATGACCGTCCTGATCATCGAGCACGACATGGAGATGATCATGGGGATCTCCGATTCGATCACGGTGTTGCATCAAGGTCGCGTCCTCGCGACCGGCACGCCGGGCGAGATTCGCGCCGATCAGCGCGTTCAGAATGCCTATCTCGGCGGCCATACGGCGGACCACGCGTGACCGCCGTTGCCGCGCCGCCGCTGCTTGCCGTCGAGCGGCTCGAAGCGTACTACGGCGAAAGCCATGTTTTGAAATCCGTCTCGCTGACGATCGCGTCCGGCGAAACAGTTGCGCTGCTCGGACGCAACGGCGCGGGCAAGACGACAACGCTCAAATCGATCGTCGGCTGGGTCACACCACGCAGCGGGAGCGTCCGTCTCGACGGCACGGAACTCGCAGGCCGCTCAATGATGGCCAACGCCCGCGCCGGCATCGCGCTCGTTCCCGAAGAGCGTCGGATCTTCACCAATTTGACGGTCGCCGAGAACCTGCGCCTCGCGCAGATTACCGCACGCCGTCCGGGCTGGTCGCTCGAACGCGTCTACGACAAATTTCCGCGCTTGCGCGAACGTTTGAAAAACAAAGGCGACGAAATTTCGGGCGGCGAGAAACAGATGCTCGCGATCGCCCGCGCGCTCATGCAAGAAACGCGCGTCCTGCTACTCGATGAGCCGACCGAAGGACTCGCGCCCCTGATCGTCCGCGAAGTCGAGGCCGTGATCCGCGAGATCAAGTACGCCGGCATGACGACGCTCTTGGTCGAGCAGAATCTCTACAGCGCGCTTGCCGTCGCCGACCGCTGTTACGTGCTCGACCAAGGAGAAATCGTGTACGAAGGAACGCCTGAAGCGCTGCGCGCCAACGACGAGATTCTACGACGCTATCTCCACGTCTGAGGTCGCCGGTCCGGCCGTTTGCTGATGCCTAGCGAACGCGAGGGCGCCACTGTGAGGAGATGCGGCCGGTCGTAGGATCGGTCGCCCACGTGCACACGAGCATGTTCGGGCCCCAACCGGCGAACGTGCTCGCGGACGGTACGGGCCGAAGTATGGTCGGGCGCCGATCGTCGGCTGCCTGAGGTTCGGGTTGGTTTCTGAATGCGAATGCCATGCGGCGATGTTCTCAGACCACACCCGGCCCGTGAACGCACACTCGTACGCGTTACTTATACAAATGCTCGGCGCTACGATCGTTTTGCGAAGGCGACGGTTTGGTGCGCTTCGCGGTGGTTCGTCCAGAAGCGTTCGCCGTCGAACGCAAGACCGCGCGCGTCGAAGCGGATCGTCGCCAGATCCTCGAACACCGGTGCGCCGCTGCGCGCGTCGACGCGCGTCAGCCAATATTCGCTCCTCGCTTCATCGTCGGTCGTGATCAGATAGAAGCATCCGCCGACGATCGTTTGTCCGACGATCTGATGCGGGACGTCGATGACCGTGCCGATCGCACCGCTATCGTCGATCGCGATCAGCTTTCGGTTGTACCACTGACTCACGAAAAGCCGCTCGCCGTCGTATGAGAGATGTGAGCCGGTGTCGTCGGGACACGGAATCGCGCTCGACGTTCGCACGCCGCGGCCCGACATCGCACGATAGATCGTTCGATGATCGTCGTCCGATTCGCCGAGGATCAGACACAGCTCGTCGCCGGCAACCGTCATCCCCCACGGCTTGCCGGCCAGCATCATTTCGTCGCGCACCGTCCAGTCGTTCGGATCGAGCGCGTAGAGACGATCGGTCGCGATCGAGCCGATCCACACCTGCGTGCCGTCGAACGCGATCGCTTGCGGCCGTGGAGCCGGCGCGTCGAGCCGGAGCAGTTCAACGATGTCATTCATGATTCGAACCTCGTGTCGTGGATTTACACCTTGATATAATCGTGCTGGTCGATCGATCCGCTCGCGCTATTGGTTACGTGAAACGTCGCGATGTACGTGCCGCGGCTCGCACTGATCTCCGCTTGCACGAACGACCCGCCGGCGTCGGTGCGCGTGACGCGCACGCTGGTGATGCGCGCGCTATCATCGAGAAAGGCCGCTTCTTTTAGCGTTCCGCCCGGCGCGAGCGCGGCCGCAGCACCGGAGGAATCGCCCGCGATGATCGCTTCGAGATAGCGCCGCACGATCGTCGACGCGTCCGAGACGCGCGGCGGCGGCGGGGTGAGCGCGGTCGTCGGGGCCGGCGTCGGTTGCGGCGCTGGCTTGGGGGTCGGTTGCGGCGTCGGCTTGGGTGTCGGTTGCGGCGTCGGCGGGGCAGTCGGCTTGGCTGTCGGTTGCGGCGTCGGCTTCGGTGTCGGCTGCGGCGTCGAGGACGGCGCGGGAGACGGCGTCGACTCGGGCGCCGCGCTCGCGCTCGCGGCCGGGCTCGGTGTGTCGGTCGGCGCCGGCGTCGGCGCCGGTGTCGCGGACGGAACGGGCGCAGGCGTCGGATGCGGCGTCCGCGTCGGCTTCGGCGACGGCGAGGGCGGTGCTGCCGGCGTCGGTCGCGGCGTCGGCGCCGGCGTTGCCAACGTCGGCACCACCTGCGGGACGGGCGTCACGGGCGGAACGCTTGCGCCGAGTTGCGGCGGTCCGCCGCGATTCTGATATGCGGAGATCAGCGCACCGATGCCGAGACCTGCGACGATGACGCCGATGACGAGTGCGATCCACGGAAGCGGACTGCCGCCGCGCGCCGGCGGTGGTGATTGCGAGCGGCGGCGACGCGGCGCAGGATCGGACATCGCACGCGGTTTCCGCGCTTCCGGCAAGAGGCCTTGCCGATGCACGCGAATGCGCTTTGACATGATTCGGGTCCGTGTCCCGATCGACGTCAACGCTGTTTTGTGCGCCGATTCTATCGCGTTCGCGCTCGCAACGCCTTTGCGCGTCGGCGAATTGCTAACGCACGCCGTGCTGGACGCACTCGGCCCACGCGCTCCGCAAGACAAGCGCGAACGCGTCGTCGCGACGACGCACGCCGGTTTGAACGAAGGCGCGTTCGTGCTTGAGATCGACGGTCGTCTCTATCAGCACTGCGATGAAGTTGCCGTCGTGGCCGGCGTCGCCGTGCTGCGCTTTTTCCGCCGCGAAAAGCGCGAAACGGCAGCGTGATCTCCGATGAAAACCGGCTGCCGAAGTCGGTCGCCGGACTGCTCGGCGTAGCCGGCACCCTCTACGCGCGTCGCGCCGGACTTTACGTCGCGCTTGCCGCCGTCGCCCTCGCCATCCAATACGTCGTCGGCGTGTGGTTGCCGCATTCGGACGGGCTTATCGCGGGCCTCGGCATCATCGTCGACGCCTACTTCGTCGCGGCGGTATCGATCGGCGTGGCGTTCGATCTGGCCGGGAAACCCGCCGATTGGAGCACGGTGTTGCTCGCGGCAAACGAGCGCTGGGGCGTCGTTTCGATCGTCGCGCTCACCTATTCGTTCTGTCTCTGGATTTTAGAGCCGAACGTTTTGGGGCCTCCGGAAGATACCGGCTACGGTTTTCTCGTTCTCCCGATCGTCGTTTTCTGGGGAGCCGTGTCCCTCGGACAAGTCGTCGCGGCGATCGAGCCGGTCAAAACGCAACTGACGTTGCCGTTTCTCGCCGTTGGGAAAGGAATGGCGGTTGCGTTTCGCTGGCCGAACCTCGGCCGGCTAGTGTTGCTCTCGCTCGTGATCGTGCTGCCGATCGTCGGAACGGCGTTTCTCGGCGGACTGCTCGCGCATCATCACGTGCACGATGCGACATTCTGGGGTAACGTGCCGCTCGACGCGCTGACGGTCGGCCCGGTCCAGGCGCTCTCGACGGTCTTCTACATCGATTTCTTGCGCCGCGCGCGCACCTAAGACTACGAGCCGCCGCGGCGCGCCAGCACAAGTTCGGTGTAGAGGGCGTTCGGCCACGCGAAGTCGGCGCGCGTGTACTGTTCGGGCCAATCCGCATCGAAGGATTCGTGCAAGCGATGGTCGCCGACGTCGGCAGCCGCAATAAAGCCGAACACGCGCGCGATTTCAGCGGGGTCGATCGACGTGAGCGCCTGAACGCATAACGCCAACGGCCAAACGTATCCGTGCGGGGTATGCGGGCTGCCGACGCCCGTCGCGAACTTGCCGCGGAAGTAGTACGGGTTGCGGTCGGAGAGAACGAAGCGCCGCGTGGCGAGATAGAGCGAATTGTTGCTTGGCAAATATCCGAAATACGGAATCGAAAGCAGCGAGGGAATGTTGGCGTCGTCCATCACGTTGGCATGGCCGAGGCCGTCGACTTCGTAGGCGTAGATGCGGCCGAACGGCGGGAGATTCAGGGTTCCGTTCTGCTCGATGCCACGCTGGATTTCGGTCGCCATACCCCATGCGTCGGCCGACATGCGGTCATCGTGCCAAACCTTGCGTGCGACGCTGCTCAAATCGCGTAAGACGACGACCGCGAACATGTTGACCGGGATATTGTAATGATAGCGCACCGGATCATCGGAGGGGCGAAAGCCGCTCCACACCATTCCGGTATAGCGTACGGCGCTGCCGCGGCCGCCGCGGGCCAGCTGCGGATTTGTGTAATGCGAGCGCGTTTCGTGGTGTTGCTCCACGCGCAGCGTCGCCAGTACCGTCCGAAACGCGCGCCGCACGGTCGGTGTGAAGATGGACGCGTCGCCGGTTTGTTTGTAGTAATCGGAGGCGAACCAGATCGGGTAGAGCAGCGAGTCGGCCTCGAACTTCTGCTCGACGACGCGGTACTGCGGCGAATACGCGTTCGCGTACGGATCGATCAGGATATAGCGCGCCTGACGTTCGATCACGCCGCGCAGCGAGTGCGCGACGCCTTCGTCCCGCCGCGCCAGGCCGATGTACGGCCGAACCGTCGCGCTGGCGTCGCGCAACCATTCGGCTTTGATATCGCCGGTCGACACGTATGTCGTACCGTCGCGTTCCGCGACGACGTGGCGTCCGATCGTCTCGTCGTAGGCGGTGGCGAATAGGGTATCGAGCTTTGCGCTCAACGCGGGTGGAAACGCCGATTCGGCCGCGCCGGCCGTCGCACCGAGCGTCGATACGATTAGCACAAGCCCGAGCGCACGGCGAACGATGCGGCCAAAAACCGGCAACGTCTCCGATCGCACGTTTTTGTTATACCATTTCACGGGAACGTTCGATACGTTTCGCCTCACACTAAGGAACGGAATGTCGTCCCGCCTCTCGACCGGCTCTCTTTGGCTTTCGTTCCTGTTCGTCGTTAGCGCCGCGCCCACGGCCGCCGATACGACGCAGACCTACATGATCGACGGCTCCGACGCATTCCGCATCGCGGGCAGGCAACTGCAAAGCCTCGTCACGTACACCGGCATCGAACATCTCTCTTTTCAACCGGCCGTACATGGGACAATTTTCAATGCAACCGTAACCTACGCGAAAAACGACGGGACGGGAACGACGCACGAACGTGCCGCCTTTGCGATGCGGATGCTCCCGTCGGGCGAAATCCGAGACGAGCGCGACAACGACCCGGATTACCTCACCATCCTCAACCAGCCGTTCTCGGTGCAGCTCGACGCGCTGACGATGCGCGACCTCCACGGGCTTGCCCAGGCCATTCCGTTCGATTTCCCCTCGCCGATGACCGGGGCGCCGTTGCACGGGACCTTGCGGCGCCGCACCGACGGCACGCTTAACGGGGTACGCGTTTTGGGGATCGCCTTTTCCGCCAGCGGCCCACTGAGCGGGACGTTGCCTGACCGTCCGTCGCTTGCATTGACCGGTAACATCACGATGATGGGCACCGCCTATTACGCCTATGCGGACGCACTCTTGCTCGCCTTGGACGCGACGCTGCTCATCGAAGGCAAGGTCGATGGGGGTGCTCAGACCGGCAACGATGTCGTGACGATCACCTACAAGCGGAGCATTCGACCGGTGCCGCTCGAAAAACGGGGAAGATAGAGCGGCATTTCCGAAGCCGCGAAACCGCCGCTCTGGCGAGCGCGGTTACGGCTCGTGATGAGTGCGCTCGCACCAATCCTTGGGGATTACCGTTTGACCGCTCCGGCGATGACGCCGCAATTGGCACGCGCGCCGAAAGGCGTGCCGGGTCCTGAGAATTTTGAGTCGATCGTCGATGACTATCAACGGCGTCTCTATGGGTTCGCGCTGCGCATGACCGGAAATCGCGAAGACGCCGAGGAAATCGTGCAAGATTCGTTCGTTCGCGCCTACCGGGCGCTGGCGAAGATGGAACCGCCGCAACGGGCCGAGTTGCGGCTGCAGCCGTGGCTCTACACGATCACTTTGAACGTGACGCGAAACCGGTTGCGCTCGAAGCGCCCGACGAACGTTGCACTCGATGCGCTCGCCGATCCGGACGCACTCCTCAATGAAACCCAGGAAGGCCCCGACCAGCCCGAAGCGATCGTCGATCGCGCAGCGGATATGGTGCTGGTCGAGCAAGCGCTCCTGCAGTTGCCGATGCACTTACGTGCGGCGGCGACGTTGCGCTTCATCGAAGGCCGGAGTCATCCGGAGATCGCCGAGATATTGAACCAACCGATTGGGACGGTCAAGTCGCACGTGCATCGCGCGGTGCGAATCCTTCGTCGCATCCTGGGTCCGCAAGTCGGCCGCATTGCCGCGCCCGACCGCCCCGAGATCGATGAGGAACTATGAAGATGCGTTGCTGTGACGTCGAACGTCTCTGGGACGAAATGCGGGACTCGTTGGAGTCGCACCGGGAAGCCGTCACCGATCATTTGCGCGAGTGCGCGAACTGCCAGGACCTCTACACGCAGTACGAAGGTGTGGCCTACTGCCTCACGTGTTTGCCGCCGCCGCTACCGCCCTCGGATCTCGTACCGAAAATCATCGAGCACATTCGCAGCGCGGTCAGGGCGACCGTTCCCGACAACGTCGTAAAATTAAACTCACCGATCGGTTCGATCTTCGTCGCCTTTCGTTCCAGCGGTATTACCTACGTCGCGATCGATCGCGGCGACGGTGACGAGGCCGCGATGCAATATATCAAGCGGCGTCTGGGCCGCGGCATCGTTCCGTCGCAGGCGCCGCAGTGGGTGAGCGACACGCTCGCCGCCTTCTTCCACAATCACGAGTCACACCTCGACCGCGTCGATATCAGCGATCTGACGCCGTTCGAGCAGACGACGCTACGCGCGTGCGCGAAGATTCCGGCCGGCGAGACGCGCAGCTACGGCTGGATCGCAAAAGCGATCGGACAGCCGAACGCCGCCCGTGCGGTGGGCGGCGTCATGGCTCGCAATCCGGTGCCGCTGCTCTACCCCTGCCACCGGGTTGTCGACAGCGAAGGGCGTCTGCACAATTACGAGTACGGAATCGAACTCAAGGCGCGCATCCTCGAACTCGAAGGCTGCAGCACCTACAAGCGCTAGCGATTATTCCGCTGGTCGTTCCAGCGGTTGTCGTTACGCTGGTAATCGTTGCGAGCATCGTTGCGGTAGCCGTTGTCGTAGCCGTTACCGTTCCGGTAGCCGCCGCCGTTCCAGCGTCCATCATTTGTGCCGTACGTTTGCCCGTAACCATCGTACCGATTCGCTGCGGCATTTTTGTTCGACACGTTGATGGCCGTTGCAATGCCGGCGACCAAGGCTAAACCGCCGATGATTTCGTTGCGCGTCGCGGCTGCTTGATCGGCGCTGGCGGGCGCGATTGCCGCGAGGCTGAATGTTGCCGCGAGCGCGGCGGCGGTGAGCGACGTGGTGAGCTTGTTCATGATTGAACCTCCACCGGGATCGTACGGCTCGCGCTTTAATCCGCGCTGGCGTTTCGGAGAGTATTTGATGAGAACGACGGCATGGAACAATTTCCGGTTCGGCGTACGTTGGCTGAGCATGCGACGTTCATTGATGTTAGCGTCCGCCTTCATTGCGCTGACGACAGCGACGGCGCGCGCAGCGGATTACGGGTTCGACCCCGTTCACACGACGGCCACGTTCACCGTCACGCACCTTGCGATCAGTAAGGTTCACGGGCAGATTCCGGTGACCACCGGAACGCTGTCGATCGGACCGAACGATCTGCCGACCGCCGGAACGGTCACCTTCGATATGACGCAGCTCAATTCGCAAGACGAGAATCGCGACAAGAGTCTCAAATCGCCGTCGTATTTGGATACCGCCAAATTTCCGACGATGACGTTCGTCGTGCGCAAGGTCGACGGGACGCCGCAAAGCTTCGCGATGACGGGCGACCTCACGCTTCACGGCGTTACCAAATCGGTAACGCTCAAAGGTTCGGAAGTCGGTTCGGCCGTTATCAAAGGTGAACGTCAAGTCGGCTACACGGCGACAACGGCCATCGACCGTCGTGATTTCGGGATTGACTTCGCCAATTTTGCTGGCGGTTCGCTCGTTGTCGGCTACGAAGTCGACATCGACGTCGAGGTCGCCGCGGAGCAAAAACCGGTGGCGAAATAGTTGAAGGATTCGAGAACGATTCCCGAAATCGATGATCATACGACATCCGCGGCCCCTTCAGACGAGAGACGTAGCGAAGGTTAACAAGCGGATAATGAGGAGGTGATCATCGTTACTTGCGACAGTCCCCAACAAAGTACCACGATGATTGGAGGTGCACAGACCACGGTCTGTGCCCGCTGAAACTTCGAGAATCCTCAGATCGCCGGCTGCTCGTCAGCCGGTTTTTTTTTAGCGAGCAATCGACCGCGGGCAGGGCGCCGGAGCAACGCTTCGAAAGATGTGCGATTCGTGCACACCGAGCGCGACCCGCGCCTCAGCGCGATCCCCGACATTCACGGGCACGCGAAGGGCGAACACAAACCCTATGTCGAGGAGCGGCCTCTTCCGCTCACCGCTCGCATGCTGTTTCTGTGGTTTTATCATGCGTGCCGTCGCGGGTATCCGCGCTTTTTGATGGTCGCCGACCACATAAACTATCTCACGTTTGAAGATCCGGCGTCGGTGAATCTCGTTCGACGCGCGCTGAAATTGGCGCAGGCCGGCGATCTTTACGGGGCCGCGGAGACGGCAAATGTCGACGTCGGTCACGCACAGGTCGTCTCCGAGGGACTGCGTCGCGGCATGCGCTATTCGATCGGCGCCGAGGTCGACAACGACCCGCGCGCCCGGCCCGACGCGCAGAATATCGTCGACGCGATGCGGCCGGACGGCCTGATTCGTTCGGTGCACTTCATCCCGATCGATCATCCGGTGCACGGCGCCAACTGGAATTGGGCGTTCGATAATCCCGAATTCCTCTCGTTGTACGACCATGTCGGAACGGAAAAGACCTGGGAAGGCTACATGGCCGTCCTGCTTGACGCGCTCGAACGGCTTCCCGGCAATATCGTCGGGCATTTCTACGTCCCGGCGAACTTCGGACATTGGCCCGACGATGCGACGCTGGAGCGCTACGAAGATCAGATGCTCGACATCGCAAGCGCGCGGGGAATGGCGATCGAGTTCAACACGCGGTTTCTCTACCGCGATACGAGCGACGCTGAAAAACAACGCTACCTCGATGCGAACCGCCGGCTGCTGCGGAAAGCGAAAGAGCGCGGTCTCGGGATCGCCGTCGGCTCCGACGCGCACAGTCCGCGCGATCAGGGCGGCCGCTTCCAAACGGTCCTCGACATCCTCGACGAACTTGACATCAACGAATTGGTCTTCCCGATTGCCGGACGCTTGGCGCGCGTCGCCTTACGCTACGTGAAGCCGGCCGAACCCGAACCGCCGGTGGTTCCGGAGCCGACCGTCTTCGTCGCCGTCGCCGTCGCCGACATCAACCCCGAAGCCGCACCCGACGGCGATGCGACCGACGACGCGGTGCCGGCGCCCGCAAAGCCCGTGCGCAAGGCACGGGCCGGCGCCTCGTCGACTCGGCCGAAAGAGACCTCGCCCGACCGAAGCGCGGCGCGCCACGACGAGGGCCCGTTCGAACCGCCGACGTCGAGCGAGCCGCCCGGCGTCGCGCTCGATGTGCCCATTGCGAGCGTCGATCCGGCTGCCGGCGAGACCGCGGCACCGGCACCGGCCCCGGCCCCGGCATCGGCGCGACGGCCGCCCCGTGCGAAGGCGAAGAAACCAACTACGCCCGCGCTACCCACACCCGCAACACCCGCACCCGAGGCCGTCAAAGCGGCCTCGAAGCCCGTCGCCAAGCCGGCGGCACCGAAGCCGCCGGCAAAGGCACTCGCGAGGCCGGTAAAAGCGTCCGCGAAGCCGGCGCCGAAGCCGAAGACGAAACCAAAAACGACCGTCAAAGCGGCGGCCAAAAAAACGGCGAAAGCCGCTTCGACGAAACGGGTGCCGGCGAAGCCTGCCGCGGCAAAACGCATCCCGGCGCGTAAGGCCGCCGCGAAAAAGACGGCGCCGAAAAAACCCGTTCGCGCCACCGTGAAGGCGCCGGCTAAAAAAGCGGCAGCAAAGAAGCCGGTGCGCGCGGTTGCGAAACGCGCGCCCATAAAGAAATCGCCGGCACGAAAGACCGTCGCGAAGAAATCCGCCCCAAAAAAAGCGGCGGCGAAGCGGCGCTGAGCGCGCCGGCGATCGTTTTGCGCGCGCGGCGCACCCTTTTCGTGCTGTGCCTGTGCGCGTTCGCGGCCTGCACCAAAGTCGGCGGCGACGGCAGTGCCGCGCCTGCACCCGGCAGCGCTGCGCCGGGCGGTACGCTCCGGGTCGCCACCCAGCGTTCACCGAACACACTCAACCCGATTCTTTCGGCGAATACGACCGAAGGTTTCATCAACCGGCTCTCGTTCGACACGTTGCTCTCCGTCGACGCTGCCGGGAAAAATCTCGTCCCGGTTCTGGCGACGGTCGTTCCGACGACGGCGAACGGCGGCGTCAGCGCCGACGGCCGCACGATCACGTACCACCTGCGTTCCGGTGTCCGTTGGCAAGACGGCGTGCCGTTCACGAGTCGCGACGTCAAGTTCTCGTGGCAAGCGATCATGAACGACGCCAACAACGTCAACACGCGCAACGGATACAATCGCGCCACCTCGGTCGAGACACCCAACGATCTGACGGTGATCTTTCACCTGCGCTCCCGCTGGGCGCCGTTCGTCGATACGGTCTTCAACGAAAGCGACAGTCCGATGTGCATCGTTCCGGCGCATCTGCTGGCGCGCTATCACGACCTCAACCACGTGCCGTTCAACGACGCTCCGATCGGAACCGGACCGTTCAAAGTCGTCCGCTGGGTGCATGGGGACCACATCGAACTGGCAGCGAACGACGCCTATTTTCGCGGTCGACCGCACCTCGAACGCATCGTCGTGCGCGAAATTCCGGACGAGAACACCGCGATCAACGCGCTACGCACGCACGACATCGACTGGATGTTCGAAGCGTCGCCCGATACGTACACCGCGCTACGCCCGCTCGAAGCGGCCGGGACGATCCGGATCGTCCGCACGGACGCTCCGGAAACCTACCATCTTTGGATGAATACGACGAACCCGGTGCTGCGCGACGTTCGCATCCGTCGCGCGATCGCATACGCGGTCGACAAAGGGCAGCTCGTCGACCGCCTCACGGGCGGCACCGCCGTCGCCGGCACGGCGGATCAGCCGGTGTTCTCACCATTCTACGAGCCGCACGTGACGATCTACCATCCCGACCCGGCCCGCGCGCGGTCGCTGCTGCGCGCCGCCAGCGTGACGTTCGCCGCGGACGGTTCCGCGCAGTTCGCCGGACGTCCGCTCTCGCTCCAACTCTCGTATAACGTCGAGAACACGACGCGGCGCGCTATCGTCGTGCAAATCCAGGCGATGTTGCGACATATCGGGCTGGACGTGTCGATCAAGTCATATCCGTCGAACCTGCTCTTCGCAACCTACGGACAAGGCGGCATCTTGACCAACGCAAAATACGACCTCAACGTATCCGGCTGGATCGCGGGTTTTGACCCCGATGACGACAGCCTGTACGGGTGCGATCAATTTCCGCCGCGCGGCATCAACTATACCCGGTATTGCTCGTCCGTGATGCAGGCGCTTCAGGCTAAAGCGCTAGGAACGAATGATGTGGCCGTTCGCAAAGAGGCGTATTCCGCAATTCAAAAACTGTTGGCGAGCGATGTCCCCGATCTCATCTTGATGTATCCGCGCACGCTGCACGGAATCAATCCAGCGTTCAAAAACTTCGCACCGAATCCGGTGAACGAAGCTTGGAACGCGTACGCTTGGGAGATGTGAGTTCGATGTTCGACGACCCGTCGCCGATTGCGCG
Organism: Candidatus Lustribacter sp.; assembly: GCA_965277075.1. Lineage (GTDB taxonomy): Bacteria > Vulcanimicrobiota > Vulcanimicrobiia > Vulcanimicrobiales > Vulcanimicrobiaceae > Lustribacter. The sequence goes on from OZ255707.1 coordinate 1,426,611, forward strand.
CATCCCGGAATTGCGTTGGCTCAAGCAAATCATCATCGAGCGCGCGCTGACGCGCGGCGAATACTTACTCTCGGGCGGTTCGCGCAGCGACTACTACATCGATAAGTTCCGCCTGTTTTCCGATCCCCATATTCTCCGTCGTATCGCGCGGCTTTTCGCGCCGGTCATCTCGGAGACGTCGCCCGATCTGATCGGCGGGACGGAACTCGGCGGCGTCATCATCGCCACGGCGGTGTCGCAGATGACCGGCATTCCGATGATCGTCGTGCGCAAAAAACCGAAGCAGTACGGCGCGTTCGCCGACGAATACGTCGAGGGCCCGTTCGAGGCGGGACAAAAGGTGCTGTTGCTCGAGGATGTCATCACGAGCGGTCGCGAAGTGCTCGCCGCCAAGGCGCGACTCGAAGAGCTCAACCTGAAAGTGTCGGTCTACGCGATCATTTCTCGTGGGCTCGCACCGGTGAACTCGCTCATCCAGTTTTCGTTGCCGCGCGGCGAAGCGAAAACCGACAATTAACAGGTCAGAACGGTATGGTCGTCGACGACCACGATGTCGCCGGCATAGATCGTGCGCGCACTCTCGTCGAGGTCGCGTGAGGTCGCGTCCTGCGCATAATGTGTGAGCGCCAAACATCGCACGCCGGCGTCGGCCGCCATTTGCGCCGCTTCCGCGGCGGAGGAATGTCCGCGAACGTTGCCGCCTTCATCCGCACCAGCGAGCAACGTCGCTTCGCATAAAAAAAGGTTACTATTTCGCGCCAGATCGACCACGCGCTGGTCGGGTGCAGTGTCAGCAGAATACGTGACGCTCGTCCCGTTGCGCTGATAACGGATGGCAAAGGCGTCGATGAAATGCGTTGTCGGAGCAAAACGCAGCGTGCCGTCGCCGATCGCCAGCGGTCTCTCCGGATTGAACTCATGCACGTCGAAGGCGGCGGCGAGAAAGTCGCCGTCGCCTTCGTTTGCAAATGCGCTCGTCATTGCGCGCAGCATCGCGTGACCGCCGGGCGGCGTCCACAGCGGCAACGGCTTTGTACGACGTCGCGGGCCGTATTTGATCGCGTAGCGCAGCGGAATCAAATCCAGGAAGTGATCGGCGTGCATGTGGCTGATGACGACGGCGTCGAGCTGGTCGTAGTCGGCATATTTGCGCATGTTCGCAAACGCCCCGGTTCCGAAGTCGAGCGAGAATCGAAAGCCGCCGTCCTCGACGAGGTACGCGGAGCACGCACGGCTGATCCGCGGAACCGAACTGCTCGAGCCCGCGACGACGATCCGCAGCGGCGCTACAGCGATGAGAGGACCTCGGCTGCGTGCCCCTCGACCGACACCTTCGGCCACACCTTCGCGATGGTTCCATCTTTAACGACGAAGGTAGACCGCTGGATACCGACTGATTTTTTGCCGTACATATTCTTCTCGACGATGACGCCGAACGCGTCACAAATCTTCGAATCCACGTCGGCGAGCAAGGCGAACGGCACATTGTACTTCGCTTTGAACTTCGCCTGCGCTTTGACGTCGTCGCGACTCACGCCGACGACGGTCGCACCTTTCTTCCCGAATTGATCGTTCAAATCGCGGAACTGCATCGTTTCGCTGGTGCATCCCGGCGTATCGGCCTTCGGGTAAAAATATACGACGAGCGTTTGGGCAAGGCCGCGCAGATGCACGTTGTGTCCGGCATCGTCGTCGGCATCGACATCCGGCAGCTTTGCTCCGGTTTCCAGCATGGGGACAACTCCTAACGGAACGTGGGAGGGCTCATGAGAGGCATATCGGCGCTGCTCGTTGCGCCGCGGGCCGGTGTGAAACTGAGAAAGGGGAACAATGAAGAGAAGCCGATCAAACGGCCAGACGCCGAGCGCAGTACAATGGTCCGCCGGAGGCGACATCGGAACCTCTCCTTTCGCCGGCCGGCCGAACCGGTGAACGCATCGTCATTGATGCATATCACAGCTTGAAAAAATTTCGCGTCACTCATGCGGATCGCACGAGCATCGCCACCCGCGACAAGAATCAGGGGTAAACCCGCTCATGTCCGCCCTTTCCACGCCGGTACCTCATCCGCTTGCGGAACGTCTGATCGCACGGTATCGGTCCGACGGGCTGCACGGGCCGGTGCTCGAAGTGCACGCCGGCTCCGGACGCAACACCCGTGCGTTCGTCGATGCCGGAATTCAGATCCTCTCGACCCGCGACGACGAACCGTACACGCAGTTACCCGGCGGGCGCGACACATTCGCCGCAGCGATTTCGACACACGGCTATCTTCACGGCACGACGGCGAAGCTTCGCCTCGGCATCGGCGATATGCGCCGCGTTTTGCAGCCGGGCGCGCCGCTCTACATCACGCTCGGCTCGTTGCACGATCCGCGTTTCGGTTTCGGACTCGCGCTCGACGAGCGGACGTTCGCGCCGGGCGACGGACCCGAGGCCGGTATCCCGCACGCATTCTTCGAACGCGACGGCATTCTCGAACTCTTACGCGACTTCACGATCGAATCAATGGACGAAATCGACGTTACCGACATCGCCGGCACCTGGGCCCACCCGCTTGAGGGCGCCCAGCATCCGCCGAACGCCACGGGCGGCTCGCGTCCGCAGGACGCAAACGCGACGGATTCGCGTGAGCGAATCCTGCATTGGTTCGTCATCGCGAGGAAGATCTGATGCGCTACCGTTCGCTCGGAACGACCGGCTTGACGGTTTCCGAGATCGGGTTCGGGTGCGGCACGTCGGCCGGAATGATGATTTCGGGTGATCCCGCGATCCGGCGCGCCGCAATCGGCCGCGCGCTCGAACGCGGTATCACGCTCTTCGACACGGCCCCCGTGTACGGCGATACGCTCTCCGAGACACACCTCGGCACGGCGTTGCACGAGCTCGGCGCGACCCCGATCATCGCATCGAAGGTCGCGCTCGAGGCCGATGATTTCGACGACATCGCCGGCGGCGTCGTCCGTTCGGTCGAAGGGAGCCTCGAACGGCTCGGCATCGATCATCTGCCGATCGTGCACATGCACAACCGCGTCGGGCACGAACGCCGCGTGAAGTCGGGCTTCGGCAGCGGAGCGTTGCTCACGGTCGACGACGTCCTCGGGCCGCACGGCGTCATCGCCGGATTCGAGATGCTCAAACGGCGCGGACTCGTTCGCTTCATCGGGGCAACGGCATTCGGCGGAGATGTGCCGTGCGTCGAAGCGCTCATCGACAGCGGCGCGTTCGATTCGGTGATTTGCAGCTATAGCATCTTGAACCAGTCGGCGTGGCTCGGCGGTGCGACGGCCGATCCGCGGCTCGCATACGGCGGACTCGGCGCTCGGGCGGCACGCGCCGGTATGGGAACGTTCGCCTTACGTGTGCTCGAAGCGGGCGCGCTCGCGACCGGTTTCGAGCGCCATCCGCTGGCCGCAGAACCAGGCGCGCCCGCCTACGCGACCTACGTCGAGCAGGCGCAGCAGTTGCGCTTTCTCGCCGATCCCGACCAAGCGACGCTGGTCCCGGCCGCAATCCGCTTCGTCCTCTCGAACACCGACATTTCGACCGTGCTCGTCGGAATCTCCGACATCGAACACGTTGACGCCGCCGTCGACGCCGCCGAACGCGGGCCGCTCGACACCGCCGCGCTCGTGCAGATCGAAGCGCTGCGCCGCGCCGGTTTCACGTCCCCGGTTTGAGGATCGCGGGGCTCAGCATCGTCTGCGGATCGATCGGCTTGCCGAAGATGTTGTACTTCGTTGCGACCGCGATCAACGGTTGCAAATCTTTGATCTCGACGTAGGGCGAGCTGATCGCGCGCGGTGCATCGCCGATGTCCTTCGGATTGATGTGCGCGAAGGACGCGTAGAGTTCGAGCGTATCGGCATGGTGCGCGTTGGTAAACGCCGACGCATCGCGAATCGCTTTGCCGAAACCCAGCACCACGTCCGGATTCTTCGCCGCGTACTCGGCTTGCGCAACGAACGCCGCGAAGAGATAGTGCTTGCCGATCGACTCGTACGATTTGCCCAGCATCCGGACGTTGCGAATGTGCAGCGCCTGCACGTATCGCGGCGTCGTAACCGTCGCCGCGTCGACACGCCCCTCTTCGATAGCGGCGGGGATCGCCGAACTCGTGAGTTCGATCGATTTCACCGTCGACGAATCGCCGCCGTTCGCGTCGATCCAAGCCATCGTCGCGATCCAGTTCAAATCTTTGAGCGCCGGCGACGCGATCGTCTTTCCGTTGAGGTCGCGGCCCGTTTTGTACGGCGCGTCTTTCCTCACGAGCAGCGCGGCGTAGACCGATTCGGGCGAAGACACCGCGAGCGGCGCAACGATCTGCAGCGGTAAGCCGGCATTGCGAGCGGAAAAAAACGGCAATAAGCTTGACCCGGCGATGTCGACGGAGCCACCGGCCAGCGCCGCGAGGCCGGCGGCGCCGCTGTTCATCGGCGTGATCTGAACGTCCAAATCGTATTTGCGAAAGATGCCCGTCTTGAGCGCATAGAGCGTCGGCGTTGCGTCATCGCCTTCGGGGAGGGCAAGGCGAACGGTCTTCGGCGTTTGCGCGACGACCGATGCGTTGCCGAGTGCAACGGCGCCAAGCGGCGCGACGAACGCAACGCGCGCGAGCGATCCGAGCAGCGGTCCGCGTCGCACGTTAGGCATTAGCGCGACTCGACCAGTCGGGTGCCCGAGACGCTCTCGCTTTGCTTCGCGAGAGCATGCTCCTCGATGCGGCGGTGCAGGTCTTTCACCTGGTCGAAGATCGGGCCGTAGCGGTCGACGTCGTCGGTGCCGAACCCGCGATGATACATCTTGCGAAAGTTTCCGGCGAGCGCATAGTCCGGATTCGCGCGGTCGCGTTTCCCGCTGCCGTCGATCGCATCGGGCGATTCGGCGAAGACGTTCATCGGCGTGCGCCCGGCTTCGACCAGACGAATCTGCTCGTCGAGCTGTTTGCGCAGGAACACGATCGGAACGTCGGTGCGACCCAACACTTCCTGCGAACGATCGAGCACGTCACCCTGTGCTGCCCAAACGAGCGCGTCTTGCGCGAGCACGTAGTCGAGAATCGGACGGCCGCGCTCGTCGACGGTCGGCGGCGCATACCATGGAACGACGTCTTGCAGGGGAACGTCGACGCCGTCCGGCGCGCCGTAACATTGATAACTGATGTGATAGGTGTGCGTATCGTCGATCGGCACGCGAATTTGGAAATCGCTACGCGGGGCGCCCGCCTTACCGGTCTGCGTCATGAACGGAAAAATCACGGCCGAGTGTTCCTCGACGCGATCGCTCTCCGAGCCGAGATCCTGAGCATACACGACGCCTTTCCGCATGCCGTAAGCGGTCGCTTCGGCGAAGAGTTCCTTGATGCCGACGCCCATCTTGAGGCGCGAATAGATCGTGTGCTCGTGGCTCTGCGCACGTTCGAGTTGCCCCGCGCGCTCGAGCACGTATTCGAAGAATCGGCCGTGCGTATACACGCTGTGGGTCGGGTCGCCGGTGTTCTCCTGACACTGCAGCCAATTGCAGTCGAGCACGTTGATCGCGATCTGACGAATGCTATTCGGCCAGACGAACAAATCCCAACGCGGCAGCGCCGGCGCCGGGAGTGGACCGAGATACGCGAACACCAGGCCGCCCAGTTCGCGCGCCGGGTACCCCGCAATTCTTTGCTGCACCGCGCGCGTCGGCTGCGCTTCGAGTGGGCGCTCGATACACTCCCCGGTCTCGTCGAAGAGCCAGCCGTGATACGGGCAGCGCAGACCGCAGTCGTCGGGAATCCCGAACTGCAGGTCGACCCGCCGGTGCAAACAGCGGTCGCCGATCAGTCCGAGCGTACCGCTGCGATCGCGGTACAGCACGAGATCCTCGCCCAGCACGCGAATCTTGCGCACCGGATTCTCGAGCAGCTGCGCGAACGGCGCAACCGGAATCCAGTAGCGCCGCATCAATTCGCCGCATGGTGTTCCGCGGCCGACGCGTGTCAGCCGCTCGTTCATGGCGGGCGTGAGCATCCTATTGCGCCGTCACACTAGTACCGCGGGACCGACTGATCGACGGACGTGCTCCAGGCATCGATTCCGCCCGCGACGTTGACCGCATCGGGGAAGCCGTTCTCGTTGAGAAACGCGGTAACGCGGCCGCTGCGACCGCCGCCGTGACAGAGGACGGCGATCGGCTTGTCGTGCGGAAGATCGCCCAGCCGCTCCGGCACCTCGTCCATCGGAATCGTTTGGGCCCACGGGATCGACGCGGTCGCGATTTCGTCGGGCTCACGCACGTCGAGGAGGACGAACTCGTCGTTCGCCGCGTGGCGTCGTGCGAGTTCATCAACGCTGATTTCGTTCATACGTTCGAGACTTTCTGCGGTTGATGCGGCGCGATCAAGCCGGTCATTGGGCTCGATGCGCTGGCGTAGAGTTTCTTCGGCATGCGGCCGGCGAGGAAGGCGTTGCGCCCGGCGCGCACCGCGTCGCGCATCGCGGCAGCCATGCGGGCAGGATCGTTCGCAAGCGCGATCCCGGTGTTCATCAATAGCGCGTCAACCCCGAGTTCCATCGCGATCGTCGCGTCGCTCGCGGTGCCGACACCTGCGTCGACGATCACCGGAACGTTCGCGCGTTCCTTGATGATCGTGATTGAATACGGATTGCACACGCCCAGACCGCTGCCGATCGGCGCGGCCAGCGGCATCACGGCCGCGCAGCCGATCTCTTCGAGCCGCTTGCACGCGACCGGATCGTCGATTATATACGGCAGAACCGTGAAGCCGAGCCGCACGAGTTCCTCGCACGCAACGAGCGTTTCGCGCGTATCCGGATAAAGCGTATCGGCGTCACCGATCACTTCGACTTTGATCAAGTCGGTGCCGAGCGCCTCGCGTGCCAGCTTCGCCGTGAGCACCGCGTCTTTTGCGCTGTAGCAGCCGGCCGTGTTCGGGAGAATCGTATACTTGGTGCGATCGATGTGATCGATCAACGTCTTACCGGTCGGGTCGTCCAGGTGGATTCGGCGAATCGCGACGGTGATCACTTCGGCGCCGCTCGCTTCGTGCGACGCCTGCATCACCGGTATGGTCGGGTACTTGCCGGTGCCGAGGAAGAGACGCGAGCGAAAGGTGTAGCTGCCGATCCGCAGCAGTGAATCTTCGAGCATATTATCCTCCGGCGACCGCCACAATGATCTCTAAGCGGTCGCCGTCGTGCAGCGTGCGCACGACGTGTTCAGTGCGCGGAACGACGTCGTCGTTGAGTGCGACGGCGATGCCGTCGCGTCGAAGTTCGAGTTCGGCGAGGAGTGTCGCAACGGTGCCACCGCCGGCAACGTCGCGTTCAACGCCGTTGATCGTCATCCGCATGCCGCCAGATTCGCCGCCGAAATCAAAGCCCCGTGTCGAGGTGGGCGATCGCTTCGACCACCGCAACACGATGCATGGCAATCCGCTCCGTTGCCGGACACGAACGCGGGGTCTCGAACGTGACGGCGCACGGTGTCGCCTTGCCGACGGAGACGAGCGCCAGGGGAAGCGCCCGCTCGTAGAATCGTGACTCGGCGGCGGCGTCGACGATGACCGCGCCGTGCGAACGCGTCTGCGCGGCCTCGCTCCCCGGGGGCCCGAGTTCGAACGTCTCGGTAAACCGTTGAAGCGTAAATCCGGCGTCGACGATCGCTCGTGTCACCGGGGCGGCATAGCGCGACGTCCATGCCGGAACGGCGTTCTCGTAGAGATAGAAGCCGTCCGACTCATGGTCTTCGTGCAGGTCGATCGTTAACGCAAAGCGCCGGTCGCGGTCGGCGGTGATGACGGCTTTCGCTTCGGGCGTGCGTCCGCCGGCGCCAAAGCTGCGATTGACGTCGTCGCCTTCGGCGTTGAAGCGCGTTCCGGCCTCGAACCCCGTCGGATTGAGGCATGGCCAAAGACGATAAGCAAAACGCGGGTCGAGCAGCCCGTCGCGAACGAGCGAAAGAAGCGCCCACGCGCCGGCCGGTTCGTCGCCGTGGACTCCGGCGGAGATCGAAATGACGCGTTGATCGTGGCTGCCGAATTCGGCGATCAGTAGTGTTCGCGGAGCTCCGACGCAGGCAACTTCGCGCAGCCGAATGCCGCTCTTCGCTCGCAGGGAGCGCCAAGCGATCGCTAGAGTCGTATAGGTATAGGGGCATATGTCGAGCGTCACGAATACTTTGAAGGGTCACGTGCCGCTGTCATCGACGCGTCGAGTAACTCGAACGGATGCGCGGCGCGCAGGGTGAGGCCGCGTTCGCGAGCGATCGACTGCATCTGCAGCGTGCATCCCGGATTTGCGCTCGCGACGATGTCCGCAGCAAGGCTCGTGACATTGTCGACTTTGCGTTCGCCGATTTCGTGCGCAGACGCGGGCTGGAAAAGATTGTAGGTTCCCGCGCTCCCGCAACATTGATCGCCCTGCGGAATCTCGACGAGGTCGAGACCGGGAATCGAGCGCAACAGCGCACGGGGCGCTTCGCGAACGCGTTGCGCGTGCGCGAGATGGCACGCATCGTGGAACGCCACGCGCTGCACGAGCGGTGCGCGCGGCGCACGCGGCTCGAGCGGCGCGAGGAATTCGGTCGCGTCGCGCACCTTCGCTGCAAATGATGCTGCCCGTTTAGCCCAGCGTGGTTCGCTTGCGAACAGGTCGCCGTACTGCTTGAGCGTCGAGCCGCACCCGGCGGCGTTGATGACGATCGTCTCGACCGGGACGCGTTCAAAACGCCGGATCAAGCGCCGCGCGAAGCGCTTCGCCTCGGTCAGCCGGCCCGCGTGCAACGAGAGCGCTCCGCAGCAGCCTTGACCGCCGGGCGCGAGCACCGTGCAGCCTTCGGCGGCCAGAACGCGCACCGTCGCGGCGTTGACGTTGGGGAAAAACGCGCGTTGCACGCAGCCGGTCACGAAACCGACGCGCGCGCGTTCATCACCGGCCGCCGGCGTGCGCGCAGCGACGTCGCGGCGCAGATCGGCAAACGTCAGCGGCGGTACGAGGCCGTCGAGCTGCGCGACGCGCGGTGGTAAGCCGCGTAAGATGCCGAGTTTGCGCACGAGCGACTGCAGCCCGCTGCGCGCGTAGGCGATCAACGGTACCGCGACGATGCGCAGGCGCATCGGATACGGCATCAATGCGAACATCAGCGAACGGAAGAACGCGTCGAGCGGTTCGCGCGCCGTCGTCGTTTCGAGCGTCGCGCGCGTCGATTCGATCAACACGTCGTATTGCACGCCCGACGGGCACGCGGTCATGCAGGCCATGCATCCGAGACACGCGTCGAGATGAGCGCGTACGGTGCCATCGAGCGCGATGACGCCGTCGTGTACGCCGCGCATCAGATCGATGCGCCCGCGCGGCGAATCCATCTCGTTCCCCCAGGATACGTACGTGGGGCAGGCGGGCAAACAAAAACCGCAGTGCACGCAGTCGGCGATCAATTCGCCGTAGGATCGCTCGCCGTGTGCGGGTGATGACGACATCAGAGTCCTCCGACGAAACGGCCGGGATTGCACAGACCGTACGGATCGAACTGTGTCTTGAGCGCATGGATCAGCGGAAACGACGCCGGCGGCGGTCCCCACGCGTCGAGCTCCGCGCGCGCGCGGCTCGGAATCGCGTGAAACACCACCGTACCGGTGGTGCGCGCGTCGCCGACGGCAGCAGCGTCGAACGGCTCGTTGCTGCTCGACGCGAGCGTTATCCCAAGCGTGGGAAAGGTGAGCGTCCGCGCCCCGGCGGGGGCGCAGCCGTGCGCCCGCGCCGCGGGCGCGTGAGCGATCGTCGCGCGCCACGTTCCGCGGCCGCGAATCTCACGCTCGTCCGCCGTCGCGCGTTCCAACGTCTCGTCGTCGAGCACCCGCGCGTTCGCAGCGTGCTCAGCCGCGTGCATGGTGACGCGCTCGAGCTGCGCTGCGACGGCGCCGTCGAGGCCGGCGAACGTGAGAACCATCCCGCAGTCGCGGGCAAAGGTCACGGCGACCGGATCGAGCGCGCGGTCAGCGATGCACGTCGCGTAGAGGCGGTCATCGGGCGTCGTTTCCAGTGCAATCGCACGCGTTTTTGAGGGAACCGGAAAGACGCGCAGCGTTGCGCTAACGATCGCACCGAGCGTACCGAGCGATCCGACCATCAGTTTCGGAAGATCGAATCCGGCGACGTTCTTCACGACTTTGCCGCCGCCGCGCGCAACCGTTCCGTCGGGCCGCACGATTTCGACACCGACGATCAAATCCCGAATCGATCCGTAGCGATGTCGCCTCGAACCAAACGCATTGGTTGCGATGGCGCCGCCGACCGTTGCAAATTTTCGATCTGCAACATCGAGCGGCAGCATCTGTCCGTGTTCAGCCAATACCGCATCGAGTTCGGCGAGGCGTATCCCACCTTCGACCGTGATCGTTTGATCTTCCGGCGAGTACTCGATAACGGCGTTCAGCGCCGTCGTTCGCACGACGGCGTGAAGCGCGCGCGGCGGATTTCCAAAGTCGAGGTCCGTCCCGCCTCCGACGAACGCGAACGTCTGCCGTCCCTCGGCGAGCTCGCGAACCATGCCGGCGAGTTGCCGCCGGTCGGCGGGCGCGAGTTCGTGTGCCGGCGTCACGCCGGCGATACTGATCGTCGCGCTCACCCGCGTCCCACGCCGTCGCGCAGTTCGATCGGATGCGGAACGTACGAGCCCGGTACATCGCCGCACAGGCGCGGGGTCGGAAACATCTTGTCGGGATTGAAGAGCGCGTGCGGGTCGAATGCGGTGCGAACCATCTGCATCGTCGCGAGATCGTCGGCCGAGAATTGTTCGCCGAGGTAACACGCTTTGTCACGGCCCACGCCGTGCTCGCCCGTCACCGAGCCGCCGTAACGCAGACACACGCGCAAGATCTCGCCGGCGACGCGTTCGGCCAACGCTTCTTCGCCCGCTACCGCCGCGTCGTAGAGAACGAGCGGGTGCAGGTTGCCGTCGCCGGCGTGAAAGACGTTGGCGATGCGCAATCCCGCGTCCGCTCCGAGCTGCGCGATCTCACGCAGTACCGCCGCGATGTCCTTCCGCGGGATGACACCGTCTTGCACGTGGTAGTTGGGCGAGATGCGCCCCATCGCGGCGAACGCCGACTTCCGGCCCTTCCACATCAGTGCGCGTTCGGCCACGTCGCGCGGCGCGCGGATCTCGAGCGCGCCATTCGCGCGCATCAAATCGATTGCGGCCTCGGCGGTATGCTCGGTTTCGATTGCGATACCGTCGACGTCCATCAACAACGCCGCGCCGACGTCGAGCGGCCAGTCTACGCCGGTCGCCGCCACGATCGCTTCGATGGCCAGCGCGTCGCACATCTCGATCGCGGCCGGAACGATGCCGCTCGAGATGATCGCTGAAACGGCGGCGCCCGCTTCGTCGGTCGACGGAAACGTCGCGAAGATCGTGCGCGTCGCTTCGGGTAGGCGCATGACGCGCACGACGACCTCGGTCACGATTCCCAGCAGACCTTCACTGCCGACGACGACGCCGAGCAGATCGTAGCCGAGCGCATCCGGCGCGCCGTTCCATGTACCGATCTCCGCGACGGTCCCGTCGCTCGTTACCATGCGCACGGCAACGACATGGTTCACGGTGAACCCGTATTTCAAGCAGTGCGCGCCGCCGGAGTTCTCCGCGACGTTGCCGCCGATCGTGCACACGCTCTGCGACGACGGATCGGGCGCGTAGTAGAATCCGTGCGGTGCGAGCGCACGCGAGAGATCCAGATTAATCGCGCCCGGCTCCACGCGCATGCGCCGGTTCGGGATGTCGATCTCAAGAATGCGCGTCATGCGTGATGTTCCGATCACGATGCCGCCTTCGACCGGCAACGCGCCGCCCGAGAGCCCGGTGCCGGCCCCGCGCGGGACGACAGGTAGGCCATGTTCGCGTGCGAGCTGCACGCACGCCACGACTTCTTCGCTCGTCCCGGGCAGGACGACGATGCGCGGCCGAATTCGATAGCCGAGCAATCCGTCGCACTCGTAGGTCCGCAAGTCGCTCGGCGCGCTGAACGTATTCCGCGCGCCGACGATCGCCGCGAAGCGCTCGTGCAGCGGATCCGCGGAGACGCTAGTGGTCATCCCGACGGCATTCGGACGTGCCCAAGACGGTCCCGCCAAGACCTGCATCCGACAAGAGACGCGTCGCGGGCGAAGCGAGTCGAAAAAGGCGATCGGACCAGGTTTTCCTTACTGCCTGCACGCAAATCGGCGCAGCGATGGGCGTTTTCTACACGTAATGTCCGAGCGCTACCGGGGTGCTCACGTCGCGGCGCCCTACCACGTATCCGGAACGGGATCGGCGACGGCCGCTTCCAATGATCGTGCGCGCCTGAACTGCGACGGCGGCCGGAAGCTGCCGTCGGACTTGGCTTGATCCATATCGACGTAAATCTCGAACGTGTAGCCGTCCGGATCGCGAAATTCGACGCCGGTGTTGGATCCCGGACCGCGCCGACCTTCATACGTGATCTCGATGCCGCGCTCGGTCAGAAACGCGCGCGCCGCGAACAACTCCTCCACACTACCCACTTCCATCGCCAAGTGATGGAACTGCAGACCGGCTTCTTTGGGCGGCCGCGCGGAGCTGTCCGAGGGCGCGAGGGCGATCGAGTGATGGTCACCGGCGCAGTGGAGAAAGACCATTCCTTTTTCGTTGACGTCGGAGACGGTGAATCCCATGATCTCGGTCCAGAACGCTGTCGTGCGCTCGACATCGCTGACCTCGTAAACGAGGTGACCTAGTTTGCGGACCGAGATCGGGGTGGTCGAAACGGCGCTGTCCGGCATGTGCTGCTCCTTGCGAACGTAGGGATGCTAAGCGACGTCGCGCCAGGCGGATTAACGAACGTCGAAGACGCGTAACAGATCGGTGAGCACGACACCGGTCGATCGTTACTCTGCATCCGCTCCGGTTACCCGCAGAAGGCGGATGCGCCGGAGAGAAAAGAAGCTTGCGCGAACGTATCGTTCGTCCCGCTCGAGAGCGTCAGGCTCGAAACACCGATCCCGTGGCTGCACAAACTGCTCGCAATGCCGAATAACTTCGCCGCGGCGCGCGCCGGCGAGGGGCGGTTTGTGAGAGCCTTAGCGTGCTGAGCGCACGTATGAGCCGTCCACGAGTTGCGAGAGGGGCGGCACCGACGGCAGCGTCCCAATGTCGACGATGCCGTTGGCGACGTTTTGCAGCGCGCGCTCGTCGACGACGAGATCCCGGCTAATCCCGTTGCGCCCGAACGTGGAGTCGTACGAAATCTGCGCGTCGCCCGGATCGACGTTGAGTTTCTTCGCCATGATCTGCACAGTCTCAGCCGGATGATCGTAGCTGTAGGCGATGGCCTCGCGAACCACGCGCAGGAAACGCACGAACTCCGGCCGGTGCGCAGCAGCCCACGTTGGGTTGACGGCGAAGCCGTTGGAAATCCAGTCGTGCATGACGTCGGAGGCGCGCGCCAGCACGTGCATACCCTGACGTTGCGCATACATGTCGTACGGCTGCGTCAGCAACGCACCCTGTGCGTTGCCGCTAAGCAACGCCTGCACGCGCAGTTGCGACGTGCCGCTGGTGAGAATGTCGAAATCCTTGAGCCAATCGAGCTTTTGCGCCTGCGCCATCTTCCGCAGCGAAATCGCTGTGATGTCGTTTTTGTTTGTCACCAACACGACTTTACCGCGCAGATCCGACCACGATTTGATCGACGGGGCGACGACGAGCGAGTAGGTGGGAATCGTGACGATCGGCGCAACGTAGACGATGGGGAGCTTGCGCGCTGCGGCGACGATGACGATTTCGGAAGCGAGGACGGCGACCGGCGCATCGCCGGTCACCAACGCGTTCACGCAATTTTGCGCGTTGCCGGCGGTCGACTCACTCACGCTGAGTCCTTCACGCTCGAACATTCCCAGCGCCTCACCGACGTAGAGCGGCCATTCCGGCACGCCCGGGCCGACACTACTGACTAGGATCGCAAACGGGGCCGGCTTCGTCTGCGTAGCGCCCGGTCCGGCGCCGCTCAGCACCAACAATGAAACCAGCATCAAGGCGAAACGACGACTTCCCATGGTTCCTCCCCGCAGCGCCCGCGCGCATCGCTTCCGTGCGGTTGCGGAAAACCCCGCAGGCCGCCGAGTGCTCCTCGAGGCCGGTGCTCATCTCAATCGGCGAGCCAGTGCAGGAGCGACTCGCGCTCGCCTTCGGGGATCGGCGTCTTTGCTTTGATCGCGTCGAGGTAGCGGCGTTTGCCGGCGCGATTGCCCTTGCCGATCAAGAGGCCGCCCACTAGGCGATCCTCACGGAACCACAGCGCGCGGTACCACTTCTTCTCCGGTTCGATGCTGCGCACCATCGTGAGGTCGTCGCGATATTCGGGCGAGAGGCCGAATTGCGTGATCGTTTGTTCGCTGAAGATCTTCGATGAGTACTCGGGCACGTCGTGATAGCGAACGTCGCCGCCGGCCATGTTCGCCGCAACGACTTTGCCGTGCGCGCCGGCATTGTTCCAGGTGCCCATTCGGTAGTGCATGTCGGCGGTCGGATCGTAAAACTCGGCCGCGTCGCCCGCGGCGTAGATCCCCTTCACGGCGGTTTCCAACCGGTCGTCGCATTTGATGCCGGTGCCGACTTCGATCGGCGTTCCGTGCACGAGTTCGGTGTTTATCGTCAAACCGAGCCCGATACCGATACAGTCGGCGGCGATCTCCGTCCCGAGTTTCGTGACGACTTTGGTCACGACGCCGTTGCTGCGCGTGAACGATTTGACTTCGTCGTTGTAGTGGATGATGCAACCATCGGCGCGCGCCGCTTCGTCGAGCAATGTCGCCGAAATCTCGTCGAGCATGCGGCGCAAGAAACGCGGGCCGCGAATGAGCCAGTGCGTCTGCACGCCGCGCGAAACGAACGCTTCCGCCAACTCGTACGCGATGAACGAGCCGCCCACCGCGACGGCGGTCTTTGCTGTCTCGAGTTGCTGTGAAATCGCTTTCGTATCGTCCATGTATTGGAAATTGAACACGTTATCTGCGCCGCTCGCACCGGGCGCATCCGAACTGTTCGGGCGTCCACCCGTTGACACGAGCAGCGCGTCGTACGGCCATTCTTTCCCGGCCGCTGTCACGGTCTTGCCTTCGTGGTCGATCTTCTCCACTCGCGTGCCGAGCCG
Source organism: Candidatus Lustribacter sp. (assembly GCA_965277075.1). Classification (GTDB taxonomy): domain Bacteria; phylum Vulcanimicrobiota; class Vulcanimicrobiia; order Vulcanimicrobiales; family Vulcanimicrobiaceae; genus Lustribacter. Next base: position 1,441,783 of record OZ255707.1, read on the forward strand.
CAGGTCGATCGCGTGTTTCTCATGCCAGGCGACGTCGCGTATGATCACTTTTGCCTCGGCAACTTGTTTGCGCAGCATCGGCGGCAGGGCGATCCGGTTGTAGAGCGGATATGGTTCGTCGGCGAACATCGTGATCGACGTGGACGCGTCGAGCTTGCGCAACTGTTCTGCGCACGTCGTCCCCGCAAACCCGTTTCCGATTATCACATAGCGGCGTTCCGAACTACTCATCTCATCCTATTCAAACATGGACCAACGCATCGTACGAGCACTAAGCTCTTTCATTACTCGCAGCAGCGATTACTCGCTGGCGCGGTTGGAGTTTGCGATGCAACATTCCGACCGGCCGGCGCCGCCCGTTCTCGAACGCCTTCCCGATGCCTCCGAGCAAACGCTCCGCGACCACTGGGAAACCCTCGACGGACAACTCGACGACATCATGGCATTCCTACGGTCGCTGGACGACGCCGAAGGTCGCATCGCTCGCGACGATGCAACGTTTGGGTGGCTTACGCGTATCATCCGAGAGCTCGATCAGTACGGACGCGCCCTTCGCTGGGTACTCACCGTTACGGAGCGCGACCAACCACCCTGAGGCTGGAGGATCGGTGAACAACGACTTCGTGAACAAAGCGCTCGAGAGCGCCAAGGCATTGCAGCAAACGGTTTCGGAGGCGATCACCAAGGGCACGGACGGCGCAAAACCGCTCGTGGCCGACGCGGTCAATCGCGCGCAAGATCTGCAAAAGACGATCGTCGACCAGGCCCCCCACGTTGCAGAAGCGGCGCAAGCGCAGCTCACCGTCGCGCAGGGACATCTCTCGACGTTCATCGCAACCGGCAAAGACGTGTTGGGCAAGGGCGTCGAGGGTGCCCAGGCCGGCCTCGCGACAAGCGCGGAAAACGCGCGGCAGGCAATTCACCAAGCCGCGCGTGCGGTTACCGAGGCGACGGCACCGAAACCGCCGGCTCCGCCGGAAGCGTAGACGGTTCGGGCTGCCGCGCGCCCGGCGCAAGCCGGACAAACCGCGCGGCGGCACTCGGCCACTCCGCCAGCAGCGCCGTCGCACGCGGCGACCCCGTCGCATCCGCGTGCGCGTCGAGCATCGTGTAAAGGCGTTGTGCCGCCGTGGTATCGAGCGCGTGAGGGCGCAGATCGGTCGGCCCGAGTTTTTCCGCCAGATCGGATTCCGTCGTGAGGAAAAACGCTTCACCGCCGCTCATGCCGGACGCGGCGTTGCGGCCGATCGGCCCGAGGATCGCAACGGCTCCGGCGGTCATGTACTCACACGCGTGCGCACCCACGCCTTCGACGACGAGCGTCGCTCCGCTGTTGCGCACTGCAAACCGTTCGCCGGCCGTGCCGGTGATGTATGCGAAACCGCCGCGTGCGCCATAGAAGCACGCATTGCCGATCGACGGTTCGTCGACGGCACCCGGTGCGCGCACGACGATCGTGCCGCCTTCCATGCTCTTGCCGACGTAATCGTTCGCGTCGCCGCTCAATTCCAACCGCAGTCCGCCGGTGAGAAACGCGCCGAAGCTCTGTCCGGCGCTGCCCGTGTACGTTCGGACCTGATCGACGATCGGCTGGCCTGCGTTGCGGCGGACGACGATATCGTACGCGAGGCGTGACGCGACCGCCCGATCGCGCGGCCGCAAGCGTACCGTTTCGTTCGGACCGCAAATGTCGTCGACGTGGACGTCGTCCACCACGCGGACGTCACCCATGCGCGGGGGCTCGGGAAGACGCAACACTTCGCTCAAGTCGATCGTGTGATCCCGTTCGCTCAAATCGTCGCGCGGCCGTAACAAGTCGGAGCGGCCGCGAATCTCCTCGAGCGACGATGCGCCGAGCGCCGCCAGGCGGCGCCGAACGTCTTGCGCGATAAAGCGAAAGAATGTCTCCGCTTCTTCGGGCGTACCCTTGTATTTTGCGCGCAACGCCGGATCTTGCGATGCGATGCCGACCGGGCAGGTGTTTTTGTGGCATTGCCGCGCGTAGATGCAACCGAGCGCAACGAGTAAAGTCGTGCCGAAGCCGCACATATCGGCGCCGAGCATCGTTGCGAGCACGACGTCGCGACCAGTTTTGAAACCGCCGTCGACACGCAGTTTTACGCGGGAGCGCAAGCCGTTCGCGATCAGCGTATGATGCACTTCGACCAGACCGATCTCCCACGGCAGGCCGGCCGATTTGATCGAGCCGAGCGGTGAGGCACCGGTCCCGCCGTCGTAGCCGCTGATGTGAATGACGTCGGCGTTGGCTTTCGCGACACCGCTTGCGACGTAACCGATACCGCCTTGGCTGACGAGTTTCACCGCGATGCGCGCGTGCGGCGCGGCACGGCGAAGATCGTAGATCAGCTCGGCGAGATCCTCGATGGAGTAGATATCGTGATGCGGCGGCGGCGAGATCAAGCCCTGACCCGCCGATGCACCGCGAAGCGCCGCGATCTCCACGGAAACCTTGAAACCGGGAATCTGGCCGCCTTCGCCCGGTTTCGAGCCCTGCGCCATTTTGATTTCGATCTCGTCGGCGCTCGCGAGATAGGTTGCGCCGACACCGAATCGTCCGGACGCGACCTGTTTGATCGCGCTGCGGCCGGAATCGGTCGTCCGCCCATACCGCTCGCGTTCCTCACCGCCTTCACCCGAGTTGCTGCGCGCGCCGAGCCGGTTGGCGGCGAGCGCGATCGTCTTGTGCACTTCGGGCGCAAGTGCGCCCAGCGACATCGCCGCGGTAACGAAGCGCGGGTACAACGACTCGAGCGGCTCGACGTCGTCAACGGAAATCGATTGGTCGAGCGGCACCGGTTCGACCAGGTCGCGCAAATTGATCGGGTCGCGCGATTCGAGACGATCGCTCAACTCGAGAAACGCCGCTTCGTCGCCGCGTATCGCGGCCGCTCGCAGATTCTTGAGCAAACCCGGATCGAACGCGTGACGAATGCCTTCGCGCCGATAGCGGAAGAGTCCGCGGTCTTGCAGCTCGTCACCGTTTGTCGCAGCGGCATGCCAGGCGCGAATATCTTCTTCGATGTTGGTGAACGACACCGCCGGCACGTGCGCGCGTAAGCCCGGGAAACATAACTCGACGATGTCGCGACCGAGGCCAAGCGATTCGAACGTCTGCGCACCGATGTACGACCGTAGCGAACAGATGCCGAGCTTGGCCATGATCTTCACGATGCCCGAGCGCACCGTGTAGAGGAAAGCGTTGCGCGTGCCCTGCCGCTCGGCGTAGCGCAACGAGAGCCACGGCGTGACGACGTTCGCGCCGACGGAGATCAACGCGGCGATCGAGTGCGCATCGCGCGCGAAACCGTCGGTCGCGGCGATCGAAGCTTGCATGCGCAGACCGGCCGCGGTCAGCCGTTGATGGATCGCACCGGCGGCGAGGATCGCGGGAACCGGTGTCGCGACGCCTCGATCGTCGAGCACCAGATACGTCGCGCCGTCGCGCACGGCGTTTTCCGCATCGTTGCACAGTTCGTCGATGCGCGCGTGCAATTTCGCGTCGCCGAGTTCGAGCGGCACCCGATGTTGCACGAGCCGCGCATCGAAGCGCAGATCGTCGAACGCGGCCTCGTCGAGCACGGCGGTCTCGAGCATTACGATCGAGCCGATCGCCGGGACGTCGCCGTTCGTATCGCCGGAACCAACCCACGTGCGCATGTCGAAGACGAAGCCTTCGCGCAGCGAGTCGATCGGCGGATTCGTCACCTGAGCGAACTTCTGGCGCAGATACGCCGCAACGGTCATGCGGCGTTCCAAGAATGCTTGGGCGGCGTCGTCGCCCATCGACGACACCGGCTCGCCCGCACCCGAAGCAATGATCGAAACGACGTCTTTGAGTTCGTCTTTCGTGTAGCCGAAGCGCACGAGGTCGCGGTCGACGGACGGATCGTTCGCCGTGCCGGTCGGCGCGGGTTCGGGCAACGGAAACGCCCACGATTTCACGATCGAGCGGAAGTCGGCGCGGTGGCGCCGTTCGTTGCGGAACGCCTCGGGCGTCACTAACTGATCCGAAGCGAAACGGACGACGAGCCGGTCGCCCGGACCGAGCCGCCCGCGTTCGACGATCGGATCAGCGCCGAAGTCGACGACGCCGGTTTCCGACGCAGCGAGTACCTTGCCCGATGCCGTGCGGCACCAGCGTAACGGACGAAAGCCGCTGCGGTCGAGGGCCGCACCGACCGTGTCGCCGTCCGCAAACACGATCGCCGCCGGACCGTCCCACGGTTCGACGGTCGGAATGTGCGCGTCGTAATACGCACGCAGACGATCGTCGCCGGGCTCGACGGCCGGCGAGAGCATCATGTCGACCGCTTCATCGATGCGGTAACCCGCGCCGAGCATTGCATCGACCGCGCCGTTGAAGTTGAGCGAGTCGCTTGCCCACGGGCGCACGGGCACGCCGCGCGCCTGCATCCACGCGCGGTTTCCGGTGACGGTATTGATCTCGCCGTTGTGCGCGATGTAGTTGAACGGCTGCACGAGCCGCCATTGCGGCGCCGTATTCGTACTGAAACGTTGATGGAACACGGCGAACCGCGAAACGAACGCCGGATCGCGCAAATCCGCGAAGTAGTCGCCCAGTTCGGCCGACGAGAGTAAGCCTTTGTAGACGACCTTCGTCGCAGAGGCGCTGATCAGCACCGTTCCCGGCAGATCTTTTGCGATGCGCCAAATGAGATTGCGCGCGACGCGCATACGTTCGCGCACGTTGCCCGGTCCCATGTCGACCAACAACTGCTCGTACGACGGTGCGGTGCGCCGGGCGTAGTCGCCGAGCACGTCGGGATCGACGATCGGCACGCGCCAACGCAAGGGCGCAACGTCGGCCATCCGGACCGCCGACTCGATCTTTGCGCGCGCGTTCGCGGCATCGTCGAAATCGCGCGGCAGGTACACGCAAATCGCGCCGAGGTGGCGTTCCGGCACGCGGACGTGCGACTGTGCGAGTTCGCGCAGGAAGAGCGCGCGCGGCGACTCGACGAGCAGCCCCGCGCCGTCGCCGGTACGGCCGTCGGCGGCCCGAGCGCCCCGATGCGCCATGGCTGCCACGGCTTCGAGGGAAAGGCGAACGACATCGTGGGAGGCGCGCTGATCGAGGTCGGCAAGAAAACCGACGCCGCAGGCATCGTGTTCCGGCTCACGGAGATTCGGCATGGAACCTCTACTTTAGGCCACCGTTACCCCCATCGTCATTATACAAACGTCGAGTCCGATGCAGCGATTTGCCCCCAGTCGCTGACCGTTCGCGTAAACGGCGCCGCCCTAACCCGAAAGCCCAAGCGCGACCATCATCCGATAGCCGATTTCGAGCGCCCGTTCGTCGATGTCGAAACGCGCGTTGTGGTGCGGAAATGCGCTCGCGTCGCCACCGCGCGAACCCACCAGAAAGTAGGCACCCGGCCGCTGCTCCTGCATGAACGACATGTCCTCCGACCACATGACCACGCCGTGCTCGACGACATTCTCGATGCCGACGAGCTCGCGTCCGACCGCGCGAACGACGTCGTTCGGCTCACGCGCGTTGACGGTCGGCGGATACGACCAACGATACTCGACGTCAATCTCGACTCGCATCGCCGCCGCCAAGCCGGCCGCGATCCGGCGCAGCCGTTCCGGCATGCTCGCGCGCACGTCGGCATCGAACGCGCGCACCGTTCCCTTGAGTGTCGCCGTGTCGGGAATGACGTTGAAGGTCGTGCCGCTCGTGAATTGGCCGACCGTAAAAACGGCGGGGTCCTTCGGCGCGATCTCACGACTGACGATCGTCTGCAGCATCGTGACGAGCTGCGCGCCCGCGACGATCGGGTCGACCGAGTCCTGCGGCATCGCGCCGTGGCCGCCGCGCCCGCGAATCGTGAGAATAAATTCGTCGGCCGAGGCGAAGAAGGGACCGTCGCGCACGCCGATGCGCCCGACGTCGAGGCCGCTATAGAGATGCAGCGCGAACGTGCGGTCGACGTGCGGATTTTCGAGCGCGCCGTCTTCGATCATGAAGCGATTACCGGCCGCGCCTTCTTCCCCCGGCTGAAAGCAAAAGACGATCGTCCCGCCGATCTCCGCTCGCCGCTCGGCGAGCGTGCGCGCAGCGGCAAGCAACATCGCAACGTGACCATCGTGTCCGCACGCGTGCATGACACCGTCGCGCTGCGAGACATACGGGGCCCGGGTCAACTCGCGAATCGGCAGCGCGTCCATGTCGGCGCGTAACAAGGTGACGGGGCCCGGTGTTTCGCCGTTGAGCGTGCCGAGCACGCCCGTTTTGCCGACGCCGGTGCGAACCTCGTCCAAACGAAGCTCGGCCAGAACGGACGCGACGTAGGCAGCCGTGTCAAACTCAACCATCGAGAGTTCGGGCTGCGCGTGAAGCAATCGCCGCACGCGGACCAAGTCGTCGACCACCGTCATGCCCTGAAATGCTTGCTCGGAGCGGCCGACGCCTTTGCTCCGAACGCCGCCGGCGGGGCCGCGTTCGGCGCCGTGCGCGCGCCCAGACCTGCAGAAACGAGGAAAGGGTTTGCACTTCGCGGGGCGCAGTATCCGCGGTTCTCCCTGATGGCGCAACAAGGTGTGCGATGGCAAAGACGGTCACGGCGCGAGCAGTTCCGCTCGATCGCGGCGGACTCAGTGACGAGCAGCTCGTCGCGATGTTTCGCAATATGCTCCTGCAGCGACAGATCGACAACCGCGGCTTTCAGCTCAATCGCCAGGGGAAAATCCCGTTTGCGCTCGGCAGCGAAGGCCACGAAGCGTTGCAAGCCGGAAGCGCGATGGCGTTCGTACGCGGTTCGGACATCCTGGTGCCCTACTATCGTGACCTCGGTCTCGTCCTGGGCGTCGGAATTACGCCGCTCGAGTTGTTGGCGAACATGTTCGCACGCGAGTCGGACCTTTCGGCCGGCCGTCAATTTCCGAACCACTATACCGCGCGAGACCGCGGCGTCGCGTCTGTTTCCTCGATCATCGCGGCCCACTGCACGCATGCCGCGGGCATCGCCTACGCATTGAAATATCGCAAGGAATCAGGACGCGTCGTCATGTGTACGACGGGTGAGGGTGCGACCAGCCAAGGCGAATGGCACGAAGCGATCAACTTCTCCGCCGTGCACCGCTTGCCGATCGTGTTTCTCTGCGAGAATAACGCGTTCGCCATTTCGACACCGCAAGCGATGCAGATGGCGATCGACGACGTCGCCGACAAAGCCGCGGGTTACGGTATGCCGGGGATGATTTGCGACGGCACCGACCCGCTTGCGACGTACCGCACGATCAAGGTCGCGATGGATCGCGCACGCTCGGGCGGCGGCCCGACGCTCGTCGAAGCAAAATGCTACCGGTTTCTCTCGCATTCCACGGACGACGACGATCGCACGTATCGCGACCGCGCGCTCGTCGACGAACAGCGCAAAGACGATCCGGTGCCGAAGTTCGAGCGCGTCCTCGTCGACGCTGGAATCCTCGATGATGCCGCGGTCGCGACGCTGCGTGCCGGCGTCCTGCGCGAGACGAACGACGCGACCGACGCTGCCGAAGCGCTGCCGCAGGCGCCGGCCGCGTCGATCTACGAGAACGTCTATGCGGGTGCGTACGAACCGTGGCTGGCGTGAGCACCGCGACCGCCGCGATGACCAACGTCGAGGCGGTCCGCGCAACGTTGCACGACGCGATGGCCGCCGACGACCGGGTGATCATCATCGGCGAAGACGTCGGCGCGCGCGGCAACGTCTTTCTCATCACGCGCGGTTTTCTCGATGAGTTCGGCGCCGAACGCGTTATCGATGCACCGCTCGCGGAAGCGTCGATCGTCGGCGTCGCTGTCGGCATGGCGATGCAGGGCTTACGCCCGGTCGCAGAGATCCAGTTTGCCGACTTCATTTATCCGGCGTTCAATCAGATCGTCGGGGAAGCGGCGAAGACGCGCTATCGCTCGAACGGCGACTACACGTGTCCGCTCGTCATCCGCACGCCGTACGGCGGCGGCGTTCGCGGCGCGCTCTCGCATTCCGTGTCGATCGAGGCGCTGTTCTACCACGTTCCGGGGTTGACCATCCTCGCACCCTCGACACCGCGCGACATCAAGGGCTTATTGACCGCCGCGATCGCATCGGAAGATCCGGTCCTCTTTCTCGAACACAAGAAGACGTATCGGTCCGTACGCGGGGAGGTGCCGGCGGGAGCCTTTACGATCCCGATCGGCAAGGCCGAGGTCAAGAAAAGCGGAACGCGCTTGAGCGCCGTGTCGTATGGATTCAACGTGCACCAGGCGCTTGACGCCGCGCAGCGCCTCGAAGATGAGAATATCTCGGTCGAAGTCATCGATTTGCGGTCGATTCGGCCGATGGACAAAACGACGATTCTGGAAAGCGTGCGCAGAACGCGCAAGCTGCTCATCATTCACGAGGACAACAAGTTCGGCGGAATCGGCGCCGAGATATCCGCAATGGTCGCTGAAGAGGCACTCTTCGATTTGGACGCGCCGATCAGGCGCCTGTGCGGCCCGGACGTTCCCGCAATGGGCTACGCGCTGCCGCTCGAAGATGCGTTTATGATATCGACCGAGCGCATGCAGAACGCCATGCGAGAACTGGCGCGCTTCTGATGGCCACGACGATCACGATGCCGCAGCTCGGCGAGACGGTCACTGAAGGAACCGTTGCGCAGTGGCTCAAGAAGCCCGGCGACGCGATCGAGAAGTACGAAGCATTCGTCGAGGTGTCGACCGATAAAGTCAACGCCGAAGTGCCGTCGCCGGTCGCGGGCGTGCTGCGCGAACTGATCGTTAACGAAGGCGAGACGGTGCCGACCGGCGCGCCGATCGCCGTCATCGACGAGGTCGGGGCCGTGCCGGTGGTGCATGGGGCGCCGACCAACGGAAGTTCGGCGACGAGCAACGGGAGTTCGGCACCTGCGAACGGCGGCACGCGTGTCTCGCCCGCCGTTCGGCGCCTCGCGCGCGAGCACCACATCGATCTCGCGGTGCTGAGTGGTACCGGTACGAACGGGCGTGTCACCGCCGACGACGTCGTCGCAGCCGCTACGGCGCTCGCACGCCGATCCGTCCCGCTGCACGCGCCAGCGCCGGCCGTACGCAGTACCCCGTCGCCGGCTACCGCCGACATCATTCCGCTCACGCCGGCACGCCGGCTGATCGCGCAGCGCATGGTCGAGTCGAAACACACGGCGCCGCACGCCTGGACCATGGTCGAAGTCGACGTCACCGATGTATGGAATTGGCGGCTGGCCGCCAAAAGCGTTTTCGAGCGTGAGACCGGCGCAAAACTCACGCTGCTGCCGTTCTTCTTGCACGCGGTGGCGCAGGCGCTGCGGGCGTTTCCGTCGATGAACGCGTCGTTTCACGACAGCGGCATTGCCGTCCACCGCCATGTCCATCTCGGCATCGCAACCGCGAACGAGGGTAACCTCATCGTTCCGGTCGTGCGTAACGCCGACGCGCTCTCGATCCGCGGGCTGACACTCGCCGCGAGCGCGATCATTGAGCGTGCCCGCAGCGGCAAGCTGACGGTGGACGACCTGTCCGGCGGCACGTTCACCGTCAATAACAACGGTGCCAACGGCTCCGTGCTCTCCGCACCGATTCTGGTCTCCGGGCAAGCCGGAATCGTAACGATGGAAGCCGTCGTGAAACGGCCGGTCGTCCGCGGCGAAGACGCGATCGTCATTCGTTCGATGATGAACGTCTGTCTCTCGCTCGACCATCGCGTCATCGACGGCGCGATCGCGGACGGCTTCCTCGTCGATCTGAAGCGACGGCTCGAATCGATGGGCCCGTCGGGTACGCTCTGAAGTTGCGATTAGCCGCCGCCGTCGCGGGACTGATCGTCGCAATGACGATTCCCGCCTGGGCCGCCTCGCTCGACGATCAGCCGTCCGGCCTCATCGAAACGAGCACCACGCTCACCGGCGTTCGCTCCCTCTACGCACGCACGCACGATCGCGAGCCGTCGCGCGCCGCCACGGTCATCGAAGAGTGGCGGCTCACGCAAGACAAGTTGAATGGAACGTATCGCGTCTTCCGGCTGGGCAAAGACGAGCGCGACGTGACGAATCTCGGGCCGTTCGTGTACGAAGGCGGCGTTCACGGCGGCCTGCACTGGCAGCAGACACGCAACGGAATCACGTTCACGTACGCCGGCTATCACGAAGCGCTCGATGCCGTAAGCGAACGCGCGTGGCAAACGAGTAGCGACCCGCATGACGTTCGGCTGATCGGTGAGTCCGTCGCTCTGAACGCATACGTGGTCGAGATCAATCCGGCCGGCGGACGTCACGAGTGGCGCTTTATCGACAAGAAGAGCGGCAACGTCGTGCGGCGCGAGTTCGTCGCGAAGTCGCGCCGCAATACGACGATCTTTGAAGACTTCCGGACGTTCGACGGCATCCCCGAGCCCTCACGTATTCGCAGCCTCGACTCGTTCGGCAACGAGCGCGACTTGCAATTGCTCTCGCGCACGCTCGATCTGACGCCCGATCCGAAGGACGTCGACGTCGTCGCGACGAGGCACACGTTCGTCGAATTTCCCTACGCCACGACGACCGTCAAGCTTCCGGTGCGCTTCGTCAGCGGTCTGGCCGTGGTGCGTGTGCGCATCGGTCTGCATTTCTACGACTTCCTACTCGATTCGGGCGCCGCCGGGATCGTTGTCGATCCGTCCGTTATCGACGAGCAGCACCTCGACACCTATGGCGCGCATATCGGGTCGACCGTCGGCACGTTTACCGAAACGGCCGGCGTCGTCCCGTCGATTTCGGTCGGCACGCTGAAGATGCACGGTGTCGTCGTACGCGTGGTGAACCTGCCGTTTCACCTCGACGATCGTACGCGCATCAGCGGATTGCTGGGCTTCGACTTTTTTGCCGACAGCATCGTGCACATCGACCTCGATCATGGAATCGCCGAGGCGATCATGCCCTCCGCCTTCAGGCCGCCGGCCGACGCGACGGGCGTGCCGCTCGCGCTCGATGATCGTATTCCGGTCGTGCGCGCACGCGCAGGCGGCGCATATGGACGGATGGTCGTCGACACGGGCGCAAACCGCTCGATCTTTACGACGGGCTTTGCGTCGCGAGCCGACGTCGCGCTCGACGCGAGTTCGAGCGTCGCACGCTTTCGCAGCGTCGGGGGAACCGGTATCGGTGAAGCCGTGCACTTCAAAACGTTCGAACTCGCGGGCGTCGGCGTGAGCGATCCGGTCGTCGACGTCAGTGCCGCCGATTTCGGCACCGAAGACGTCGACGGCACCGTCGGAACCGACATCTTGCGAGCCTATGAGTTGTTCTTCGATTACCGCTCGGCGCAGGTGCACGTGCGCCGCGCGCACGTCACCGCTCGATGAGTTGCATCATCGACGGATCGTAGCGTTCGCCGGCAACGCCCGACTTCAACGCGTCGAGTTCGCGGAGGTCGTCCGGCGTCAACGTAACGTCAACCGCGCCGGCATTGTCTTCGAGATATTTCACGCGTTTGGTTCCCGGAATCGGAACGACGTCGTTCCCTTGCGCGAGCACCCAGGCGAGGGCCACTTGTGCCGGGCTTGCGCTGCGCCGTTCGGCGATCGTCTTCACGACGTCGACGAGCCGCTGGTTCGTGCGCGCGTTTGCTTCGCTGAAGCGCGGGTTGGTGCGGCGCCAGTCATCGGCGTCGAGGTTCTCGACGTCCAGCGCGCCGGTCAGAAAGCCGCGACCGAGCGGGCTGTAGGGGACGAAACCGATGCCGAGTTCGCGCAGCGCCGGCAAGACGTCCGCCTCGACGCCGCGTTCCCACAGCGAGTACTCGCTTTGCAACGCGCTGATCGGGTGCACCGCGTTGGCGCGGCGCAACGTATCAGCACCGACCTCCGAGAGCCCGAGATAGCGAACCTTTCCGGCAGTGACGAGTTCGGCCATCGCGCCGACGGTCTCTTCGATCGGCACCTTCGGGTCGCGCCGGTGCTGGTAGTACAAATCGATCGTGTCGATCTTGAGTCGTCCGAGCGATGCGTGCGCGACGCGTTTAACGTTGGCCGGCGAGCCGTCGACGCCGCGCGTCGCACCGCCGATGGCGAATCCAAATTTCGTCGCGACGACCACTTGCTCGCGGCGTCCCGCGATCGCGCGGCCGACGAGTTCTTCGTTCACGAACGGGCCGTAAATTTCGGCCGTATCGAGAAACGTGATGCCAAGGTCGATCGCGCGATGAATCGTCGCGATCGATTCGCCGTCATCAGCCGCGCCGTAGGCGTACGACATGCCCATGCAGCCGAGGCCGAGAGCGGAGACGGTCAAACCCACAGTCCCAAGTTTGCGCTGTTGCATACATCTACTGTACCGCAGGGCGGCCGATGCAACCAGGGACCGAGCGATAGTACCACCCGCGGTGTGCGTTTGGCCGGCGCAGCTCCGCCCTACACGCGGGCTGCGGCCGGCAAGTCGCGCTCAGCGTTCGTCGGCGTCCACCATGGGCGCACGCCGAGATCTTCCGCGATGATGCCGGCGGAGATGTAGCCGACGCCGCCCGTTATCGCGCCGTTCGGATGCGACGCGGAACCGGCCATGTAGAGATTCGGAATCGGCGTGCGGTACCCGAAGTGGTTGTGCAGCACTTGGTCGGCGCTCAACTCACCCATGAAGATGTCGCCGTAGCGCATGTTCACGAGTTCACGCGTATATTCGTGCGCGGTATAATCGTAGCGCCCCAGGACGTTCGCACGCGTCATGTTCGGTGCGTACTGCGCCCATTTCTCGAGGATGCGATCGCCGATTTCCGATTTGAGCCCGAGGATGGCATTCGGGTCGCCGCCGACGTCGTACGGAACGACATGCCACGCGTAGGCCGTGTGCTTGCCGCGCGGAGCCTGTTTGGGATCGAGTACCGAGAGCGCGCCGCCACCGAATTGAATCGCTCGCGGAATTCGCTTCGCCTCGACGTCCGCGTGCGCATCGAGCAGGCTTTGAATCGTTTCCGAACCGAGATTGTATTTCAACGCACAGTCGACGTTCACGTCGAACGCTGCCGCCGCATATTTCGGCGCTTCGTCGAGGGCGAGGTGGAGCCCGTACAAGGTCCACTTCGTGTAACGGAAATCGGCTACTTTGGCTCGGAACCACTCCGGAAATTGCTCGCGTCCAACCATGTCTTCAAACGTACGGTGCACGTCTGCCGTGCTGGCGACGAACTGCCGGGCTTTGAGCGTTCGGCCGTCGCCCAGTTCAACGCCCGTCGCGCGACCGCCGTCGACCGTGATGCGCGCGACCTCCGCTTGATTGATGAACGTGCCGCCCGCCCCGATGAATCGTTCGTAGAGTCCGCGCGCGAGATTCCAGCTTCCACCTTCACACAGCTCGTAACCGGTATGCAGGTCGAAGGCGCGAATGACCGAGCCCAGCGGGCTGCGCGTTCCCAGCGTCTCGTGCAGCACCGTTCCGAACAGCGAGAGTTTGAAGAGGAAGAGCACCTTGACGCGCTCGTCTTCGAAGAGTTCGTTCACGATTTCGATCGGCTGACGTTCGGTCAACGCGTAGAAGTCGCGGCCGACGTCGCTGCGCTCGAGAACTTCTTTGCGGCGGCCTTCTTCCAACGGTGCCGTGTAGCGCTCGACCATGAACACGCGGCGCGTCATCTCTTCCGCGCGCGCGTTCCATTCGCGAAACGTTCGTGCGTCGCGCTCCGAGAAGCGAGCGATGCTGGCCGCGGTCTCGTCGATGTCGCGCGAGAAAACGAGGGCCGTACCGTCCGAATGCGGCTGCGCGAACTCGTATCGCGGCGTGATGTACCGAACGGTCGTATCGAGTTCGAGGTCGCGAAACCACGGCGTACCCGTGATACTGAAATGGTTGATGGAGTGGAGGTTATGATAAAAACCCGGCAGCGTGCGCTCGTCGGTCATGAGGCCGCCGCCCGGGAGCATGCGCCGCTCGACGAGGGCGACGCGCAGACCGGCTTTGGCGAGGTACGTGCCGAGGATCAATCCGTGCTGGCCCGACCCGATGATGACGCCGTCATACGCTACAGTGCTTTCCATGCAGTCACTCCTTCGTGCTCCGTAAACCGAGAATCGTTGCGATGTTCGCGCGGGCGTCGACGACCGGGGTGATCGCGCCGCTCGGCGAGGTCATCAGCGACGTAACGCCTGGACCGTGTCCGGCAACATCCGACCGGCCATGCGCGACGATACCGATGCTGACGGCGCCGCTGCGAAAGATCCGGCCGTACGTATGGTCGGCGTCGAGGATCGCCACGATGTCGCCGAGACGCAGCTCATGCAAACCATAGCGTTCGATCATCACGGGGTCGAACGCCTGGATGTCGTAGTCGCCGCGCACGACGGTCGCGCGTCCGAGGCCGGAGCCCATGATCGCTGCCGGCACGACGCGCGCGACCGGCACGGTGAACGCCGCGCCGTCCCGTGCAACGCCCCACCGTTCGAGGAAGTCCGGATCGCAGTTGAACACGCGAACGTCGCCGGCGTCGTCGAGTTCGAGACCCAGGCCCACCGAGCGCACGGCGACGCGGTCACCGAGCGCCATACGCTCCATCACGTCCGCCGAAAAGTCGACCATCACGTGCTCGATGCCGCCGTGCTTCCCCGTGACGACGCCGCGCGCGCCCTTCGCTTCTCCACCGAGGACGGTCACGCTATTTCCGACGCACGCGTACACACAGTAACCGACGTTGATTTTCTCGTCCGGGTGACGCGTGCTCACACCGGGTTCGATGTGGTCGGAGACGAAAAAGCACGCGTTGTCGCCGACGCGCACGTTTAGCGCGATGCCGCCGACGCTCGGCAGCACGCGCGGAACGCCGTCGTGTCCGACGTCGTAGATCGCGCTTGGAACGCTCGGCGCGGTAACATCGCCGTGCACCGGCATCACGACGAGGCGGTCGCGGTTGGAGGCTAGCATCGAAGGCCGCATTCGGCGAAAAACGAACGTTTGCATGTCGTGCAAATCCGCAAACAGTTCTCGTTCGAAGCGGCGCACGTGCTCCCGTATCACGACGGGAAATGCTCGCGCCTCCATGGACATTCGTATCGCCTCGACGTCAGCGTCGACGGCCCGCTTGCAACGAGTGGGCCCTCGACCGGCATGATCGTCGACTTCGACGTTCTCGCATCGGTCGTGCGCGCGAGCGTGATCGAGGCGCTGGATCACCGCCACCTCAACGATATCATCGAGAACCCGACGAGCGAGAACATCGTGTCGTGGATCTGGCACCGCCTCGTCGCGCAACTGCCGCAGCTCGCGGAACTGACGTTGTGGGAGACGGCAAACGCCTGCGCCGTTGTGCGCCGCGGCGATCCGAATCTCGAGTGATGCTTCAGCTCGCCGAAATCTTTTACAGCGTACAAGGCGAAGGAACGTGGACCGGGACGCCGGCGGTCTTCGTCCGACTGGCCGGCTGCAATCTGTCGTGTGCGTTCTGCGATACCGACTACGCGCTCAAGTTCATTGCACCGGTCGCCGACGTCGTCGCGCGCGTGCGCACGGCCGGTGGCGCGTGTCCGATGGTGATCCTCACCGGCGGCGAGCCGCTCGCCCAGCGCGCGGCACCGGCCTTGATCGACGCGCTGCGCGCCGACGGACGGCGCGTCCATATCGAGTCGAACGGTACGATCGACGTCGTTTTGCCCGGCGACGTGTGGCTCACGGTGTCACCGAAAGAGCGCCTCCACCCGGCGATGGCGGCCCGCGCGAACGAGGCCAAGCTGATCGTCGACGGACGTATACCAAACGAGTGGCTGCGGTCGTTTCCGAGCGCAACGCCGATGTTTCTTCAACCGGAAGGCAACAAACGGGCGAACATCGCGCTGGCGATGGAAGCGGCCTTGCGGGAACCGGCACGCTATCGTCTCTCGTTGCAAACACATAAGTTCATCGGAGTTCGCTAGCAAATGAAACGTCGAGCATTTCTCGCCGCCGCGAGTGCGCTGGCCGGCACCGCCGGCCTGCGCGGCACGGCGCGCGCGACACCGCACGTGCTGCCGGGTGACGACGTCTTTATCAGCGAGACCTGGCGCGAATTGCGCGGACGGACCATCGGCATCGTGACGAATCGAAGCGGCGTGCTCTCGGACGGACGCACGCTCGTCGATGCGGCCCGGCTCAACCCGGCCATCACGATCAAAGCGCTCTTCGCACCGGAACACGGATTGCGCGGCGACCGCGACGCCGGCACGTATGTGCCGTCGTACACCGATCCACGCAGCGGTTTACCCGTCTACAGTCTGTACGGCGCGACGCGCCATCCGTCGGCCGAGATGCTTGCGGGCATCGACGTCCTCGTGTTCGACATCCAAGACGTCGGCGCACGACCCTACACGTTCGTCTCGACGATGGCGTACGTCATGGAATCGGCGAAGCACTATGACAAAGAAATCTGGGTGCTCGACCGGCCCAATCCGATCGGCGGCATCGCCGTCGAAGGTCCGGTTCTCGAACCGGCTTACAAATCGTTCATCGGTTTGTATCCGATTCCGGAACGTCACGGGATGACGGTCGGCGAGTTGGCACGCCTGTTCAACGAGCATTTCGGCATCGGTGCGAATCTGCGCGTCGTCAATCTGCGCGGCTGGTCGCGCGAGATGTTCTGGGGCGACACCGCGTTGCGCTGGACGCCGACCTCGCCGAACATTCCGTACGCGTTCACGCCGATCGTCTATCTCGCAACCGGTCTGATCGACGAGGGCGGCGTAAACAACGGCGTCGGCACGGACCGTCCTTTCGAATACGCAGGCGGATACGGCTTCGCTGCGGCCGCCTTCGCCCGAACGCTCAACGCGCGCGCTATTCCGGGCGCGGCATTCGAGCCGGTACAGTGGGTACCGCAACGCGGCTTTTGGGCCGGAAAGACGCTCGGCGGTACGCTGATCCACGTCACCGACCCCGCGTCGTTTCCAAGCGTCCGCACCGCCGTCGAAGTGTTGGCGGCCGCCCGTGCACAAGGCAAGTTCCGCGTAGCGAGCGCCTCGGGTTTTGACCGGGACTGGGGAACGAACAGCGTTCGGCAGGGACTGCTCGATGGTGCCGCGCCCGACGCGATCGTCGCGTCGTGGGAGCCTGCGCTCGCCGCTTTTCGGTCGGTGCGCGCACGCTATCTACTCTACTAGTTCACATTCCGTGAATCTATCGCGTTTTCGACTTCGCCGCAGCCGCCGCGTGTCTACGGTGGCAGGCGCTCGGCGCGTTCGCGCAGCTGTTTAAGTTGGTAGAGATGGATAAAACGCTGAATCTCTTCTTCCGTACGCGGCGAGATGCCCACGAAGCGAACGCCGTGCGCAAAGCGCTGCGCACGTAAGTTGTAGAACGCGATCACGATCTTGCCCGAAACCAGAAGCGGCTCGAACGGGGTTGGTGGAACTTTCACGCGGCGCGTTCGGGAGCCGAGCGGCGAACGTTCTGTTACCTCTTTCTCGACGTGGACATTGCTGACGGCCGCGGTCGGCAACGTGAAGCGAAAGTCGATGACCGTCTCCTTGGTAAAGTCCTCGTCACCGAGGAGCCGCAGACCGCCGACGCTCAAGTCGTTCGCGTTCGCGGTCCGCGTGCCGCCGCGGCCGTCGACGATGTACACGACCGGAAATTCGATCGACGCGCGATAGCTTTGACGCTTTTGATCGGCTCCCGGCGTTCGTGCGCTGTTTTCGTCTCCGCCGGACCTACGGAAGTTGAACACTCGCATCGCCGTTTTCCAGGAACAAGTCGCGCGCCCTTCGTAGCGGCGGCTATGGTGATCCCGGACCGGTATGTCGGCGGTTACTAGCGCGCTCGTACACGACGTACAACGCGTCGTCTTCACCGTGCTGCGATCGCCCGATCGGTTCGTGCGTTTGATTCGTCTCGGACCGCGCGGCCTCGCGTCGATGATACGCTTTCTCACGCGCGTGATTCCGCGTGCGTCGCATGCGCTCGAGCGAATACGCGAGCGCGCGGCGAGAATTCCCGACGCCGCGCTGCGCGAACAAGCTCTCGCATCGATCGACGGCAAGGCGTTTCACGTGCAGGGCGGATGTATCTTCGCGACGTTTCTGAACGCGCACGACGCCGCGCGCTTCGTGCGCATCGTCGCGTCGCTCGAGACGATCTATGACTATCTCGACAATCTCTGCGATCGGCTGCCGGGCGTTTCTCAGCGTGCGTTCGCGAGCTTGCACGAAGCATTGCTCGACGCGCTCGACGACCGGCGTGTTGCCGCGGACTACTACTGCAACGGTCCGGCCGGCGACGACGGCGGTTACCTCGCCTCACTGGTGGCGGACGTGCGCGCCGAGCTTACGCAGCTGCCGCACTACGGTTCGGTGCGCGACGCGCTCGTCGGCATCGCGTGCTTCTACGCTGAGCTCCAGACGCTCAAGCATGCCGATCCGGCCGTTCGCGAAGAGATTTGCAACGCGTGGTACGGCAATCACCGGGCGCAGTTCCCGGGCCTCTACTGGTGGGAGTTCGCGGCGGCATGCGGGTCATCGCTGCCGATCTTCGCGTTGATCTATCTCGCAACGCAGCGCCATCTACCGCCACGCGCCATCGACTCGACGATCGCGGCCTATTTCCCGAACGTGTCGGCGGTGCACATTCTGCTCGACTACTTCATCGATCAAGCGGAAGATCGCGAGCATCGCGAGCTCAACTTCGTCGCCTGCTATCCGACCAGCGCCATCGCCGTACAACGCGTGAAACGACTCGTGCACGCGACCAAACTGCGTCTGCATTCGCTTGCCAACGCCGAGTCGCATGCGTTCGTCCTCCGTGCGATGTGTCTCTTCTACCTAACGCACCCGAAGGTCTACGAGCAGCGCCTCGACCGGGAGAGCGCGGCGGTCTTATCGGCGTTATAGATTCGCGGTGCGGTGCCGCGCGAAATCAATCGCGCCAAAGAGGACGAACAGCGCGTTCGCGATCAGCGTCGCAACGCCGAAAATCGCGTGATACGGTGAATCCGGAAGCAACCCATACGCACCGCCGAGTCCGACGACGACGACGAGCACCGCTCGCGTCGAGAGCGCGAGCACCGGCCGCTTTCCGGCGAGCAAAAACGCGCACGCGAACGAGAAGACGAAGACGTATGTGTTTACGGCCGCACCCTGCATACGTTCGTTATCGGCAGAACGTCCCCGCGATTCACTTGGACGGACGGATAATTCAGAGCGCGTGCGCCAGGCCGGCGGGCCCGAGGCGCGCCTGGTAAAATTCGCGCATCGCGGCCTTCAAATCGGGACCGTTCAGATCGAGCGCATCGAGCACGTCGGGAATTTCGTCGACGGCCAGCGTCGCCGTTTCCCACATCTCGCCGATGAACTGCTCGGCACGCGGCATGTCGATCTTCTCTTCTTCTGCTAAGCGTTTGAGTGTACGTTCCCCGAAGCGAAGATGGTGGCGTTCGTCCTCGAGCACGTAGTCCATGAAGCGCGTTATTTCGTCGCTGTTCTCGCGCATCGCCGTACCGCCCATCGTCATCATCAGGATGGCCATGCCTTCGACAACGACATTGTTGCCGATGACGCCGCCCACGAAATCGCCGTCGGCGACGGCCCGGTCGATGCGTTCTCCGAACTTGCCGAAATTGGCGGCGACGTGCGCGTCGAGGTTATCCGGCATCATGCCGAACGCTTCGAGCCGACTGCTGAAATGATTGAGGTGGTTCGCTTCTTCAACCGCTTGAATGCGCAGGTAGCTCTGGGCCTTCTCGTCGGGTGCGATGTCGATGAGCCCGGTCGCCGCACGCAGCGAGATTGCCTCGCCGGTGATGAAGTGCGCGAACGAACGGACGAAGAGCGCTCGGGAGGCGGGCAGCATCTTGAACGGCTTGAGAAACGCCATCAGGTCGATGCCGGTGCGATCATCGAGCGCAATAACGGCGCGCAAAATACCAGGATGACGGAAGGACGGATCGATCAGCATTTTTGCGAGACGATTCTTGAGGCTCATCGGTCCACTCCGTTCCGGGCTACCGTATTGTCGCGCTCGGCGCGCGGGAGGAGCGGTGAGGACGGTCACTTGGTTTGAACGAGGGAGTACGCGGCCGACCGTTCAACGGCGTTCGCATGAGAGCGCTCTATCGTTTGAGTGCAGCCTGGGCGTTGCTATGGGCCTTGGCCGGGGCCGCGCCGCCGTTCACGACGCTCTACGGTTTCACCGTTGTCGGCAGCGACCACGAGCGGACCGCGGAAATGTCGTTCGTCGACATCCCGAGCGCTGCCGGCGCCCTCGAGACGGCGACCGCGATTGCATCGCAGCCGCACTATGCCGGCACGCCCGGCGACTACAAGGCTGCGCTCTACATGCGCGATCAGCTGCAGTCGTTCGGCTTCACGGCGACGCTCGAAACGCTGACCGCGCGCGTCGATTCGCCGAAGAGAATCGGCCTCGTGCTGTACCCGACGGGTCGCGCGCCGGCGCTCGCTTCGACGGTCGACGCCTTCCACGGCGTCTTCAGCCGCCACCGCCGAGCCCTGCCGACAATGCCGCCCCTACCGGGCGCCTCGGCGGTACCCGACGCGCTTCCGCCGGTGACGTTCGACCTTCACGAGCCGGCGATCGAGAGCGACGCCGACACGTCCAATCCCGACATCGGCGTCCCGTTCCTCGCGGGAAGCGGCGACGGCGACATCGTGGCCCCGTTGGTCTACGCCGGCTACGGTTCCGACGCCGATTACGGTCGCTTGACGGCACATGGCATCGAGGTGCGCGGGGCGCTGGCAATCGTGCGCAACGGTCGCGAGTTTCGCGGCGTCACGGCGCGCCGCGCGCAAGCACGCGGTCTTGTCGGAGTCGTCTTCTACGACGATCCGGCGGAAGACGGCGCTGTGCGCGGCGCGGCGTACCCCTTCGGACCATATCGTCCGGCGGCGTCGGTTCGGCGAGGAACGGTCGGCGAAGGCGTGACGATTCCCGTGCTGCCGGTTTCCGCGGCAACGGCGCAAGCGCTGATCGGCGCGCTGCACGGCCCGTCGGGGGCGGCGCCGTGGAGCGGCGCACTAGCAGTGCGCTACCCGTTCGCGCGCGGGCCGGCGACCGTGCGCCTGACGGTTCTCCTCGCTCGCAAACAAACGACGCTATGGAATACGATCGGCGTGCTCTCCGGGGTGCTGCATCCCGAACAGAGCATCGTCATGGGCGCCCACCGCGACGCCTGGGTCTTCGGCGCCGGCGACGACGGTTCGGGCATCGCGACGCTGATCGAAGCAGCACGCGGCCTCGGCTTCATCGCGAGAGGGGGTTGGCGCCCGGCGCGCTCGATCGTCGTGGCCGGCTGGGACGGCGAGGAACTCGGAGCGTACGGAACGATCGCTTACGTGAAAAAGCACGGCGACGAATTGCGCGCCGGCGGCGTCGCGTATCTCGACGCAGAGCAAAGCGTGACCGGACCGCGTTTTGCCGCCGACGCCGTCGCAGCGGTCGCATCGACCGTCGTGGACGCGACGCACGTCGTCGACGATCCGCTCCGGCCGGGTGCGACGATCTACGACCGCTGGGCGTTGCGATCGAACACGATGCCGGCGCGTTCGCTCGGCGAGGGCAACCTCGACCACACCTCATCGCTCTTCGGCATCGGAACCCCGAGCCTCAACGCCGGTTTCGGCGGCGTGCTCGGCCCCTATCACTCGGCCTATGACACGCTGACGTTCGCAACGACCTATAGCGATCCGGACTTCGTGCTGCACCGCAGCGCAGCCCAACTCTACGGCGTCATCGCGATGCGCCTCGCGGATGCCGACGTGGTCCCGTATCGGTTCGGAACCTACGTTCCGCTGATGCGCGCCAACGTGCGCGCGCTCAGCGGTGCGGCGCGAACGGCGAAGGTCCGCATCGACGCCTCCGGACTGGCAAGTTCGATCGGCCGCTTTGCGACCGCGGCGCATCGGTTCGACATCGCAACGGCCAACGTCGCTACCGGGGCGCTCGCCGAGCGCGCACTGGAAGCCGCCCGGGTCGTCGACATCGCGGTGTACGGCAACAACGGCTACGCCGCCGCAACGTTGCCCGACGTTGCACGCGCGGTCTCACTGGGTAATCAATCCGAGATCGATCGCGCCGTTGCCCGCACGCGCGCCGCGATCGATCGCGCGTCGGAGCTGCTCGCATTGTAGGAACCCTTCGCGGCACGCAAACGTCTGAGGCACGATGATCATAACGGTTTTGGGCGGCTCCGGATTCATCGGCCGTGCACTGATCGCCTCGCTGCGCGCACGCGGCGATCACGTGCAGTCCGTCTCGCTTCGTGATCCGGCGCGCGCAGCGGAAACAGCGTCCACGAGCGATGTCGTGGTTAATCTGGCCGGCGCGTCGGTCGCCGATCGCTGGACCGACGCGCAAAAGCGTGCGATCAACTCGTCGCGCGTCGATCTGCCGCACGCGTTTCTTTCTGCGCTCGAACGTTTCGAGAAACGGCCGACGGCCTATGTCAGCGCGTCGGCGGTGGGTTATTACGGCACGAGCCGAACGGCGACGTTCACCGAAACAAGCGCCCCGGGCGATGATTTTCTCGCGCGCGTTTGCGCCGCCTGGGAAGCGCAAGCGCGACGCGCGGTGGCGCTCGGCATGCGCGTCGCGATCGTGCGCACCGGCATCGTCCTCGGTGCCGACGGCGGCGCGCTGGGAAAGTTGCTCCCGCTCTTTCGCATCGGTCTCGGCGGCGTCATTGCCACCGGCGAGCAATGGTATTCGTGGATTCACCTCACCGATCAAGTCGGCATCTACGAACTCGCAATCGACCGCTACGACGGCGTGCTCAACGCGACCGCCCCGAACCCGGCAAAGAACCGCGACTTTACGCACGCGCTCGCTGCCGCTACGCATCGTCCGGCGCTGTTCCCGGCACCGGAGTTCGCCCTGAAGCTCGTCCTCGGCGAAGGCGCGTCGTTCGTGACGGAAGGGCAGCGGGTGCTCCCCGCGGCAACGCTCGCCGCAGGGTACCGCTTCCGCTTTCCCGAGCTCGCGCCCGCGCTCGCCGACGTCGCGGGCTAACGCATCGCCGAAACAGCGCGTCGTGCTCACGCATCGGGTCTTCGATGAAACGATCGCGTTGCTCGAACCGCACGTCGAGCTCGTCGCCAACCAAACGCCGGCGACGTTGCCGCGTGACGAAACTTTGCGGCGTGCTCGTGATGCCGACGGAATCGTTGTCTTCATGCCGGATCTCGTCGATCGCGCATTCCTCGACGCATGTCCGCGTTTGCGCGTCGTCGCCGGCGCG
Organism: Candidatus Lustribacter sp.; assembly: GCA_965277075.1. Lineage (GTDB taxonomy): Bacteria > Vulcanimicrobiota > Vulcanimicrobiia > Vulcanimicrobiales > Vulcanimicrobiaceae > Lustribacter. Next base: position 1,464,986 of record OZ255707.1, read on the forward strand.
TTGCGCGGTTACGACAACATCGATGTAGCCGCGTGCACCGAGCGCGGCGTCGTCGTGACGGTCGTACCGGAGCTGCTGGCCGACGCAACGGCCGAGCTCGGCATCGGGCTGCTCGTCGCGCTCGCGCGGCGTATTCCCGCGGGCGATGCGTTCGTTCGCAGCGGTGCCTTCGTCGGTTGGCAGCCGCACTTCTACGCACGCGGCATCGCGGGACGCGCGATCGGTATCATCGGAATGGGACAGCTCGGTTGCGCGTTCGCGGAGCGGCTGCGTGGCTTTCGCGCGACGGTGCGGTGTACCGACACGCACTCGCTCGCGCTCGACGACGCGGTGCGATTGAACGTCGCGTCCGTCTCGCTCGACGATCTGATTCGTACGAGCGATTACATCGTTCTCGCGTTACCGCTCACGACCGCTACGCGTCACGTCATCGACGCGGCACGTATCGCAACGATGCGACCAGGCACGACGATCGTAAACCTTGCACGCGGCTCGCTTGTCGACGAGGACGCGGTGGCTGCGGCGCTCGCGCACGGCACGCTCGGCGGATACGCCGCCGATGTTTTCGCCTTTGAAGACTGGGCGCGCGGCGATCGACCGGCGGACGTTTCCGCGACGCTGATCGCCGAGCGCGAACGCACGCTGTTCACGCCGCACCTCGGATCGGCCGTCGACGGCGTCCGGCGCGCGATCGAACGTGCGGCGGCGGCATCGCTTCTCCAAGCGCTGCGCGGCGAACGCCCCGCCGGCGCGGTCACCTCGATGATGAAAGCCGAATAAAGATTTTTGCCCACGAGAACGCGCCGCATGTGTTGCGTCGTATTTGCGAGCATGAACATTCGCATTACCGCACTCGCTCTGCTCGTCGCCCTCGGCGCGGCATCGGCAACGACGGTTCCGGCCCGCGCCGCCGAAGTCTTCATCGTCAATTCACGCGCCGTTCCGGTCTACGATCGTTGGCAACCCGCTTGGGATCGCTATGAATACGATCGCCGGCACGTCATCCTCGGCACCGTGACCGATTTTCAGCCGTTCCGCTTGCAAATCGCGCGCCCCAACGGTCGCGTACAGATGATCGATCTCAAAAACGGGACCATCATCTTACCCACCGGCATCACGCCGACGCCGAACGAACGTGTCGCGATCGTCGGATACTACAGCAACGGAACGTTCATCGCGAATCGCGTCGTCGTTCGCTCGTAGCCGGCAACTCCTCGTAGAAGCAACGCCCGCACGTCTGTACGTAGCGCACCGTTCCGTCGATCGCGATTTGCTCGCCTTCGGTAATGCGGTGCCCCGCGTCGTCGATGCGCGGGTTCAGCGTCGCTTTGCGCCCGCACGCGCAAACGGTCTTGATTTCTTCGATGTCGTCGGCGAGCGCGAGCAGATAGGTCGCGCCCGGAAACGGCTCACCGAGAAAATCGGTGCGAATTCCGTAACAGATCACCGGCACACCGGCGACATGCGCGAGCCGATGCAGTTGGCGAACTTGGTCGGGCGCCAGGAACTGCGCTTCGTCGACGAGGACGCACGCGAGTTCGGGCACGTCGGCCAAGCGCGCGTAGAAGTCGGTTCGCTCGTCGAACACCTGCGCGGTACGCGATACGCCGAGACGCGAGGCGATCGTACCGACGCCGAAGCGGTTATCGAGATGGGAGGTGAAGAGCACGACAGATTTGCCGAGTGCCTCGTAATTATGTGCGACCTGCAGGAGCGCCGTCGATTTCCCCGCGTTCATCGCAGAGTATCGGAAGAAAAGTTTGGCCATCGATCGTGTCAAGGAGAAAGGGTGAGGGTCCCGCGCGCTGCCCGCGCCACGGCCGCCTCGCTATAGGGTAACGGCGTGAGCGTGTGCGCGAGGAAGCGCGGCGCAAGATCGCGATAGTGCGGCGAGCCCGGCTCGCCCGACTCGCCGAGCGGGATGTCGATTCCGCCGGTATCCCACGCGCCGGCCTCCCATACGGCGCGAAAACTTTGACCGAGTACGAGGCCTTGCACCGCCGGCGAGTAGCTGCCGCCGCGGCCCGCGACCGCCGGACCGTCCCAGCCGTGATACCCGAACGACGAGAGCGGGTGGCGAGCGACGACCGCGTACGCGTTGCCGTAGGGCAGTTCGATCGTCGCGAGGCCGCCCCAGCGCCGCACGGTTTCACGAACTTCGCGAACGAGAAACGCGTTGCGATCGTCGTTCGGAAACCAGCCGCGCGGGGCGTCGCGCAACGCGCGCATCAACGTGACGAAGGCAGGCCCTTCGCTCAGATACGACGACGCAATTTGACCACTGAGGTGCATCGCGACGAGATCGCCGGTAGCGACGACGCGCAGGCGCTGCACGATCGTCGCACCGGCGGACGCTGAATCGAAACGTCCGTCGAACGTCCGCAGATCGCGTTCGATCGAGGCGAGACCGGGATCACGATCGGCCTTCGTCGCTCGTAATGCGGCGACGGTCATCCGAGCGAGCTCGTTCTCACCGACCGAGTACGTATCGGCTTGCATCACGCGAAACGTATTCGCATCGAACGTGCGGGCGGCGCGCAAGCGTGACGTAATTTCGGCGGCGCGATAGGGTGCGGAAAACGCGGGGCTCAGCCGGTACGGATAGCCCGCGCCGTAGGGGCGATTGTTGGAGCTCGCGACGACGACGGCTCGCGACGGCGCAACCTGCGGCAGCTGCGCGAACGGCACGAACCGCAAGGGCGACGGCGGCGTCGTGGCTCCGTCGAACGTCTGCAATCCCCAGTTCGCGTCGAGCGGGATGTGGCCGGCAAGCACATAGGCTGCGCGGCCGTCGGCCGCCGCAAGCGCGAAGTTCTGCGTCGGGCCCGGATAGCTCGCGACGATCTTCAGGGCGTCGTCGAGCGAACGCGCGCGATCGAGCGCGAGATATGTACTCGACGGCGAACGGCGGTCGATGTCGGCGTCCCACTGCACGGCGTTACGGATTGCACCGGACGCTTCGAGCACGAAGCCGTGTCGCGTGCGCAGATACGTGCGATGCTCGGGATTTCCAAGCCGGTTCGCGAAACGCTCGACGCGCGTCTGAGCCGCAATCGTTGCGCTGCCGGCGAGATAGGTCGTTCCGTCGGTGCTCGTAAAACGTTCGCGGAAAACACGCGGGCTTGCGACGGTGCCGTTCGCCGCGCCCCACGCGAGCGCGTCGTTGTGACCGAGAATCACGCCCGGAACGCCCGCGAACGTCGCGCCGGCGACGTGAAAGCCGGGCGCCTCGACGTCGACGAGCTGCCAGATGCCCGGGATGCTGCGTTCGAGGTGCGGGTCGTTCGCGAGCAGCGCTCGGCGCGTGCGCGTGTGCGCCGCCCCACTCACCCATTCGTTGCTGCCCAAACCGTCGTCGTGGTTGCCGCCGTTCCAGCGCACGGCGACCGGCGCGTGCGCTGGAACGGCGAGCGCGGGCAACGGCGCTACCGGTGCCGGCGAACCGCCGGTCGCGGGCCGATCCCAGGCCGGATCGGTCACCGAGAAAAACGCGTCGGCGCCGTGCGCGCCGAGCGAGTGCAGGACGCTGTCGTTGACCACGACGTCATTCCACGTTCCGCTCAGATCGAGGGTGGTAGCGAAACCGACCGCAAGCGAATTCATCGGCGTCCACGGTTCGAACGACCATCCCAGCGCGCGGTATTCCGGCGGCGTCGGCTCATGCGTCGCCGCGGCGTTCACGCCGTCGGCATACGCTTGATACAGGTCGCGTTCGTCCGCAGGAAGCTTCGCGAACGAATCAGCGACGATGCCGCGCACATCGACGATGCGCGCCGTGGTGTCCGACGTCATCGCCGCGCCTCCCACGAGTTCGGAGAGCCGGCCGAGGACGAACCGCCGCGTGACATCCATCTGGAAGAGCCGGTCGCTACCAGACGCATAACCTTGCGCGAAGAACGCGTCGTGCAGCGACGCGGCGCGGATGTGCGGGATGCCGCGGTCGTCGCGAATGATCCGCACATCGGACCGAACGCCGAGACCGCGCATGTTGCCGTCGGCGTGCGCCACGCCCGACGCAACTCCGTTCGTAACGTAAACGATGTATCCAGCGAGAATGAGAACGAGCGGACCGACCAGGGCGAGAGCAATATAGCCGATACGGCGCGCGATACGCACGCGCTAGGGATGGTCCCCGGACATCAGACGAGTGCGGCCGTCTGTTCGACGTCGCTCGCCTCGAGATATTTCTCGACCTCGAGGGCCGCCTTGCAGCCGGACCCGGCCGCGGTGATCGCCTGTTTGTAACGGATATCGAAGACGTCGCCCGCGACGAAGACCCCGGGCACGTTCGTCGTCACGCCGTCGGCAGATTGAATGTAGCCGGTGTCGTCGAGATCGAGTTGCCCGCGAAAGATTTCCGTATTCGGATCGTGGCCGATTGCGACAAACAGTGCGTCGGCGTCGATCGTGCTCTGCTCGCCGGTCATAAGGTTTTCGAGCGCGAGCTGCGTCGTTTTGTCATCGCCGAGAACAGCCGTCACCGCGGTGTTCCAGATGACCGAGATGCTCGGGTGCGAAAGCGCGCGTTCAGCCATGATTTTGCTTGCGCGAAACGCGTCGCGCCGGTGGATCAGCGTCACCGCTTTGCCGAAACGCGTGAGAAAGATCGCCTCTTCCATCGCCGAGTCGCCCCCGCCGACCACGACGATGTGCTTCTCGCGAAAGAACGCGCCGTCGCATGTCGCGCACGTCGAAACGCCGCGTCCGCGCAGCCGCGCTTCGCCCGGAATATCGAGCCAGCGCGCGCTCGCGCCGGTCGCGACGATCACGGTGTCCGCCGTGTACGCGTCGTCTTCCGTCCATACCCGGAACGGCCGCTGCGAGAAATCCACCTTCGTCACGTCGACGAAGTGCAGCGTCGAGCCGAAGCGCTCGGCCTGCGCGCGGAACGCCTCCATCAGCTCGGGACCCATGATGCCGTCGGGAAAGCCGGGGTAGTTCTCGACCTCGGTCGTGAGCATCAGTTGACCACCGTAGAGGTGGCCGGCGAAAACGAGCGGCGCGAGATTGGCACGTGCGGCGTAAATTGCGGCCGTGAGACCGGCGGGGCCGGAGCCGATGATGGCAACGGCGCTATGGGAGAGAGACATGTCTCCTCCTTCAACCCGGAACCGGTTGCGTCCGGTTCACCGGAGTGGGACCGTGCCGGTCGTCGCATAAGGAAAGCCAACGTGTTGGAAGACGACTTTTCGGACGTGCTGCGCAAAGCTGCACGCGGCAACGGGCTCGACGCGGCGGCCCTCGCGCAGCGCGGCGGCTTTTCGCCGGCGACGCTCGAGCGCTGGTTCCATGGCGCCGATGTCCCGGACGAGACGCAAGCGCGGGCGCTGGCTCTTCTCTTGCGACTCGACCCCGGTAAATTCGCCGAGCGCGCCGCAGCGGGCTGGGAACCGCACGTTGCTCTGCCGGAGGACGTGCGGCATCATCCACACGATCCGCATCCGTCCAACGGCTACCTCTTCTTTCTCGATGACGGCCGCACGGCCGCCCTGATCGATCCGGCGGGGCTGCCGAAGACGATCCTCGACGCGATCGCCGACGGACCGTTCTCGCTGCGCTACATTCTGGTGACGCACAAACACGCCGATCATTGCGACGCGACGGCGCCGATCGCGCGCGCCTTTCCCGATGCGCAGATCGTGATGCACCGCTCGGACGTCGCAGCGATCGGCGATCTCGCCGCGCGCGCCATGCCGGTCGTCGACGGCGACGAACTCCCGTTCGGCGACGGCGCAGCGATTCGGATGCTGCATACCCCCGGCCACACCGACGGCAGTTCGTGTTTTCTTTTTCGCTCGACGCTCTTCACCGGCGACACGCTTTTCGCGGGCAGCGTGGGCGGCGTGTTCGGCCCGACCGCGACGTACCGGGATCTGCTCGACGCCGTGCAGATGAAGCTGTTTTCCCTCGATGACGCGACCGTCGTTGCGCCCGGTCACGGACCGCCGTCGACGATCGGCGAAGAGCGCGTACACAACCCGTTCCTTTAAGAGCACGAGGTCGTCGATTCAAGCCTTCAAGCGCATCTTCGAGCGGCTCTTATGGAACAGCCGATACATCGTCTTCATCGCGGTTGCGGCATGCGTGTTCATCGCCGTCGTGCTCTACGTCGTCGTGACGGTCGAGGCCGTCGGATTGCCCATAGAACTCGGGCTCTTCAGCCGTCTCGCCATCGGCGACCGCTCCGAGCTCTACACCGACGCGGTCGCCAAAATCGCGGGCGTCATCGACGGCTATTTGTTTGCCACGATCATGTTGATCTTCGCCATGGGACTCTACGAGTTGTTCATCAGTAAGATCGAGGTCGCCGAAGACAACGAACTCGCACAACGCATCTTACTCATTCGCAGCATCGACGACTTAAAAGACCGCTTGGCCAAAGTCATCTTTCTCGTCCTGATCGTGAAGTACTTCGAGTACGCGCTGCACGTCTCGTACGACACGCCGCTCGCACTCTTGCAACTCGCGCTCGGCATTCTGCTCATCGCCGCAGCTCTGTGGCTGACCGGACGTAAGACGCAGGCTTGACCTTCCGGATTGCGCTAGCCGCCGTCCGGAATATACATAAACCGGCCACGACGGATGCGCGGGTGATCCTCGACGCGGTCGTCCTTCGACAAGCTCAGGATGACAAGAGGCTCACCATGACAAGAGACTCACCATGACAAGAGGCTCGGGATGACCTTGAGCTCTCCGTCGCCTTCGCCCGGTTTGTTCCCCGATTACGTCCGTAGCTTATAACCGGCGTCGACCATCTTCAACGCGACGGCAAGCGCGACGATCGCGAGTACGCTGATCACCGTCAGCGCCGTCGCGAGCGGCACGTCGCCGTGTGCGGCATAGGCGTAGCGAAACGCACCGATCATGTGAAACATCGGATTGAAATACGATATCCGCTGTACGAGCGGCGGTAAGAATTGCGTCGACGTGAAGACGCCGCCGACGAACACGAGCGGCGTAATGAAAAACGTCGTCAAGACGGCGATATGGTCGAATTTTTCGGCCATCAATCCGACGATGATGCCGAGCGCCGCGAAGAGGACCGCGACGATCGAGATCGTGAGCAGGTAGAGAAACCAGTTGATCGGCGAGACGTGAACGAACAAGATGCCCAGCACCGTGATGACGAGTGCGATGAAGAGCGCGCGCATCAAGCCGGCGACGACCCACCCGCCGACGAGTTCGACCGCCGAGAGCGGTGCGACCAGCATCTCTTGAATCGAGTTCATGAAGCGGCCTTGAAAGACGGTGCTCGAGCCCTCGCCGTAGGTTTGCTCGATCACCTGCAACATGATGAGTCCGGGCAGGAGATACTGCGCGTACGAAACGCCGCGCACGCTGGGAATGCGGCTGCCGAGTGCTAACCCGAAGACGAACACGTAGAGCAGCGTTTGGATGATCGGCGGCCACACGACTTGGTTGATGATCGCGAACGTGCGAACCAGCTCGCGTTTGACCAACGTTTCGAACCCGACGATGTTGTTGATCAATGACGTGTCAATTCGAGGAACACGTCTTGCAGGGAGCGCTCACCGACGAGCTTCTTGGTGGTTTCGAGGGCGACGATCCTGCCCGCCTCGATGATGCCGATGCGGTTGCACAATTCTTCGGCTTCTTCGAGATAGTGCGTCGTGAGGATAATCGTCGTCCCGTCGCGATTGAGCCGGCGCAGAAACGTCCACAGCTCGAGACGCAATTCGACATCGACGCCGGCGGTCGGCTCGTCGAGGATCAACAGGCGCGGTTCGTGCATGAGCGCGCGCGCAATGGTGAGCCGCCGTTTCATGCCGCCGGAAAGCCGTGTGAAAACCTGCTTCGCTTTCGACGTCAGGTCGAACCGTTCGAGCAGCTCGTCGGCGCGCCGCTTCACGGCGGGTCCGCGCAATCCGTAGTAGCCGGCCTGATAGATCAGGACGTCGCGGATATTGAGATAGCGGTCGAAGTTGTACTCCTGCGGCGCGAGGCCGACGAGCGCCCGTGCCGCGCGCCAATCACGTTGAACATCGTGGCCGAACAGCCGGATCGCGCCCGACGTGATGCCCGCGAGCCCGACGATCGCGCTGATCGTCGTCGTCTTCCCGGCACCGTTCGGCCCGAGCAAACCGAAGAACTCGCCCTCCGGAACCCCCAGCGAAATACCGTCGACCGCCGTGAAATCGCCGTAGCGCTTCACCAGGCGGTCGATCTCCAATGCCTGCATCAAACGCTGTGATCGTCGAGTTGTTTGTAACGGTGGCGGCGGAGCACGCCGACGCGCTCGTCGACGTACGGAATTCCGGATTTCCGCAGTTGTCGTTCGACCTTGTCGACATCGAACGCGACGCGGCGCGAGCGCACGGACCAGCCGCCGGCTTGCTGCACGAGGATCGCGTAGTGCGCGCGCGGATCGCCGTCTTTCGGCAGCCCAGCCGACGCAACGTTGACGAACATCCGGTCGCGCCATGCGCGCACGTACGCCAGGTGAAGATGCCCGAACGCCATCGTGCGCTGCGTCAATCCGGCCGTCGCGTGCTCGAGCTGGGCATCCGGCGCGTCAGGCCACAGGTGCTCGTCGTCGCGCTCCGGCGTCGCATGACAGATAAAGAGCCCGTCGGGACCGTCGCCGATCGCGAGCGTCGTCGGCGCCGCCCCGAGCCACGCGACCCAGTCCTGACCGAGGGCCCCCCGCTGCCACTGAAGCGATTCGCGTTCCTCGTCGTCGAACGCGTTCGCGTCTTCGAGCGCGATCATGCGATCGGTGTTGCCGCGCACGACCGCGGCTCCGATTTCGCGCAGCCGGCGCAACACGCGCCGCGGGCGCGGCCCGTCCATGCACAGATCACCGGCCGCGACGATGCGTTCGGCGCCGCCCTGTGCGGCGAGATCGTCGAGACATGCCTCCATTGCAACGGCGTTACCGTGGATATCGGAGAGGAGAGCAATGCGCACGACGGGTCTATCCCCGTTTCGTCGGCAGCACCAACTGGAACGGCCCGACGCCGGCCTTGCCGAATTCCCAGAGGTCGATCGCCTCGACCGACACTTTTGCCGCGCGCAGCAAGCGGATGCTTTCGCGGAAGCGCAGGTTGACGATCGCGCGCCGTTCGCCGAACGCCAAGACACCGGCCGCCGCTTCTTCGCCGCGCACGACTTCCACGATGTGCAGTCCGGTGACCGGAACGAGGTCGACCTGCTCGGCCGCCGCGACCGCCGTGTCGGCGGCTACGAGGTTGAACGCGTTGCGAAGCCGTGAGACGGCGGGCGCTGTCGCGAGCTCGACGACGCGAATGTTCTCCGCGTCGAGCAACGCCGTGAGTTGGCGCCGGCCGAGCTCGTTCGAGCGGGGCCGCAGCCCCGCACCCGGACGCGGCACGCCCACGAATGCGCGGTCCCCGGCCAGCACCACGTCGGTCGCGTCCAGCAGTCCCGGCGAGGCGATCCGTCCGACGATCGGGACGCCGAGCGCGACCAGTGCGCGCTCGACCGCGGCGGCGTTCGGTCGCCGCTCGACCGCTGAAGGACGTGCGATCAGCGCGCCTTTCGGCAGCATCACGACGTAATCGGCGACCAGCGACTCGGCGGCGTTCTCGGTCGCGGGCTCGATAATGGTGACGTCGACGCCGCGATCGCGCAGCGTACGTACGAGAATGCCGTGCGCTTCACGCGCGCGTTCGGCGATCGGCGACGGTTCACTCGCGAGCGGCGGCAGCTGGTCGACGGCGGCCGAGGGCGGGCACACGAGAGCGCCGGCGAGGGCGCCGGCGTCGGATCTGACGTACGGGGGTTCGAACGATTTCGTCATCACGGAAAACGTCGTTCTCCCATGCGGTGGGTTTTGTCTGCGACGGTGCGGTCGCCTATGCCGCTCAAAGCGCGGCACCGTGAACCGCGTTGTAGGGGTGCACGTCAGCGACCGGCGTGAAAAAATCGCTCATGTCATTGGCGAGCAGATCGCCGAGCGAAAGCGGCGGCATCGCGAACACGCCGTCGACCGTCTTGAGCACGCTTGCGGTAGAGAGATGTCGCATTCCGACGAAGCGGCGCTTCGCATGCGGGGAAACGACGAGCGCATAGGCGCGCGACGCGTCGACGTGATCGGGCGCGCCTTGCGTGTCGCTCGACACGACCACCACGGCCATCGTTCGCCACGACGGAAGGTGCGAGAGGTGCTCGACGATCGTACCGATCGCCGCGTCCGTATCGCTGATCTGCGCGCCCGGCAACCACACGTAGGCGAAGCGCGGCGCTGCGCCGTCGGCGACCTGTGCATCGTAGTCGCGGTCGAAAGCGTCGGCGCGCCGCGTGTCCGGGACCGCGGGATTTGGACCCGGATAGTCGAGGTCGACGTGGCCGGCAAGCGCCGCCGAGGCCGGAACGTCGTACGCGTACGAACCGCCCGCGAAGCCCGCGACACGCAAAAACCCGCCGTAGTCGCGATATGTGATATTGCGCCGGGCCAGCGCCTGGAAAATTGAGCCGATCCGCGGCGCATCTTCCGGATCGTCGACGCTTGCGAATACGGGGACGCGCGCATCGATCGTCGTCTCGCCAAACGAGGTCGCCAGACCGTTGACCAAAATCTGATGCCCGACTTCGGCCCGGTCCGCGTCGGCATAGAAGTTGGCCGCGAGCGCATATCGTTCGGCGAGCGCGTGCAAGTTGGGCGTGCTCGCCGCGCCGTCGCGCGCGAAGACGCGGCTGCCGGCGAGCGCAACGTCGCCGAACACCGAATCGAAACTCTGATGATCGCTGACGATGACGACCACGTTCTTTACGGCGGCCGGATAGTGAGTTGCGGCCGGCACGACGTCGCGCGTCGCACCGAGCGTCGCGCGGGTCGAATCTGCCAGCCGGATGCCGGCGAGATCGATGCGCTCGACGGTCGACCACACCGCGTTCGCGTCACTACCGAAACCCTTTTCGTTCGCAACGTAGAGGGTGCGGTCGTCGGCCGCGAGCGCGAGCGCGCTGGGCGCCCAGCCCGTGGGAATCAAACCGAGCCGGTGCAGGTGCACGGGATCGCGCGCGTCGACGACCGCGATCGCGTTGAGGCCGCGCAGGGCGACGTATAACCGCGATCCGTCGCGGCTGAGCGCGAGCGCACACGGTTGCGTGCCGTACGGGCCGCGGTCGAACAGACGCAGTTCCGTTCCCCCCGCCACGTGCGGTACGCTGCCCAGGGCAACGGTCGCAATACGGTCGACGTTCGTCATTGCCACGAACGCATAGATACCGTTCGGCGTGACGGCAACCGCGGACGGATGCGCGCCGCCGACGATGCGTAGACCATCGGCCGGTTGATCCATCGGGACCGTGGACGGGCCGGCGGTATCGAGCGCCGGGGGAACGATCGCGCCCGAATTGGTGAGGTCGACGAGCGAAAGCGAGGATGCGCGTTGCAATGCCGCTGCCGGCGTACCGAACGGCGGAGCGGACGTGCGCTGTGCCGCCACGGCATAGCGCATCATGCCTTCGTTTGTGACCACGAGCCGGCCGCCGGCAAGGGCCGCGCTACTCGGAAAGAACCCCACCGGTCGCGTTGTTCCGACCAGCCGGCGAGTTGCGCAATCGATCGCGGCGATCGATCCGCCGGCGGCGTTCACGACGTACGCGTGCCGGCCGTCGGGCGACGCGACGAGCGCCCGGGGTGCGCTATGTCCCATGTCCGCAAACGCCGGATCGAGCGGACCGCCGATCGCGATCGTGTGCTGCGCGTCCGGCGTCAATCGTCCGAAATCGTCAAGCGTGAAGGCATACACCGCGTCGCTCGAACCGCCCGCCGCAAGCACGAGCGTTTGCGCCGGGGCGAGCGGATCGCGAACGGCAACGATGCCGCCGAAGTACGTTTCGCCCGCCGGTGGACGAAACCGCGAGACGACCGTAAAACTCGTCGTGTCGACGATCGCGAGCGACGGACCGTCGCTCGCTTCGGCGTCGATCGGCGTGCGCGCGTTGCCCGGGCCGTCGTCGTCGTTCCCGACGATCGCGAAGCGGCCGTCGGGCGTGAGAGCGAGGCCGCGGGCACCGACACCGGTCAGCGTGCTGGTGCCGGCCGGAGTGACGAGACGGCCCGACGGCAGCACGGCGCTATAGGTGAGGCCGTGCAGATGCCCGGTGGGAAGCGTGCCGGCCGGCGGCGCGTACGAGACGGTCGAAATGCTTGCACCAGCGGGCGCAACAAGCACGCAAACCAGTGCCAACGCGCGGAGAAACGGAAATTTCACGGCCCGACGCATTCTCGTGTGTCGCGGACCTCCCGCTTGTTGCGCCCAGCGTTCCCGGCGCGAATTACCGTTCGTCGAGGCGGTAGCCGATGCCGCGCACGCTCGAAATCTGCAATTCCGCGTCGACTTCGTTCAGCTTCTTGCGCAGCGCCGCGACGTGCACGTCGACGACGCGTGTCGGCACGCCGGACACGTCGTTCCACACACGTTCGAGGATCTGTGCGCGTGTGAGGAGCTTGCCGGTGTTCTCTGCTAAATACCACAGAAGGCGAAACTCGAGCGCGGTGAGACTGCCGGTTTTTCCGTTGTTTCCAAGGGTGTGAAAGTCGCGGATCAATTCGGTCGCGCCGACTTGCAGCCGGCCGTCGGCGTCGCTGCGACGCGAACGCTCGCGCCGGCGCAAGAACGACTGCACGCGCGCGACGAGTTCGTTGCCCGAAAACGGTTTTCGCACGTAATCATCGGCACCGAGTCCGAGTCCCTTGAGGACGTCGTTTTCCGTTGAGTGTGCGCTGACCATCAAGATGAACGCGTCGCTCGAATTCGCGAGCGACGTACAGACGTCGAGGCCGCTGATATCCGGCAACTCGACGTCGAGCAAGATCACCGCCGGTCGAAAACCCGGCTCCGCTTCCAAACCGGCGGCGCCGGTCGTCGCGACTTTTACTTCGAAGCCGGCGCGTTCCAAGATCGTGCGTTCGAAAAATGCGATTTCCGGATCGTCTTCAATGACCAGGACGCGTTCCGCCATCAACGGACCGTCGGCAAAGCAGCGTTCTCTTCGTCACCGGCCAGCAGCGAACGCCGCGCAAGGCCTTCATCGATCGCGGCTTTACGAACGGCGTCGGCGACCGCGTCGACGACACGTGCGTCGAAGACGCTTGGAATGATGTACTCGTTGTTACGTTCCTCGCCGACGATATCGGCGATCGCGCGCGCGGCAGCGAGCTTCATGCCCTCACTGATCTTCTTCGAACGCACGTCGAGCGCCCCGCGGAAGAGCCCGGGAAACGCGAGCAAGTTGTTGACCTGATTGGGAAAATCGCTGCGGCCCGTGCCCATCACGGCGACGTACGGCGCCGCGACGTCGGGCATGATCTCGGGGCTCGGGTTGGCCATCGCGAACACGATCGGATCGCGGCCCATCGACTTGATGTCGTCCGCGACGAGGATGTTGGGCGCGCTCACGCCGATGAACGCATCCGCGCCGCGCAGCACGTCGCGCAGCAGCCCGTGCTTGTTCTCGCGATTCGTATTCTTCGCAAGCCAGGTCCAGTGCGGCTTGTCGTACTCTTGATCGCGTACGAGCGCGCCGTCGCGATCGACGGCGATCACATCGCGAATGCCGGCGGCGAGCAGCATCTTGATCGTTGCCGTGCCCGCCGCACCGCTGCCGTTGAGCACGACGGTCATGTCTTCGAGCCGTTTGCCGACAACGGCCGCGGCGTTGATCATCGCGGCGAGAATGACGACGGCCGTCCCGTGCTGATCGTCGTGCATCACGGGAATGTCCAACTCGTCGATAAGACGTTCTTCGACTTCGAAGCAACGCGGAGCCGAAATGTCTTCGAGGTTGATCCCCCCGAACACCGGCGCGATACGTTTGCACGTCTCGACGATCTCGTCGACGTTCTTCGTGTCGAGCGTGATCGGAAACGCGTCGATCTCGGCGAACTGTTTGAAGAGCATGCACTTCCCCTCCATGACGGGAAGGGCGCCGAGCGGGCCGATATCGCCGAGTCCGAGCACCGCCGTGCCGTCGGAGATGACGGCAACCGTGTTGCGCTTGATCGTGAGCTGAAACGCTTTGTTGGGATCTTCGGCCACCGCCATCGAGACGCGCGCGACGCCGGGCGTGTAGACGGTCGAGAGATCGGCCCGCGTCTTGACCGGAATTTTCGGTTCGATGCGAATCTTGCCGCCGAGGTGCGCGAGAAAGATCGAGTCGGACACGCTGATGATGCGGGCGCCGTCGAGCGCATCGATCGACGCGCGCACCGCGTCGCCGACGGCATCGCTCGCCACGGTCACCGTGACGTCGCGTACCGTCGTCGTCCGGCTCACCGTGCGCGTGTCGACGGCGGTAACGGTTCCGCCGGCCTCGCCGATCGCGCCCGCGAGGCCGGCGAACGCGTTCGCCGAATTCTGCGTTTCGACGCGGATAATGAGCGAGGTTCCGATAGCAAGAGAAGCCATGGGTTTGGATTTTCCATCCGCAATGGGGCTCCCCCGCTATTGGGCTGCGAGCGTGTCCAGCGTCGCGTCGATGCCGTCGTCGACCGGACCGTCGTCGGCTCGCACGTCGTTGACCAGAATCGCGAACGCGACGCGACCGTGACGGTGCGTCTGCACGTATCCCACCAGCGCGTTCACATTTTCGATGTGACCGCTCTTGGCGCGCGCGCGCCCGAGCGCGGTCGTCACATCCCGGCGCCGCACGGTGCCCTCAATGCCGACACGCGGCAGGGCGTGAAAGAGCACGTCGCCGGTGGGATCGAGGGCGGCCCGCGCCAGTAAGGTCGCGAGCGAGATCGGTTCGATGCGATCGGTCGGCGCGAGGCCGCTGCCGTCGACGATGCGTAACCCGTCGGCCGGTGCGCCCAGCCGTTTGAGCATCGCTCGTTCGACGCCGGCACCCGCATGCTCCGTACCCAACGTGCCGTCGTGCGCGCCGACCGTACGGAGCAACTGCTCGGCATAATGGTTGTCTGATTCGAACAGCATGTGTGCGAGAAGCGTGTGCAGCGGCGCCGATCGGTGAACCCAGAGCACCCGCGCCGAGACCGGCGCAACGCCGATGCGCGCCTGCCCGTCGACCGTGATGTCGCGCTGCTGCAGCATCGTGCGCGCGACGTTGCCGACATAGAGCGGCTGATCGATAACGGGGCGGAAGAACGACTGCTCCGCATCCGACGCGATCGTTCCGTCGAACGTGAAATCATTGTGCGCCGGCGCGCGGTCGATCGAGAGCGTCGTCGAATATCCGGTTGTCACACCGCCGAGGACGCGGACGGCGTTGCCGTTCGGACGCGCGTCGATCGTCGCCGGTGCACCGACGACGCCCGGCGTGATATGGAATTCGACGGTACCTTCATCGAGCGATAGCGCGCTCGTGCCGGCGGCGAAGTCGTATTGCAGATCGTCCGGATCCCACGCCGGGTTCACTTCACTGCCGCCGAACGCCGTCGCATCGGCGACGACGCCGCCCGTGACGTGGCGAATTCCCGCTCGCGCGAGCGTGCCGGCTCCGCCGCGCAGAACGTCGGATGTCAACGACGGATCGCCTTCTCCGACGACGTAGACGTCGCCGGCGATCGTTCCATCGACCGGATCGTCGACCGATTCAAGGCGCGTTTCGAAGCGGTAATTCGGACCGAGTGTTTGCAACGCGGTGATCGCCGTGAGCACTTTGAACGTCGAAGCCGGTGTGTATGCCACGCGATCGCGGCGCGTGAAGAGCGGCCGTCCGTCGGCTTCGACGATCGCGATGCCGCTCGTCGCAAGTGCCGAGGCATCGAGCGTACCGGCAAGTTTGTCGCGTAACGCGCGCACTTGATCGTCGGTCCAGGCCGGTGCGTGCGGCACGGCCGGAATGCGCGTTGCAATCGCCGCCGGACCGGCGCCCGGCGGCCCGACGGCATTGGCGCTCGCATGTCCGACGCACGCGGAGCACGACGCAAGAGCGCCTACGAGCAGCAGGTCGCGTCCCGTCATGCGGGCATGCGCGCCTCGACCGATGCACGCAGCCGGTTGACATCGTCGCGCAAGCGGTCGACGTCTTCGCGCAAGCGCGCGACTTCCGGCGGTACATTGCCGCTACCCCGAACGCGGCGCGCGGCTTGCGCGGCGTCGCGCCGCAAGCGGCCGTCGATTTCGCTTTGCGCGTGGGCATCGAGCGCCGGCAAGAGCCGCGCGTCGAGCAGCTTCTCCGCCGCTGCGTACGCGCTCACGCGAACGAGATACGCGCGATCGTCGAGGGCGCGCTCGATAACGTCGACCGCGGCCGTGCGCGATGCGTCGACGAGCTTCGCGTGCTGAGCAATCGCGCGGATCACCGCTCGCCGCAGCGGCTCGGGCGTCTCCGCGCCGAACGCCGCGAGCAGCGGCACGAACGCGCGCTCGTCGGCGAGCGCTGCGAGACCGCGTGCCGCACCGGCAGCGATCGTCTCATTCCACGACGGCTGCTGCAGCAGAGCGACGAGCCGTTCGAACGCGCGCGGATCGCGCGTCTTGCCCAGCGACTCGGCCGCGGCCGCCGCCACAAAGTACGACACGTCGTCGCACATCGCAATCAGCGCGTCGGCGGTCGACGTCTCGCGAACCGAGCCGAGCGCTTCGGCGACGGCGCGTCGCACCTTCGGATGACGGTGCGCGCGTGCGGCGAGTAACGCCGTTCGCGCGTACGGCGCGTGCGCATCACCGAGGACGCGCGCGACCTCCGCGGCGACGCCCCAAAACGGTTCGGTTTCAAGCGCCGCGACAAGCGCGTTACGCGCCGTCGCCGACGGTGATTTCCCAAGCGCCTTGGCAGCACGGATGCGCGCGACCGGCGCAGGGTCGCGCGCGAGAATCGACCGCAAGTCGTCGACGTCGAGTGCGAACGTCATCTCGCAGAGAACGTAGGCGCCGGGATCGATGCGGATCAGTTCCGGCTTGGCCGCCGCACGCACCGAGAACGATTCGGTCGCGCGCGCGACGTGTAAGCGTACGCGCTGCTCTTCCCCGACGGGCCCGTCGCCGGCGTCGCGCGCGATCGCTTCCGGCGTCTTCGCAACGATGCCGATATCGATGTCGAACACGTACGGCGGATGTTCGGCATCAACCGGCTGCTTTTGGTCGATGTCGACCGCCAGGCGCCCCTCATCGGCCTTCCACTCGGCCCGCACTTCGAGCTCCGGGTGGCCGCCGCGTTCGATCCATTGATCGAAAAAACCACGCATGTTGCGCCCTGTCGCCGCTTCGATCCCGCGGACAAGGTCGATCGTCTCTACCGAGCGCGTCGCGTTGTCGTGCACGTACGTATGCAATGCACGCTTCATTCGCCCCCAGCCGAGTTCGCCGCGCAGCATGTGCAGAACCGCGCCGCCTTTCTCGTAGAGGTGGCGGTCGAACAACTCGATCGGATCGCGGTAGACGTTGCAGACGATCGGGCGCCGGTACCGCTCGCTATCCTCTTCGAGATACGATTGCACGATTTCAAAGATCGTTTGCTGGTATTCGTCCCAGCCCAGATCCGCCTCCGCCCACACCGATTCGAAGTACGTCGCGAAGCCTTCGTTCAGCCACGCCTGCGACCAATCGCGGCACGTCACGAGATCGCCGAACCACTGGTGCGCGAGCTCGTGCGACACGAGCGGGTCACTTGAAAAATCGAGGTGCGCGCGTTCGTCGTGCAACGTGCGGTCGGTTTGCGTCGTCGCGGACGTATTCTCCATACCCCCGAAAATAAAATCGGCGACGGCGATCTGCGAATACCGGTCGTATGCATACGGAACGCCGATCGTGGCCTCGAACGTATCGATCATCTGCGGCGTCTTGCCGAATGACCGTTCACCCTCGTCCTCGCGGCCGGGCGCAACGTAGTAGAAAACCGGCGTGCCGGCATGTGCCTGCGCGATTTCGCTAAACGCACCGGCAACCATCGTCAGCAGATACGTCGCGTGCGGAACGCGTTGATCGTAGCGGAACGTCACGTGGTCGGCGTGTTCCTCGCGCATGACCAGCACGCCGTTGCCCAGTGCGAAAAGGCCCGGTTCGACGACGATTGTCGTCGACGTCGTTTGTTTTTCGGCCGGATGATCGAAGCACGGTACCCAGGCTCGCGCGTCAGTGTCCTGACTTTGCGTCCAAACCTGCCGCGGCATGTCGACGAAGTACACGCCGCGACGCGGTTCGACCGCCCGATAGGCAATCACGAACGAGAACGTCTCGCCTGCGGCGAGTGGTGCCGCGAGCTCGACCGTGCAATCGATCGACGTCGCACGATAGGCGAGCTCACCACCGGGTTCGCCGGTCACCGCGTCGATCGTCAGGTCGACGGCGTCGAGTCGCAATGTCGTCACGCCGTCTTCGATCGCCCGGACGCGCGTCCTCACACGTCCGTACAACGTCTTCTCGTCGAACATCGGCCGCAGCCAGATGTCGATGTGCTCGACACGCACGACCCGGTCCGGACCGTAGTGCGGTCGTGCGCCGGGCAGTGCAAAGGGAAGGCGTTCGCTCAAATTCCCGCTCCGTCGGTAAACGTGAAGTCCGGCGCGTGACGCTCGACGCGCGCAAACGCGATCGTTTCGACAAGCGCGAGCCATTCCTCGTCCGCGACGGCTGCGCGGATGCGACGCGACGGTCGCGACGAACGCAATGCATCCGAGCGATCCAGGGTGAAGCCGAAGCGACGGTTGGCGAGCATTCGCTCGAGCGCCGGATGACCGTATTCGATCAAGCCGATGTCACGATCGAGTTCCCAGCGAGCGATCGCACCAGCCGGCGCGACGAATGCGAAATGCGTGCAATAGGGCAGATAACGTTCCCACTTCGAATCGGAGAGCCAGTCCGCGCGCGATGACTTCACCTCGTAGATGCGGACTTGCCGCGTGTAACGGCCGAGGCCGATCACATCGAACCGGCACGCCGAACCCGCCGGCACGAATTCGCTGCCGACATACGGGTAGCCGAGCGCGCGCATCCGCTCGACGGCGAGATCGCGCAGCTCGGCCGTCGTCTTCCGCTTTCCCGCCGCGGCGGTCAACGGAATATAATCGAGCATCAGCCGGCTGGAGCGATCGGTGAAAACAACGGATCCCATTGCAAGATCCGGAGTGCGTGCGGCCGCGGCCCTTCGCACCAGGTTGTAAAATACGGCCGCACCGGGACGACGTGGCCGAGCGAATCGTGAAACGCATAGCCGAGTGTCGGACCCGGGACGACGCGTGTGCACGCAGCATGCAGCTGCCGCGCGAAGTCGGGTCGCCCCTTATCTTGCGGATGACCCGGTCGTGGGTAGAGCGCTTCCTTGTCGACGAAAAGAATACGCCGCGTCTCCATGTCGGGATCGTACCAACGCTTCGCCTCGCCTCCTTGCGCATTGTAGCCGATCACGACCGGCGGAACGCCGCCGTAGAAGTCGAGCGTCGACGAGAGACCGTATCCGTCGGTGACGACGGTTGCGTCGTTTGCCTGCTCCATGTTGCGCACGTCCTCGGCAAGTGAGGGCACCGTGAAGATTTCGAACGGTCCGGTATTGCGCAAAATCGAACCTGTATGCACGAACTGCTCGTACACGAATCCCGGCCAGACCGACGCGATGAAGATCGACGGAAAGATGATGCACGCGGGAACCGTTGCGATACTCGCCCACACGATACGCGCGCGAACCGAGAGCCGGACGTAGACGAGACCCAGTGCGACGCAGAGCGAGAGGTAGGCGCCGAACATCCAGTGGATCTCGACGCGCTCGTGCGCGGCAAGCAGCGTGAGCCCGGCGATCATCGGGACCGCCGTCCAGTTCAAGAGCGCGTTCCGCGCAAAGAAGATACTCAGCAGCGCACCGATCCAAAGGCCCGGCGAATAGGCCGCCGCCTCGACGAGGTGTAACGAGATCGGCCGGTCCCACTTCCACTCCTGCGCGTGGCGGCTGACGAGCGCGAATGCGAACGTCGCCCATCCGTGTGTCGCGTTCCAGAATAAAAACGGCGCGTAAACCACCAGAGCAATAGCAAACGAGATCGCGAGCCCCTCGCGCCACACGCGGCGCCGTTCCGGTGCGAGCGCATACATCACGATACCGAAGACGAGCGCGAACGCGAATATGCGCGTCAAAAGGACGGCACCGATGGCAACACCGAGCCACGCGTAATCGCGCAAACGGTGCGAGTCGAACGCGCGCACGGCGGTGTACAGCGTTGCCGCCCACGCCGCGAGATACGGCCCGTCCGGTGATGCCGAACCGAACGCGACCGACGCTAAGGGCGTGAGCGTCACGGCAAGCGCCGTGACCGCTCCCGCGCGCGCGTCGCCGCCGCTCAGCCGTGACGCGGTCTTCGCCGCGAGAACCGTCGCGACGACGCCGCAGATGATGAAGCCGATGCGCACGGCGAACGGATTGGTGCCCAGCCAGCTGAAGGCCGCGATCGTATACGCAACGCCCGGCGGATGATCGTCGTAACCGAACGCGAGGTGACGGCTCCACTCCCAGTAGTAGCCTTCGTCGCCGATCAGCGGGACGTTCCAGGCCGCGATTGCGCGCATCGCCGTCACGATCGCGACGATCGACCATGCGATGATGCCGAGCCGGTGCCACGTTTGCGAGCGCATCGGGAGGCGTGCTCCGGCAATGCTACTCATGCGGGTTGACGAGTCCGCCGTTGACGCCGAGCACCATGCCGTTGAAAAAGCCTGCGTCGTCGGCGACGGCAAAACGAATCGCTGCCGCGATATCTTCCCACGACCCGGCATGTCCGGTGGGATTATCGGCATGCAATTGCGCCGCTTCGGCGCGGGACGCCGTCTTGTTGCGAATGTCACCCGGTTCGATCACGTTGACGTTGATACCGCGAACCGCTTCTTCGAGCGCAAGCGTGCGCGCGAACGTCACGACGGCGGCCTTGGCGGCGCCGTAGAGCGTCATCGACTGCGCCGGCTGGGTCACGTGCGAGCCGTTCATCCCAAAAAAGATGAGGCGTCCGAACTTGCGTTCGCGCATCGACGGCAGCGCCGCGAACGCGATCGCAACCGCGGTACCGAGGTTGCCGTCGATCATCGCGCGATAGTCGTCCCAGCTCGAGCGCTCGAACGGACGAACGACGATCGGGCCGACGGTGTGTACAACGACCTCGAGCGGCCCCCGGCGCGCCGTCACGTCGGCGACGAGTCGCTGCGCCGCGGCAAGGTCCTCGAGCGAATTTTCAATCGCGAGCACGTCGGGATCGTATGCGCTCACGGCGCGGCGCGTTTCGTCCGGCGATGTCCCGTGCAGACGGTAGGTGAAGGCGATCCGGTACCCGTCGCGCGCGAGCGTGCGCGCGACGCCGGCGGCAAGCCCCGACGCGGCGCCGGTTACGAGTGCGACGCGAGAGGGCAACGTCCCGCCGCCTCCGTACACGCCACCGCATGGCGGCCATGACCTCGACGGCGCGCTCGCGTCACGTCACGTTTCGCACCGCTGACGGCTGGCAGATTCACGGCTCGTTCTGGGATGCGCGCGCCGGCGGCGCCGTATCGCTGCTTTTGTTGCACGATCGCAGTGCGAATCGTGCTGTCTGGGAGCCGTACGTCGGATTGTTCCTTTCGCGCGGTTGGAGCGTCCTGACGTTCGATCTGCGAGGCCACGGCGAATCGGTAAGGCACGAGGGGCGCAGCGCCCTGCTCGCGGCGGCGGCCGACGGGGGTCTCGAGGGCGGATGGCCGCTCGACGTTCGCGCGGCGCTCGATTTCTTGGCGCTTCAACCCAACGTCGACGAGACGAAGCGCGCGATCGTGGGCGTCGGACTAGGCGCCGATCTCGCGTACGCCGCGGCGGCGTGCGGATGGGGTGCCGCAAGCGTCGTCGGCATCAGTCCGGACGACGCGCGCGCGCACCAATTCGCCGGTGACGGCGAGTTCGCACCGCGCGGCACCTCGCTCGTCTACGGCGATCTCGACGCGACCGGGAATGCCACGGCGCTCGCCTTTGCGACGAGCGCCGTATTTCCGGCCGAATGCCACGCCTACCCCGGTTCGTCGGCGATCGCGATGACGCTCTGGGAAGAGCGCCAGCCCGAAATCGTCGCGCGTTCGATCGCGTGGATCGAGCGCGTTCTTTAGTGTGCCGCTAGCCGCGGCCGCCGACAACCAGGTTTCGGACGACACGCGGCGCCGCCGCTTGGGTACGCGCGTCGGTCGAGTCGACGATCAGCGTGATCTGCTGACCCGCTTGCACGTTCAGACTGATCGGCGTCGAAAAAACGCCGTTTCCATCGGCGATGATTTCGCTGCGAACGCTGGTATTGGCACCGCCGACGCCGAGGATTTGACCGATCACGTCGCGCGTCGTCGGTTGATTCACCGTACCGACTTGAACGACGACGCGGGCGTTCGGTAAGGTGCGCCCGCGAACGACGAACTGGCGCCCGACACTTTGGCCGTCGGCCGGCTGGAGCTCGCCGATGGTATTTTCAACGTTGGCCGTACCCGACGTGAAAGACCAGCCGCGGTCGAACGGCATGCCGTTCACGTCTCGGCCCGCAACGCGCACGTCGTGACGCTGAGACAACAGATCCGATGGTGGTGAAAACACGATGCCGTTGGGCGAGCGCGACGACTGGTCCGTGACGTTCAACCCGTCGACGACGACGCGCACGGTATTCGGATCGGCTTGCACGCCGCCGAACTGTGCTTCGATCGTCGGCCGGCGGGCGTCGACCGTCGCCCCGTTGGCGGGATGCTGGCCGCGCAGCGTGAGCGGACTGCGCTGCGGCTGCTGCGGCACGTTGCCTTGCTGCGGCGCTCCGCCGGGAGCCGCACCGTTCGTCGAGAGCGCGACGAGGCGGTTCGCAGCGTCGTAGTTGACCGTCGCGCCGAGCGCCTGCGAAACGAAGCGTAACGGCACGTACGTGCTGGCACCGATGATGAACGGCGCAACGTCGAGCGTTTGCGGCTGACCGTCGACCGTTGCCTGGGTTGAGCCGATGTGCAAGGAAACCGCATGATTGTTGCCCTGCGCGTTGATCGTACCGCCGGCGTAGACGACGGATGCGCCGAGGCGCTCGAAGACGCCGCGAAGCGGAACAAAGACGCGACCGGCGCGTTGCTGCGGTTCGGGGTTCAGGGTAACCGGCGCCCCATTGAGCGTCACGTTCACGCTCTGCGCCGACGCGACGTCCGTGCCGAGCGCGAACGTCGCGATCAGCGCTGCAGCCGCGATCGTCCGTTTGGAATCTTTCATACTCGTGCCTCCGTTCGTTATGAAACGAGATAAGAACGTTGCACGTTGTACCCGCAGGTTTTCTTCCTACACGAGCAACAGGGTGTTCGTCGTCACCGTTCTCATGCGTCGGCGAGAATGCGCTCCGAAGGCGATCGATGTTCGAGCGCGACCGCTTTGCGGTCCGCGCGACGTTCGATCATACCGGCAACCCACGTATAGATGACCGGCACGAGAAACAGCGTCAGGATCAACGAGCTGAGTAAGCCCCCGATCAGCACGGTGCCCATCGAGCGCCGGAATTCGGCGCCCTCGGCGAGACCCAGCGCCAACGGCAGCATGCCGAACACCATCGATGCGGTCGTCATCACGATCGGGCGCAACCGGATGCCGGCGGCGACGCGCATCGCCTCGATCGCTCGCAGTCCGCGTTTGCGTTGGGTGTTCGCGTAATCAACGAGCAAGATGCCGTTCTTCGCCACGAGTCCGAAGAGCATGATGATGCCGATGAGCGAAAACAAGTTGAGCGTCTGATGCGTGAGGGCCAGACCGTAGAGCGCGCCGACGAGCGCGAGCGGCACGGAGAACATGATCACGAACGGCGTGAGGAACGAGCCGTAGAGCATGACCATCAGCACGTAGACCAGGGCGAACGACGTCACCATCGCTAGGCCCATGCTGCTGAACGTCTCCTGGAAGTATTGCGAATCGCCCGACGCGCGCTGCGTGACGCCGTTCGGAAGAAAGCCCGGCGTCGAGAGAGCGCGTTCGATCTTCCCGCTGACAGTACCAAGGGTCGTGACGGCGGGATCGAAGCCGCCCGTCACGCGCGCGATGCGCTGCTTGTCGCGGCGTTCGATCTTCGTCGGCGCGAGCC
This sequence comes from Candidatus Lustribacter sp., assembly GCA_965277075.1. Classification (GTDB taxonomy): domain Bacteria; phylum Vulcanimicrobiota; class Vulcanimicrobiia; order Vulcanimicrobiales; family Vulcanimicrobiaceae; genus Lustribacter. Next base: position 1,488,966 of record OZ255707.1, read on the forward strand.
CGTAGCTGAACGATGCGACATCCGAGAGACGATAGATACTGATGCCGTTGCTCGCACGCACTTTGATGTTTTCGATGTCCGCCAAACGGTTGCGCCATTGCTCGGGCAGTTGCACGCGCACGTCGATCAGTCCGGACTCGGTGCGAACGCGCGTCGCAACGGCGCCGCCGATCGCGATGCGCGCAGCGGTTGCCACGGTACCGGGGCTGATGCCGAGAACCGCACACTTTTGACGATCGATGTCGATATTCAACCGCTGCGCTTCGCTCTCCGCGCCCGTCTGTACGTTGACCGTACCGGGAATCGATTTAACGAACGCTGCGAGTTTGTTGGCACCCGCTTGAATCTGGTCTTCCGGTCCCGAGAGCGTGTAGAAGATCGGATCGCCGCCGCCCCCGCCGCCGCCCTCGGCCGCAACCGTCAGCGCACCGCCCGGCACGAGACCGTCGAGCGTGCGGATCTCTCGAACGACGTCATTCGTCGCGGCGCGATGGCTCTTGTCGAGTTCGACCGTCAAGTGCGCGGCAAATCCGCCGGTCGTTTCGCCGAAGCCGGCCGGCTTCGTGCCGACGGTCGTAATGACCGACGCGACGTACGGGAGCCGCATGATGCCGGCTTCGAGCCGATCCATCGCGGCCGCGGTCGCCGCGATCGGCGTGCCCGCATGGTACGTCAACGTCCCGGTGATCGAGCCGGTGTTCGAACTGGGGATGAACTCCGATTGCACGAGGCCGAGCACCGGGAGCGAGAGCGCGCTCGCCAAGAGCAACGCGCACGCGCCGACCGTGATCCAGCGGTGTCCCAGCGAAAACGGCAGCGCAACGTCGCGATACCAGCGCGTAAACCGGTCGAACCCATGCTGGAACCACGCGAGCGATCTCGGAGCCTCGCTGCTGCGCTGCACGACGGACCAGCGCGCAGCGAGCATCGGGGTCAACGTGAACGACACGAAGAGTGAGAACAGCGTCGCAACGACGACGACGACGCCGAACTCGATCATGAACTTGCCGACGATGCCCGAGAGAAATGCGATCGGCAAAAACACGACGACGTCGACGAGCGTGATCGCGACGGCCGCGCCGCCGATTTCGCTGCGTCCGTTGATGGCCGCGTCGAACGGCGACTCGCCCAAATCGCGATGCCGCGTAATGTTCTCGAGCACGACGATCGAATCGTCGACGAGGATGCCGATGATGAGCGAGAGCCCCATCAGCGACACGACGTCGAGCGTGAAATGGAACTGCTTCATCAGAATGAACGTCGAGAGCAACGACGACGGGATCGCGATCATCACGACGAGCGCGTTGCGCCAAGCGTGCAGAAAAAGCATCAGCACGACGGCGGTAAGGATGATGCCTTCGACCAGGCTTTGCAGCACGCCGTCGAGCGACTTCTGCGTGTAGTCCGCCGCTGCAGCGACCTCGTCGAAGTGGACCATCGGATACTGATCTTCGATGACCTTGAGCTTCTCGCGCGCGATCTTGGTCGAGTTGATCTCGTCGGCCGTGATCACGCGATTGATGTCGAGTAGAACGGTCGGGCTGCCATCGTATTTCGAGATGACACGCTGCTCGACGTGACCGTCGTCGGTGGTCGCGACGTCGCCGACACGCAAGCCGCTCGCCGTGTACGATACCGCTCCGGCGGGCGTAACGGCGGTGAGGATCGGCAGCGGGATACCGAGCATGTCGCTTGCGTGAACGACGTCGGAGTGGATCGAGACGTCGGTCTCAGCGACCGCCGAACTCATGCGGCCGCCGGGCACGTTCGCGTTGTTTTGATTGATCGCGTTGAAGATATCCGGCAGCGTCGCGCCGGTGCCGAGCAGCCGCAACGGATCCGGCAATACGTGGAACTCGCGCTTCACGTCGCCCGAAACGTTCACGGCCTGCACGTTCGGAATGTGCCGGATATCCGGGACGATGCGCTGCGAAACGAGATCCGAGAGCGCGGTCGGCGAGAGCGTTTTGGAGTTGAGCGCGAGCGTGAGAATCGGCGCTTGCTGTGAACCGGCGCTCTTGTCGACGAGCGGCGGATCGAGGTCGGTCGGCATGTAGACGCGCGCCGTATCGACGCGGCGCTGGACGTCGATCGCCGCATAGTCGAGATTCGTATCGATCTTGAACTGCACGATGACCGAAGCGATGCCGTCTTCGGCGGTCGCCGACATCGTATCCAGATTGTCGATCCCGTCGATCTGATCTTCAATCGGCTTGATCACCAACCGTTCCATCTCAGCCGGCGACGCGCCGGGATACGCCGCCGAGACGAGGACGATCGGGAACGTGACGTTCGGATTGAGGCTACGGCCGATTTGGAAGAACGACAGCAATCCGTACGCGGCGAGGGCGATAAACACCATCGCGACGATGATCGGGCGCTGGATCGAAAAGCGCGTCAGCCACATGAGTAGGAACGACTCCCTTCACGGTTCGTCCCTTGTACGAACCGACGCGGGTCCAAGTTTCGGGAGCCGGCCGTCCGGACTGTGCGCCAAAGAAAAACCCCGCGAGTTGCAGGGTTCATCGTGGTGCGCGAGACTGGACTCGAACCAGCACGCCGGTGAAGGCGCTAGCACCTCAAGCTAGTGCGTCTACCAATTCCGCCACCCGCGCCCATGAGGTTAACCACGCTACGATACCGCAATGTGGTTGGCCTTTCAAGACGTCCGGGATAAGGACCGCCCTCCGGCGATGGAAGGCTCGGTTCGGTACCGCTAAAGGCGGCTTCGGCCGACGTGGCACGTCGCCGGAATGGCAGCGGTGCGGTCCGTCATGCTCAAACCTGCTCGGACCGTCCCCCGTCGCCCAAAGCGTCACCCGACCGAGTGTCCATTCAGCAAGGACCTGCAAGACGTCATTGCGCAAGAGCGGATATTGCGCGACCCCGCGTCATCGTACAGAAACCGACGACATGTCTGTCATTCTTTCTCATGGAGCACGATATGAACGTACGTAACGTTGTCAGCTTGGTCGCGGCAGTCGCCTCGCTCGGCTCCAGCGCGGGCGCGGCGCTCGCTCAAGCAAAACCGGCCCCGCAACACTTTCTTCCGGACGTGAAGATTCAGCAATGCTTCGTTACGAAACCGAAACTGCTATCGAAGAATGCAAGCGGAACGCAAATTGTCTACATGAACGTTGGCTCGAAGACATATACCAGCGTCACGTTTGTCGTCGGATATCGCAACTCCGGGCATAATTTCTTGCGTAAGGTGACGGACGAGGGTTCGTTCGGGCCCGGTGCGACGATCAATCATCATTTTGCCCTTTATAATGACGTTACGTTCGGCGGCAAAGCCACAACCGCATGTGGCGCGATTGCGGCGCAGGTCTAGCTAGCCGTTACACTTCGTCTCTAACGAGTGCGGTCGCCGCGACGGCGTCCGCGATTTTCGCTTCGAGACGCTCGAACCCACGGTCGCCGGCTTGCCGATGCACAAGTTCGTGATTGCGGTCGAAGAGGTAGTACGCCGGCACGAACTCGTTTTGGAATGCTTTGACGATGGCGTGGGAATTGTCGATCCCGAGCGGCTGCGTGATGCCCATCTCGCCATGAGCGTCTTCGGTCACTTTGGCGATGTCGAGCTCGTCAGCCGAACGCGGCTGATGGATCGCGATCACCTTGAGACCCTGCGGCCCGAATTTTTCCCGCCAACCCGACACGACCCCGGCGACGTTGTGGCAGATGTAGCAACTGACCGACCAAAAGTGAACGAGCACCGGATGACCGTCGAGCTCTTCCGGCGTCGGCTCGGCCCCGTTGACCCAGGCCGCCGCGCCGTCGAGCGACGGCAGCGGCGACTTCGTGCGAAGCGGCATTATCCGACCGAGAGGAGCTCTTTGCCGGGCTCCCATTCCGCCGGGCAAAGCCCGCCGGTCTGGAGGGCTTGCAGCACGCGCAGCGTCTCATCGACGCTGCGGCCGACGTTATCGGCGGTCACGACGACGTACCGCAACATCCCCTCCGGATCGATGATGAACAGTCCGCGCTGGGCTGCGCCGGACGCTTCATCGAGCACGCCGTACGCGCGCGAGACTTCCTTCGTGAAGTCGGCAACGAGGGGATACTTCACGCCTTCGATGCCGTTCTTTGCAACCGGCGTATTCAGCCACGCAAAATGGCTGTGGACGGAATCCGTCGACGCGCCGAGGACCTCGGTATCCAAATCCTTGATCTCTTCAAGACGGTCCGAGAGCGCGCGAATCTCCGTCGGGCACACGAACGTGAAATCCAGCGGGTAAAAGAAGAAAATCAGCCATTTGCCCTTGTAATCCGTCAGGCTGATCTCGGCACCCAGATTCTTGGCGCTCGTTGCGCCCTTGGTGCTCGGTAGTTTGAACGCGGGCGCGGGTTGCCCGACCTTCGCTAACACTCGACTTGTCCTCCAGAACTCAATCGTGTAGTATACAATGAAAGTGAACATCACTTTCACATTGCCAACGGAGCGTACTCCGAACTGATGACCGCGTCAAGCCCGAAGATTCCCCCGAATTATCAGGTCGTTCTCAACGTCGTGAACGAGTTCGGAGGGGGCCGGCATGCCTCCGCAAGCGACGTCTACCGTCGCGCGTGCGAACTGCGGCCGGGAATCGGTTTTACCACGGTTCATCGCGGTTTGATCCGGTTGCAAAAATTGGGTCTGGTGCTCAAGTTGGAGATTTCCGGCGAGGGGTCGGCGATGTACGAGCCCGTGACCGGGCCGCACGCGCACTTCCGGTGCACGGTTTGCGGGCGCGTCGACGACGTCGACTACGCCTGCGATCCGGCGGCCCTCGCCGCGCTGGAGAGCGACCGCGGACTACAGATCAGCAGTCAGGCGATCACGTTCAGCGGGCAGTGCCGGAGCTGTTGCGGAATGCCGCTGCCGGCGTAGGCGTCGCCTCACGGGCGAGGAGTGCGGCGTCGAGCCGCGCCGCATCGATTCCGTAGTCGCCGACGGCGGCATCGAACGAGACATAGCCGTCGAGCACGTCGTCGACGATGCGTTCGAACGGCCGCCGACGCGGATCGCCGAGTCCGCCGCCGCCACCGCGCTCGAAGCGGATGCGATCGCCGGCCGCGAGGCGGACGCCGCTAAAACGCGCCGGGTGCGCGCGTTCGCCGGCCGTTCCGGGGTTGACTGTGACGCTGGCCGGCTTTCCATCGTCGCCGCCGTCGCGACCAGCGGCCGTCACGCGATGGCCATGGCCCCGGAACGAAAGCTGCACGTCGGCGATCAGCACGTCGACCTCGCGCCGGGCTGCAAGACCACCGCGATATTCGCCCGCGCCGCCCGAATCGAGGATCAATTCGAAACGACGCACGCGCGTGGGAAATTCGCTCTCGAGGATCTCGATCGATGCACTGCGTGCGTTCGAGAGCAACACGGCGATCCCCGAGGGGCCGTCGGAAACCGCGCGGCCGCCGTAGGCCGATCCGGCGAGTTCGTATTGGACGAAACGCGAGCCGTCCGGGCGGGCACCGCCGAGCGTCATGGCGCCGAATCCGCCGACGCGCGCCATGCGGCGTTCCGGTGCGAAACGGCTCAACGCTTCCAGACAGGCTTCGGTGACGGCGAGCGTCGAGGGCATGTACGAATTCGTCGGCGCCGGAAACGCCGGATCGACGATCGAGCCCGGACGAAACCGCGTCTCTACGACGCGCGAAACGCCGCCGTTGTTTGCGAGCGTCGGGTCGATCGTCGCGATCAGCGCGTAGGCGATGCAACCGCGAACGAGCGGCGGCCGAATGTTGATCGGCTCGGTCACGTTGTCGTCGCAGCCGGAGAAATCGAAAACGATACGATCGCCCTTTTTCTCGACGCGGACGTGAAAGCGAACGCCGCGCCGCGTGCCGTCGTCGATCTCGAGTTCCGATGACGCTTCGTGGGTGCCGTCGGGCCAGCGCGCGAGCGCATCGCGTATCTGCCGTTCGGTGATGTCTTGCTTGCGCGCGAATGCTTCGAGCGCATTCGCGAGACCGTAGCGATCGATCGTCTCGATCAGACGGCGTTCGCCGAGCCGCGCGACGCCGATCTGTCCGCGGATGTCGCCGAGGACGAGTTCCGGCGTACGGCTGTTGGCGCGCAAGATCGCTTCGACGTCCGTGCATGTTCGGCCGGCGCGCACAAGACGTACCGGCGGATACTGAATGCCTTCCTGAAAAATTTCGCGCGCGCTTCCGTTCGCCGTGCCGGCCACGACACCGCCCAGATCGCTCTTGTGCGCGATACTCCCGCAGAACGCCACGAGCCGGTCCCCGTAAAATACCGGCGCGACCACCGCCATGTCCATCGAATGCGGCACGCCGCCGAGATACGGATGGTTCGTGATGTACGCGTCGCCTGTTGCGATGTCATCGAACCGCGCACGGATCGCGCGCACGATCTCCGGCAGACACGTAACGTGCAACGGGAGCACGACGTGCTCGCCGATCACATCGCCGCTCGCGTCGAGGATCATGCAGCTCGCATCCTGCGACTCGCGGATAATCGTCGAGTAGCCCGTGCGAAAGATGTTGTCTTGCATCTCGCCCACGATGCCGGAGAGCCGGCTTTGCAGAACCTGATAGGTCACGGCGTCGAGGACGGGCGGAGGTGTCACGCTGCTCACTAGCGCACGAGCACAGGCATTTCCCGCACTTCACTTGCATTGAGAAGATCACGTGACGCAACGCTTCGATGTCTCGCGAGCCGGCTTTCTCGCGACACTCCCGCTCCTGCCCGCACTTGCCACGACCGGCCGTGCGAGCGCCCAATCCGCGCCGACCGTGCGCATCGGCGCGACCGCCAACGACACGTACGCCCAAGCGTACTACGCGCAGGATAAGGGCTTTTTCACGGCCGCGGGGTTGAACGCGCCGATCACCACGTTCGCAAACGGCGCGGCGGTCTCGGCCGGCGTCGCGGGCGGAGCGCTCGATATGGGCGTCACGAATCCCGTCCAGCTCGCGAATGCCGTCTCGCACGGCATTCCATTCGTGTACTTCATCGGCGGCGCGTACTACTCGACGTCGTCGCCGACGACGGTGCTCTGCGTCGCGAAAGACTCGAAGATCAAGACGGCCAAGGATTTCGAGGGCCAAACGATCGCGATTTCCGCACTCAAGGACCTTACCGACCTCTCGAAGACCGTGTGGCTCGAGAAGAACGGCGCAAACCCCGATCTCGTCAAGACGATCGAAATTCCGTTCGCGGAGATGGGCCCGGCGCTCGAGCGCGGCACGGTCGCCGGCGCCGTCATCTCCGAACCGTCACTCACGAACTCGATCGAGAACGGACAGGCGCGCGTCTTCGGCAAGGTCTTCGACGCAATCGCACCGCGCTTTCTGATCAGCGGCTGGTTTACGACCAAAGACTGGTACGCGAAGAACACCGCGCTGGCCAAACGCGTTGCGGCCGTCTATTACCAAACCGCACGCTGGGCCAACGCGAACAAAGACGAGAGCGGTAAAATTCTCATGGCGTACTCGAAAGTCAGTCCGGCGACGATCGCAAAGATGACACGTTGCGTCTACGCCGACACGATTACCCCGTCGTTGCTCGACCCGATGCTGCAAATCGCCTACAAAGCGAAGCTCACCGACCGTTTGATTCCCGGGACGGAAATCATCGCGTCATAACCAACCGACCAGCGTTCGTCAACCGAACCATGTTTTCGATTTCGCTCAAAGAGTTGGAAGCGAAGCTCACTTTTGAGTTCATGAATCTGGTGACGTAGCGGCGGCTGCGCTATGGAAAGCCGTGCTGCAGCTCAGCCGAAGTGAAGCTCTTCGGCGACCGCGACGAAGTATCGGAGATGACGTAATTCCACGATGCAAAGCCACCGGCTAAGCGCGGCAGCGAAGTATTCTCCGGACTGACGCGATGTCGTACTGCGCCGGTTCGCATAGCTTCATCAACGACAACTTCGCGCGGAAGAGCGTGCTGTCAACCGCGCAACCCCATGCGTTGGAGCCGCGGCAAAATCTCCTGCGGATACCAGTGGAACTCGTTCGTGTAGTGCGGGCTCGTCAAGCCGATGCCGGTGAAGCCGGTCCGGCTGATCGTCGCCAACTGCTCGGCGATCTCATCGGGTGTGCCGATGCACGCAAACCCGCCGCTGGTCGTTGCATAGCGCCTGCGCAGAATCTCGATCTGCTCGGGCGTCGAGTCCTTGTTGCGCCCGCGCATCCGGATCATGTTGTCGACGCCGTCCCAGTCGGCTTGCTCGACACACATGTAGTGGTGGTAGTCGACCGCCTCTTGGTGCGTCGCGCGGCACACGAGCGTCCCATTCGTGTAGACGTCAATGTCACGTCCGATCGCGGCTGCCGCGTCCTTGAGCGTCGCGATCTCGCGTTGCGCGCGCGTGAGCGACTCGTCGTCAAACGCGTACCCCGTCGCCGTGAAAAGCGCATCGCAGTTGCGCACACCGAAGACGCGGCCGTCCTCCGAGATTGCCGCGTTCATGATGAGCGGATGCGAATCGCCGAACGGCTTCGGCTGTGCGCGCACATCCTTGAGTTCGTAGAACTCGCCGTGAACGTCGAAATCGTCGTCATCCCATATCCGTTTGAGCGTATCGATCCACTCCTGGGCCTGGCGGTAGCGCGTCGGGTGGTCCTTCTGCTCGATACCAAACATGCCGAACTCGTCCTCGTTCCAACCGGCAACGATGTTGAGCCCGAACCGCCCGTGGCCGACCTGGTCGGCGGTCACCATCTGCTTCGCCGCGATGACGGGGTGAAATAACGGCGCGTGGACCGTGCCGAAAATCGTGATGCGATTCGTCGCCATCAACAGCGCAGCTGCCCACGTGATCGTCTCGAACGACGATCCTTGCGCGTCGCTCTTACCGCCGTAGCCCTTCCACCGTCCGATCGGGAGCAGAAAGTCAAGGCCCGCGTCGTCCGCAAGCCGCGCCGCACGCAGGTTGTCGTCCCAGCTCGCCGGCCAGCGTTCTTTGGCGAGTGTGACGTAGCGCCCGCCGGAACAATTCTGCCCGAAGAAGCCGAGCTTCAGAACGTTGTCATTCTGCATCGACCGGCGGGCCGACCGCGTCACGCGTGCAGCACCAGATCGCCGGCGACAACGGGTTTGGGCAAGAGGCCGTACTTGTAACTTGAGTCCAGCAGCGCTTGCATCTCGGGAAGCTGCATCGCCTCAGCGTACGCGATACGGTTCATCGTGCGCGTGACGTCGGGGCTGATCTTCATGTACTTCGCGATGATGAGCGCCGTTTGCGGCGTATGGGCGTTTGCCCATTTTGCGGTCGCGTAGATGACGTCGGTGAAACGCTTCACCGTATCAGGATTCTGCTGCGCGTACGTCCGCGTCGTGAACCACGCGCCGAGCAAATAGACCGGCGCGATCGCAATGTTGGGGTCGCCGATTGACCGCACCGTCCCCGACTTGAGACTGTTCGACAGGAAGGGCTCGGAGATGATCGCCGCGTCGACCGTGCCGCGGTCGAGCGCGGCTGCCATTTCGGAGAACAGCACCTCGACCCGACGGACCGACGCGCCTTGTGCGCCGCCTTTGTCGAGCCACGCATCGAGGCTGAGCTCCTGCGTGGTTTTCAAGACGATCATGCCGACCGTCTTGCCCTCAAGATCCTTCGCGGTCCGCAGACTGCTCGTCGACTTGACGCAGATCAAAGACTGCGGCGCCTTGGTCGTGCTCAGCGGCCCGGCGGCGATGATCACAAACGGAATACCGCGCAGGATCGCGTTAGCGAGCAACAGCGGCGTTGTGACGCCGACGTCGAGCGATCCGCCGGCAATGGCGTTCGCCGCAGCGCTGCCGCTGTTGAGCGTTTGCACGTCGGCGTCCAGGCCGGCCCTTTGAAAGAAGCCCATGTCGGCGGCATAGTACGCTTCGGCATAGACTTCGGTCGGCGTCACGCCGATGCGTACTTTTTGCGTGGCGACCTGCGCGAGGACCGGCGCGCGCGCGGCGAGCGACGCCGCCAGCGACCCGCCGAGGAATGCTCCGCGCGTGGGTGCGTTCATTGGGCTAGTCTTCGTGTTTGCGGCGGACGATCGCGTCGACCAGCGCAGGCTTTCCGGTCTTCACGACGGCAATCGCACGCGCGATAGCCGGGCCGAGCTCGTCGGGCCGCTCGATCGGGCCTTCGGCGTGCCAGCCGAAACCGCGCGCGATCGTTGCGAAGTCGGGCGGCGGTTCGACGATGTCTTGACCGATGTGCGCGCGCTCCATCGGCCGGCCGCGATGTTCGGCGACTTCGATCTGATGATTCCAGTCGTTGTAGTACGCGCGGTTGTTGAACATAATCGTGAGCATCGGCAGTTCGTAACGCGCCGCCGTCCACAACGCTCCGGTGTCGAAAAGCAGGTCACCGTCGGGCTGGATGTCGACGACGATGCGCCCGGTTTTCTTATGTGCGAGCGCGATGCCGAGCGAGATGCCGATCTGCGTCCCGGTGCCGAGAGCGCGGCCCGGATGACGGTACGAACGGTCGAAGTCCCACAGCTTGCGCGTCCAATCGTTGAGCGTGGAGGCCGAAAGCACCCAATCTTCATCTTTGATCGCGTTCCAGATTTCAAGCGCCAAGCGCGGTTCCGTCATTGGAGCGGCATCGCGGTTCTTGTCGGCATCGGCACGCCATTGCGAACGCAGTGCGGCATGACGCTCGCCGATCGCTGACGCGCGCCCAGCGATGCGCTGGGCCGTCGCCGTGTCGTTTTCTAAGCGCCGGCGGCAGATGGCGGTGAGCGCCGGAATTGCGAGCGCCGTATCGGCGATGATGCGCTCGACGGCATCGGGGAAGCGCTGGTAGTCGGTCGACCACTTCGAGATCTCGACGTCGCCGAATCCGATCTCGACCCAGCGGCAGGCGGCCGGATAAATCGGTTGCGCCGTGCGGTTTGTCCAATCCATCTCGTGGGTCCACTTCTGCCAGTCACGCAGATCGAGACCGACGATCAGGTCGGCATTTTCAAAGACGGATTTGCTCATGCTCAGATTGAGTGGATGAGCGCTCGGGAAATTGAGCCGTGCGTTGACGTCGACCACGGGCGCGCCGACTGTTTCGGCGAGGACGACCAGATCGTCGAAGCCGTTCGCGGAGCGGCCGACGTATTCGGCGAGCAACACCGGCCACTCGGCGCGCAACAGCCGATCCGCGACACGCTCGAGATCGGCCGGATTTGCCGCGAGCGGACTCGGCACGCGCGCCGAGTCGGGCAACGGAAAGGCGACAGGCTCCGTGATCGGAGCTTCTTGCAGCCACGCGTCGTAGCACATATAGGTCGGCCCCTGCGGTTCCGACATCATGATCGCGTACGCGCGCGCGAAGCTGTCGGGGACGCCGTCGATACCGCCGGGCTGGTAGTCCCATTTGACGAAGTTGCGCAGTTGGTCGCCTTGCACGTTTGCGGTGTGAATCCAATCGATGAAGGGCCGGCGCTTCGCCTCGTCCATCGGACCGGTCGCGCCGATGATGAAGATCGGCGCGCGATCGATATAGGCGTAATACACACCCATGAGAGCGTGCAGCATGCCGACCACGTTGTGCACGATCGCGACCATCGGTTTGCCCGTCGCCTTCGCATAGCCGTGCGCCATCTGCACGGCGATCTTCTCGTGCTGGCAAAGGATGATCGGCGGCTGGTCGTGGTTGTAGTTGACGAGCGAATCGTGCAGCCCGCGATAGCTGGCGCCCGGGTTGAGGGCGATGTACGGGAAGTCGTAGCGTTTGATCAACTCAGCGATGACGTCGGATTGCCATTCGCCGCCCCAATCATTCGCGATTGTTTTCGATGCCGACACCGCCGCCGTCCTAACGTCCCCGAACCGAGGACTCAGCCAAGTCTTCTATAAGAATCTGTATAGATGAATCATCCGGCGAAGTCAATCGGCCACCCGGATGGCGGGTCGGCGCCGCTGTACGAACAGGTCGCAGCGCGCGTCCGCGAGCGGTTGCTCAATGGGGACTGGCGTCCGGGGATGATGATCCCGAGCGAGCAGCAGTTGGCAAGCGATTTCGGCGTGAGCCAAGGCACGGTGCGCAAAGCCATCGAGGAACTCGTCGCCGAGGATGCGCTGACGCGGCGTCAAGGCGCGGGCACGTTCGTCACCGAGTTGACGGAACGCCGATCCCTCTATCTCTATTTCAACTTTATCGGAACCGACGGATCGCGCGCCGTTCCCGAAAGCCGGTTGCTGCGCCGCTCCGCCGGTATTGCCACGCGTGCGCAAGCGTCGGCGCTGGGGCTCTCTGCGCGCGCCCGTGTCCTCCGATTCGAACGCGTGCGAACGTTGGGCGGCGTGCCCGTGCTCCTCGAGACGGTGGTCGTGCCGGAATTCTTGTTCCCGGGGCTCGGCGCAAGCGGCGCGCTCCCGAACCACCTGTTCCGGCACTACGAAACGAAATACGGCGTCTCGGTAATGCGCGCAAACGAGACACTCTCGGCCGTGCGCGCCCGCAAGCGCGACGCGACGGCGCTCGGCGTCGACGTCGGCGCGCCGCTCCTGGCGATCGACCGCATTGCGTTCGCGCTCGACGGACGCGTCGTCGAACTGCGTAGCAGCCGCTGCAACACAACGTTCCACCATTATGTCGCGCAACGTGGAAGTCAGCTGCCGCAGAGAACGGTCAGTGGCCTAGCAACTCGCTCGAAGTGACCGCTCGTGTCAGGAACCCGTACTTGTAGCCCGCGTCGAGCTGCGGCTGCATTTCGCTGACGCGAATCTCCTCGGCGTAGACCGGCCGCGTCTCGGCGCGAATCGTGTCAACGTCGACCTTGTTGATCCGTGCGACGATCGGCGCGGACTCCGTGTGATGCGCGTTCGCCCACTTTCCGGCATCCGTCAACGCTTGCGCGACCTTGCGAACGACGTCGGGATTCTTGTCGGCGAACTGCTTCGTCGTGAACCACGCCGCGAACATGTAGTTCGGCGCGACCGCGCCGTACGGGTCGCCGATGCAGCGAACGTTGCCGCTCTTCATCGCTCTGCCGAGCGCGGGCTCTGAAATCGCCGCGGCCGCGTAGGTCCCGCGCTCGACGGCCGCCGCCATCTCGGCAAACGGCGCTTCGATGATGTGGACTTTTGCCGGGTCGACACCGCCTTGCGTCAGCCATTCGCGCACGCCCAAGTCCGCCGTCTGTTTTAACGCCGGAATCGCGATCGTTTGACCTTCGAAATCCTTAGCGCTCTTATAGGGCGACGATTTCGCGACGCAGATCAGCCCGGTGGGGTTTTTCACCGTCGTCATCGGGCCCGGCGCAATCACGACCAATGGGACGCCGCGCGTGATTGCGTTCGCGAGGTTCAGCGTCGTCGAAATTCCGATGTCGACCGCGCCGCCCACGACGGCAGTGGAGACCGCCGCCCCGGTGGCCAGGACGTCGACCTCGGCGTTGAGGCCGGCCTTCTGATAGAGTCCGAGATCCTGCGCGTACAAGGCCTGCGCGTAGGTCTCGGCTGCCGACGACGCGATCCGAACGATCGGCACCGCGGGCGGCGATTGCGCGACCGTTGTTCTCGGGCAGCCGGCCACCACCGTCAGCAATACGGCCATCACGTACGTCAATCGGCGATGGAAAAACATTCTTGCGCCCTCCAGCCGGGGAGTACGGTCAATTGAGCCGAAGGCCTTTTCCAACGCATAACGCCGCTCCGGGAGGGAACGCGACATGTTGCTCGAGCATAACTCGCCGGTCTCGAGCCGGTTATCGATGGGCAGCACGAATACGTTGAAGCTCGGCATCTTTGGCTGCAACCTCAATTCCGGAAAGAACGCAACCCTGGTCCCCGAACGCTGGAGCGGTTCGTGGGACGACAACGTACGGCTCGCGCAAGCGGCCGACGACGCCGGATTCGAGTTCTTTTTGCCGCTCGGACGGTGGCGCGGATGGGGCGGCGCGACGAACTACCAGGAGTCAAGCTTTGAAACGCTGACCTGGGCCGCCGCGCTCCTCGCGCTCACGAAGCACATCACGATTTTCGGAACCGTTCACACGCCGATCTTTCACCCGTTAGTCGCGGCAAAACAGATGGTCACGGCCGACCACGCCGGACACGGCCGTTTCGGTCTCAACCTCGTTGTCGGAAACAAAGACGAAGAGTTCGGCATGTTCGGACATTCGCTGCTCGAGCACGACGAGCGCTATGCGCACGGCCAGGAGTGGCTGGACATCGTCCGCCGGCTGTGGACTGATCCGGAGAAGTTCGACTTCAACGGTACGTACTTCCAGCTCACCGACGTGCTCTCCAAGCCCAAGCCGTACGGCGGAACGCAACCGCTCTTGCTCAATGCCGGCACCTCCGCGATCGGGCAGGACTTCGGCGTTCGTAACTGCGACGCGTTTTTCACCGCGGTGCGCGCGTCGCAGTTCGACGAGGAGACCGGCGTCGTAACCCCCGACGTCGCCGGCATCGCGCAGATCGTCGACAGTCTGCGCTCGCGGGCGGCCGCCGTCGACCGCGCAATCGGCGTCTACACGAACGTCAACGTCATCTGTCGCCCGACGCAAAAAGAAGCGATCGAATATTACCGCTACGTGCTCGACGAGAACGCCGACTGGGAAGCCGTTGATGCGCAACTTCAGCAGCAAGGCATCGCGCGCGATCTCGATTCACCCGCGTATCTCGCGCATCGGCAGCGCGCGATTCGGCAGTTCCCGCTTATCGGCGATCCCGACCACGTTGCCGGCCTGTTTCGCACGCTCAGCGAGGTCGGGCTCGACGGTATCGGAATGACGATCGTGAACTACCTCGACGAACTCCCCTTCTTGCGCGCGGAGCTCATTCCGCGGCTCGAACACGCCGGCTTGCGGCGCCAGGCATCGGGTAAGGCGTGGGCTCGATGAGCATCCGCCGCTTCGTTTTCTGCCTCGTGACCGCGGCCGCAATCGCGTTCCCGGCCGCCTCTGCTTCTGCGCAACCGTCGTCGGCCCTGACGCCCGTCCACGTCGGCGTGCTCGGCAACGACGACATGGTTTCGGTACTCTACGCCCAGAAGACCGGAATGTATGCGAAGGCCGGCCTCGACGTGCAAATCGACAAGTCGTCGCAGAACGGCTCGGCAATCGCGGCGGCCGTCGCCGCCGGCAGCTACGACATCGGGAAGGCGAGTGCGCCCGCGCTGATCGACGCGCACATCAAGGGTCTGCCGTTTGTCGTCATCGGGACGGCCGCCGTTTACGAACGCGCCCATCCCTACGTCGCGCTGATCGTGCCCAAGGACTCGCCGATCAAGTCACTCCATGACATCAAGGACGGGACCTACGGTATCAGCTTCGTGCACGACGGCGCGCAGCTCTCAATGTCGAAAGCGATCGGCCGCGACGATCCGGCCCTCAAGAGCGTGCAGTTCGTCGAGCTGCCGATGTCCGCGTCCGCTGCGGCGGTCGAGCAAGGTCGCATCACCGGCGGCGAAGCGTCGTACCCCCCGCTGCAGGCAGCGATGGACACCGGCAAGTTCCGCCTCGTCCCGATTTACGACGCGCTCGGCGACGGGTATAGCTTCTCCGTCTGGTTCACGACGCAAGATTATATCAAGAAGCACGCCGACGTGGTGAAGACGTTCCAGCGCGTGACGGCACAATCGGCGCGCTACACGAACGCGCACCACGCGGCGACCGCGCAGATGCTCTCGGAGTTCACCGGCGTTCCGCTCGCGACGATCCAGCGCATGCCTCGCGTGCGCAACGGCACCGGAATCGCGCCGATCGAACTGCAGCCGTGGATCAACGCGGAAGCGGAGTTCGGCTACATCACGAAGTTCTTTCCCGCGAGCGAGTTGATCGACCCGACCCTCGCCAACAATCCCTAGTGCCCCGTGTCGCAAATGGCGATACACCAAGCGACAGGGATTTTTCGTTGTCGCAAGGAGCGAAGAGCGTGGAAGGGCAGCGCCCTTCGAGCGATGAGCGACGCAGCGACGGCGGAGAAGCGCCGAGCGACTGTATCGGTATTTGCGAGATGGGGCGCTAACGGCGAGAGGTCCGCCGAGGGGTCGACCCAAACCGCCGCACATGGGATATCGTGAAACGAGTGTCGGCCTGCTCGGCTTCTTGCTGGCGCTAACGACGATCGCATCGCCGGAGGCGAGCGCGACGACCGCGCCCACGCCGGACGCGAACGGCCTCGAAGGGCGACTGAACCGGCTCACCGACACGCTGCGGGCGAACGAAGGGTACATGCATGTCACACCGACGACGGACGCGGTCTACATCGGATACGCGTTTCTGAACAGCGCGCCGTCGTTCCGCAATTCGACCGGCGGCTGGTTGAACCGCGTCAGCGGATGGCCCAATACGGGGACGTTCTATAATTCCGGCGCGCGCTTCCTCAACAACGCGCCGTCGTTCATCAACTCGTATCACGGCTGGCCGAACCATGTCAGCGGTTGGCGTAACGGCGGCGGCGGTGCATTCGCGAACGGCGGCGGTTTCCGTAACGGCGCCTTCGCGAACGGCGGCGGCTTCCACAACGGGGCCTTCCGTAACGGCGGCGGCGGCTTCCGCAACGGGGGCGGCTTCTACAACCGGTAAGTCCGGACGATGCGCGTCAATCCGGCAACGTTCGGGCCGCTCAACCTTGTCATTATCCAGCCGACGTCGTTCTGCAACCTCAACTGTGACTATTGCTACCTGCCCGATCGCGAACGTCGCAATGAACTCGATCCGACGCTGATCGATACGGTTTTTCGCCGCATTTTCGAGAGCCCGTTCGTCGGCGAGCGGTTCGTCGTGTGCTGGCATGCGGGCGAGCCGCTCGCGGTTCCCGTCGAGTTCTATGAGGATGCATTCGCGCGGATCGCCGGCGCGCAACGTCGTTACGACGAACGCGGCACGCACGTCGCGCAGTCGGTGCAGACGAATGCGGTGCCGATCAATCAAGCCTGGTGCGATCTCTTCCGCCGCCACGACGTGCAGGTCGGTGTGAGCATCGACGGGCCGGCGTTTGTACACGACGCGCATCGCAAGACGCGCGCCGGCGGCGGCAGCCATGCGGCCGCGATGCGCGGCGTCGGCCTCTTACAACGGAACGACGTGCCGTTCAACGTCATCGCCGTGATCAGTGAACGGTCGTTGGATTATCCCGACGAGATATTCTCGTTCTTCATGGACAACGGCATGACCGACGTCGGCTTCAACATGGAAGAAACAGAAGGCATCCATACCGCCTCGACGCTCGATGCGGTGCCGACGCGCGACCGCTACCGCGCCTTCATGGAGCGGGTCTACGAGCTGACCGAGGCTTCGGGCGGCATCTTCAAGCTACGCGAGTTCGAAGCGCTCGCCAATATGATTTACCACGGACAGCGCTTGACCAACACCGATATGAATGCGCCGTTCGCCATCCTCAACGTCGATTACCAGGGAAATTTCTCGACCTTCGATCCGGAGTTGCTCGGCGTGCAAACGGAATGCTATGGCCGGTTCGTGATCGGCAACGTGCGCGACGACTCGCTGCTCGCCTCCACGACGAGCGATAAATTCTTGCGCATGTACGCTGATATGCAGGCCGGCGTCGAGCGTTGTCGCGCTGCCTGCGCGTACTTCGGCGTCTGCGGCGGTGGCACGGGCAGCAACAAATACTGGGAGAACGGGACGTTCGATTCCACGGAAACGAGCGCGTGCCGCCACCGGATCATGACGGTCACCGACATTCTCGTCGAAGCGCTCGAACGCAAACTCGGCGCTAGTGTGCTGTCTCGTAAGTTCCATGCGGAAGATCGCGAGGGATTTTTTGTCAGATCGAGGAGCGATGAGGAAGCAACGCCGTAGCGTTGTGACGGAAGAGCCACGATGAGCTGGCGAAAAAGACGAGCGAGATTTCGTATGAGAATTTACGAGACAGCACACTAGGCCTTGACGTTCGCGATCAGCGCGTCGGAAAGCGGCTCGATCGTGCCGCCGTCGACGAGCCGCACCGTGAAGTGTAGCGCGTGCGGAACAACGACGCACGCGACGCCCTTGTCGGTCGGCGGACAATTCGGATCGACAGGGACATAGATGCCCGCGGCGTTCGCCACCGCACCGATCGACGCGAGACCCGAACCGTAGAGGCGGCACGGCGCACTCGCGTCCGGCGGGCACGCGATCGTCGTGACGGCCGGAGCGCGCACGAATGAGCCGGGCAGCGTCACCCACATGCTGCCGAGCCCCGTCGCGATATCGACGATTTGCATTTGCAAGCTGCCGAACGCGCGATCTTGCAACACGTCGGCGCGCAGATCGACGGCGAGCCGGTCGGGCGCACGAACGTGCACGCTGCTCGCCGCGATCGTCGTCGTCGTCGGATCCGCAAGGACCGATTGGCACGGCGTGACCGCGGGCGCGTCGCTTCGCCGGATGCGCACGCCGGCTTGCCGAGGCAATGCCGCTCCGCCGGTCTGTAATGTCACCGTCAAGGGATCGGTGGACAAATGGGTCGACGCGGCACTTCCAAGAATGCTCGCATCCGCAAGCGATGGTCGTGACGGCGCGACGCTTACCGGGAAGACTTCGCCCGTCGAGCCGTCGAGCGGCACCAATTGTCCGATGATACGTTCACCGACCGCGATCGTCGCGTCGAGCGGCGGACCATCGAAGCACGCGGACTCGGCCGTTGCACCGGGCTCTTTGGTATAGGCTACGCCGTTCACGAGCAGGCCACGAACGTGTTCGAAGCTCGAGCCGGCGAGACTCAAGAACGGATCGCCCAGCGCAATCGTCGCGACTGCTTTCGGATCGACGCTCGGTGGCGGCGCTTGAATCGCGAGCGGATAGGAAACCTCGATCGGGTGCTCGTCGCCCGGATCGCCTTCGTACAGACGAATCACCGCCGGACCGACCGGCACGTTCGTCAACGCAGCGCGTAAAACGACGTGCCGGTCATCCGTATGCGTCGCCGTCAGATCGATCGGCGGCGAACTGCCGCTCTGCAGCTCCGCGTGCGAAAGACATGCCGCTCCGGCCGACGCTGCCACGAGGTCGAGCGTTCCGCCCGCTACCGGCTCGCGATGCGGCGCGGCGACGATCGTCCACGCTGAGGCGCTCGGAAATGCGACGCGCATCGCGGTCTGTGGGGGCTGGACGATCGGATCGAAACCAAAGCGCCCGCGCAACGACACCGTATACGCACCATCGGCGCTACCGGTAAACCGCTGATGGTCGACGACCGGCGCATCGAGCGAACGCGGATCGAGTTGAATCGTATACGGCGCGTGTCCGTCGGGAACGACGTACAGCGCCGTCCCGTGCATGTAACGCGACGTGTGGTCCAGATGGAGCGGTACGGAGAAGCGATTCGTTCGCGCACAACTGCCGGTTGCCGGCGCATCGTCGATGACGGCCGGCGCGTGTTCGGACGCCTGCGGATCGCCGATGGTGAAAAAGAGCACGTCCGAATATGCGCCGGGCGGACGGATCGTCGGTACCTTCAGACCCATCAAGAGTTCGTCCGGACGCGCGGTCGACGGATCGGCGAGCGCGATCGTCGTCGGCAGATATTCGTATTCGAGGTGCCCCGTGTGCACGAAGAGTTTCCAGACCGTGAGCAGCGAGGCAATGTATGGCGCGTACGCGAGCGGCTCTACCGCGCCGACGACGCCGCCCAAAAATTGCGCCTGCGTCGGTGCGCTGAAGTTCGTCTGAAACGTCACGCTGTCGATCGACTGCTGCACACAGTTGTTGATATCGGCTTGAGCCGTGTTCGTTGTGTAACAGCCGTCGATCGTTGCGGGCGGGACTCCGAAGGTCTGCGCGACGCTTTCGATGCGATAACGCGAACTCGTCGGATCGATTGCTCCGGTCGCAAGCGATGAGAGAAAATCCTGAACGAAGCTGTAGTTGTCGACGGCATCGTTTGTCGATTGCGCCATGTCGACGAAATCGGTCGGATGCGCGTCGACATAATCGCGCACGCCGTCGACGCCGCGCGTCTTCGCATCCTCCGGGATGATGGTGAAAATCGGTATGCCGCGCTCGCTTCCGCGCCCGTACACGAAGTGGATCGGATTCGCCAGTTCCGTCGCGCGCGTTCGCGAGCCGCGATTCGCGAAGAGCTGATCCTGCGGACCGCTGCGCTGGAAGAGCCAATGCTGGGGTGCGGTTTCCGTGATGAACGCGACGTTGACGTGATAGTTGACGATGCCGGGCGGCCGTTCGTAATCAGGGAATCCCATGTCGACCACATCGCCCGGCTCGAGCGCCGGCACCAACGCAGCCGGTAGCGTGACCCCGGCGCCGTCGACGATACGCGTCACCGTTGCACGAATGTGCGAACCGGCAGCCGGGCCCGCGCTCGCGGTTACGACGAATGGTGCTTGCGCCTTGGTCGCCGGTTGCGACGCCGACCCGAAAAGCGCGATCAGCCCGATTGTTGCGCCCAGACGCAGCAGCATTCGCATCTGCCTTTCGTTTGGGCCGTCGCCGGCGTGGCCTGTGAGCCTTGCTGCTTCACGCAGCCGTCATCGTGAGCGATGCGCACCTTCTTGCAGCCGAACCGGACTGGCCGGAGCTGCCTTTGGCATTGAATGGGTACACGGAACGCATTCCATCATGTCGAGCCGTTCGTGGAGGGGCGTTCGCGTCGGCACATCGCTTACGAGGAAGAACATGTCCGAACGATTGACTACGACCATCAAGCACCTCAAAGACGGCATCACGTCGCTGGGAATTACCGCTGCACAGCACTCCATCGAATCATGGCAAGCCGAACTGCGCGGGTACGAGGGTGCCGGCTTTCACACCATTGCGACCGACCTCGGCCACTTGCACGACGAACTCGGAAAAAAGGAGATCGATGGCACGAAAGTAGGTCGCCTCTTGACGAAGCTCGGAAAGGAAACCGTCAAAGTCGCCAAACATGGCGACGACAAGGCCGGCGCCGTCGAGGAACTCGGCCAACTTCTCGAAAAGTCCGGCGAGCAACTCTCAGGAGCGAAAGCAAGCGCATAAAGCGCGGTGAATCCGAGCCGTCGCAAGTGCGGCGGCTATCGCTTCTCATCCAAACCAGTGGAGAATACGCGCGCTCCGCAACTGCGACACCATGGCAGCGTTGGATATGAGCGCGTTAGCTTCCGACACAACGACGGTAAGCATTACACTTGCCGCTCCCATGAGACGCATCAACCGAGTATCGGGGCGCTCGCGGCGAGCAACATTCGGCGCCGTTCGCTCGACGGCATCGTGAGCCCCACGGCCAGCGCGAGCCCGGTGAGCACGACGATGCCGACCATCGTCGCGTGCAGTCCAAAGCGATCGCCGATCGCACCGAGGACCGGTGAAAACATGCCGCCGACCGAAACGGCGAGACCCAGCGTCACGCCGGACGCCATGCCGAGCCGGTTCGGCAAGTACTCCTGCGCGAGAACGATCGACGGAGCTTGCGACCCGGCCATGAAAAATCCAAGCCCGACCGAACACAGGAAGCCCGCGACGATCGAGGTCGTATCCGCGGCGTTCGTCGTGAGCGTCAGCAATATCACGAACGCGAACGTGGCCGCCATCGATGAAAAGATGACGACGCGTCGTCCGTGCTTATCGGCGAGCGGACCGCCGACGATCGTACCGGCGATGCCGGACAACAAAAACGTCGTAAGCACCAGGTTGCCGACCGCCGGCGTCGTGCGCACGACGTGGACAAAGTAGAGCGGAATGAATGAAACGAGGCCGAGATAGGCGGTCGAGCGGAGCATGATAAAGGCCGTGAGGCGACCGAACGCCGACCAATCGTCCGGCACCGGCACGAGCGCTTTGACCGCCGCGACTTTCGGCAAGAACGTGCGAAAACGCGGGACTTCGATCAGCAACAACGTCCCCATGATCGCGACCGGCACCGCAACCACGAACGTTCCCGCGATGCCGTACACGGTCAGGGCGAGGGTTGCGAACACCGGGCCGATCGCGAACCCGGTGTTCCCGCCGACCGCGAACCAGCGCATCCCTGAGGCCTTCTTCGTGCCGCTCGCGAGGTTCGCGAAACGCGCCGCTTCCGGATGGAACATCGCGACACCGAGCCCGCTCACGAGCGCGCAGCAAAAGATCAGGGCATACGTCGGCATGAAGCCGATCGCCGCAATGCCGCCGCCGGCGAGCAACAAGCCGATTCCCGCGAGCCATGGCATAGGTCGCGTGTCGGCGAGATACCCGATCGCCGGTTGCACGAACGACGAGCTGATCGCTTGAGCGAGCACGAGCGACGCGGCCGCCGCGAACGTGAGATGGCGTTGCGCGACGAGCAGCGGCAAGAGCGCCGGCAGAAAGCTCTGATTGATGTCGTCCGAGGTGTGACCGAGTGCGAGCAGCGCAATCGCTCGCACGTCGATCCGTACGAGGGGCGGTTCAGCGCTGGTTGGGGTCGAGAGCGTCGCGGAGACCGTCACCTAAGTAATTAATTGCGAGCGAGACGATGAGGATGCATAGCCCGGGAAAAACGGCGACCCACGGCGCGATCGTGATCGTCGACTGCGCGTTCGCGAGCATGTTGCCCCACGACGCTTGCGGCGGCTGAATGCCGAAGCCGAGAAACGAGAGCGTCGACTCGAGCAGGATCACGCCCGCCACGCCAAGCGTCGCCGAGACGATGATCGGAGCGACCGCGTTGGGCAGCAGATGCCGGAAGATGATCCGGGCGTCGCTGTCGCCGATTGCCCGCGCAGCCTCCGCAAACTCGCGCTCGCGCAAGCTGAGAAACGACGCGCGCACGAGCCGGGCGATGCCGGGCCATGAGAGGCCGCCGATCAACACGACGATCACGATAAAACTCAAGCTCGCCTTATTCGACGTCGCGGAAACGATCGCGGTTAGGACGAGTAACAATGGTAGGAGCGGAATGCACAACACGACATCGGTCGCACGCATGATCCAAAAATCGATCCAGCCGCCGTAGAAGCCGGAGATCGCTCCGAGCACCGTGCCGATGACGACCGAGAGCAACACGGCGGACACCGCGACGGTCAACGAAATCTGCGCGCCCGCCATCAAACGCGCGAGCAGATCGCGACCGTTCTCGTCGCTGCCGAGCGGGTGACCCGCGACGCCGGGCGCGAGCGGGTAGCCGGTCCAATGGACCTGATCGATCGCGTTTGGATCGACCGGATAGAAGACATGGCCAAGCGCGGCGAACAGTACCATCGCGCCGAGCACGACCGCGCCCGCGAGCGCGACTTTATGTCGCCGGAACCGGCGCCAAACCGTGTTGCGCGGCGCGGCGGTATCGGCTTCCAATGTGACGGCGCCGAGCGGCAGCGTTGCGGCCATTACGCGTTGCCCCGTCTCATGAATACTTCACGCGCGGGTCAAGCCACGCGTACGCGATGTCGGCGAGCAAATTGCAGAAGACGACGAAGAACGCGCCGAGCACCAGCACGCCCATGAGCACCGCGAAATCGAACTGACCGAGCGCGTTGATGAAGAGCCGGCCCATGCCCGGCCACGCGAAGAGCGTTTCGGTCACGACGGCACCGCCGACAAGGTCGGGAAGCGTCAGCGCAACGATCGTCACGAGCGGAATCAGCGCGTTCTTGAACCCGTGCTTCATGATGACGGTGAAGCGCGCGAGCCCCTTCGCCGACGCCGTGCGCATGTAGTCCGTGTGAATCACTTCGAGCATCGACGACCGCATGAAGCGGCTGAAGCTCGCCAGGTACGCGAGTGAAAGCACGACGGTCGGCAAAATCAGATGTTGAATCCGGTCGCCCAAATCGAACGAGTCGCTGGAAGAAATGCCCGACGACGGCAACGCGATGTGATAGCCGAAGCCGGTAAAGCCGGTTACCGCGAACGCAAGTTGCAGCATCAGCGCAAACCAAAACACCGGCATCGATTGCCCAAAGAACGCGAGCGTCGTGATCGTATAGTCGACCCACGAATATTGTTTGACCGCCGAGAGGATGCCGAAGAACACGCCGAGGACGAGCGAAATTCCGAGCGCGGTGCACATCAGTTCGAGCGTCGCCGGCATCCGTTCGAGAATCGCGTCGATGACCGATTCCGAATTGGAGGTCGAATATCCGAAGTCGCCCGTAACGACACGTCCGAGCCAATGCAAATATTGAATCGGCACGGGTTGATCCAAACCGAGATTGTGCTTGAGCCGCGCGATGTCGGCCTCGGTGATGTGCGGGTTTTGCAGGTACGGTGTCAGTGGACCGCCCGGCGCCTGACTGAGGATCGCAAAGATGATCATCGAGATCAGAATCAGGAGCGGAACGTTCTGCAGCGTCCGTCGCACGACGTACGTGAGCAGCGGGAACCTCCGATATCGAGAGCCCGACGCACGTTCGTCGCGTCAGTCGTCGGCCCTTGGTCGCGCTACGCGATTAGGTGCCGCGACCGAAATATTTCAACCCGGCGAAAAGACAACCGGTCAGCACCAGAATGATTCCCGCCCAGAGTTCGGCGGCTTCTTCTGCCCGGCTTCCCAGGGCGCGACCGATGGTCAGGCCGAGCGCCGTCGACGATGCCGCGACGACTCCGATGCAGATGAGCGAAACGACGAGCGGCACGCCGATGTAGAGAATCGAGAAACCGATGCCGAGCGAATCGAGACTGATGGAGATCGCGCCGAGAAAAAGGCCCCAGCCGCGCGAGAAGTCGATGCCGCCCCGGTCGCTCTCGCGCAACGCCTGGACGAGCATGTACGTGCCGACCCCGATCAGCGCTGCGAAACCGAGGTATCCCGCGGTGTCGCCGACGAGCTTGCCGACGACCGCGCCGAGGCCGGCACCGATCAACGTCATGGATACTTCGGCCGTCACGAACGCGCTGCCGATGCGCCAGCGTTCGCTCGTCCCGATGCCGCGCATGCCGACGCCGACGCTTACGGCAAAGACGTCGAGCCCAAGCGAGAGCGCGACGACGGCGACCTTGATCAACGCCGCCGGCGTCAATGAACGAACACGACCACGCGCTAGCTGCCCGGGTTCGAATTTTCAGCGTCGGCGAGCGGCGAGGCCGGTTCCACCGGTTTCGACGGCGGCAGCTTGGCCGCGGCCGCGGCCTGCTCGGCGGCGCTGAGCGGACGATATTTGGACGCAAGCGCGGTCACGGTGGAGCGCAACTGCGTGAGCGTGAACGGCTTATTGAGAAAGTGATCGGCGCCGGCGCTTTTTGCGCGGGCATCCATCGCGTAGTTGCTGTGGCCGCTAATCATCAGAATCGGAATTTTCGCAGTCGGCGGGCTCGCGCGGACCATCGTTATCAGCTCGATCCCAGAAATGCCCGGCAACATAAAGTCGCTGATCAGAATATCGTACGGTTTATCACGTTGCAAATGGACGAGAGCGCTCTCGGCATCGGCGCACACCTGCACTTCAAACGACGCGCTGCGTAAAATCGTCTTTATCAGCGTGCAGATTTCGGGGTCGTCGTCGGCGACCAGCACCCGCCAGGCCATAGACACTTCACGTTCGAGCGAGCCTCCCCGGAGCCTACAAGCGCACGGCGTGTGTTGTAAAGGTCTCGTTGGGTAAGGTGTGCAGCACGCTCGGACGCCACTCCCACCGAGCCAGGCATTAAACTTGGCGGAGAACATAAAACTTTCGGGTGTCCGCTTACGTTACTCTAGTAGGTTCGAAGCTATCCCACGAGGTTTCCACAGTCATGTCCACCTCAGAACGTAAACCCGGCATGAGCGTTCGCGAAGCCGGTCAAAAAGGCGGCGAGACCGTCAAGAAAAAGTATGGTCCTGAATTTTACGAGATGATCGGCCGCAAGGGTGGTCAGGCTACGAAAAAAGCGCACGGCCATGCATTTTACGAGGCCATCGGAAAGAAGGGCGGCAAGAAGGGCGGCGAGGCGACTCGCGACCGGTACGGTCCGCAATTCTATGAAGAAATCGGCCAAAAGGGCGGCCAAAAAGTCAAAGCGTTGATCGAGCAGGGGAAAAAAGCTGCTGCCGACGCAGCCGCGGCGACGGAGAAAAAGGCGTCCTGATCCCCGCGCACCGCGTCGCTGCCGTGATGGTAGCGGCGCTGTGCGTCCCAGCGATTTTCGTGACCGCCGCGCCGTCGGCGACGCTTCCGTCGGGCACGCTGCTGACATTTGTCGCAGACGACGCCGTCGAGACGCATTCCGTGCGCCCCGGCGGCTTGTATAAAGCGCACCTGCGCGACGAACTTCTTTTCGACGGTGTGGTCCTCGCGCCGGCCGGTACGTTCGTGCAACTGCTCATCGCCGATGTCGAGCGCAATGTCGGCTCCGTTCGATTGCGGATCGCGCTGCAGCACTTTCCGATAAAGGTCGCAGCGAGCGAATTGCCGGTCGTGCCGTTGACACCGCTCGTCGATGCCGTCCCCGCCGGTCTCGTCATTGTCGCGCGCACCGTCGGCAGCGTCGTGCACGACGGCGAGCGGATTGTCGTTCGTTCTCCGCTTCCGTTCGCGCTCTCGACCGACGCGCCGAACGCGTTCTTCACGCCGATCCCGTTCCGTACGACCGCGCCCATCGTCCCGCCGCGCCGCGACCGCAACCGGCCCAGTCCGGCGCCGTCGCCTGCGACGAGCGTCGAACCCGTCGCGTCCCCGACCGGTTAGCGCACCAGCAGTTCGGCCGGATCGGCGAAGACCGGGTTCGTCGCCGTCATGTCGCCGAGCGTCGTGAGATCGACGGCGTTTACCGCATCGTCGGGCACTTTGACGCGCGGTGGATACGGAATCGGCGGCGCGGGTTTCGTGGCATCGATGATGATCGCGCTCGACGCGCGCGCGGTTTTCGTGCCGTCGGCGAAATAGTCGAAGTTCGTCGGCAACAAGCCGCCGGGTCCGCTCCAGCCTTGCACGATCGTGAGGTCGCGCGTCGCATCGAAGCGCGTGCCCACCGCCCATAACACGTCACCGTCGTCGTAGACGTTGATATCGTCGTCGACGACGATCACGGCGCGCAAGTTTTCCGGCTCGGTGTTCAGCGCGGCGAGTGCGGCGCGCTTTGCGTCGACGTTGCGGCGGCGTTTGATCGAAACGTAGCAGTGCATACGGCTGTGCGGCGGCACGTTGACCGCGACGACGGTCGGTACGACTTCCTTCACGCTGCGGTAGATGCTGCCGGCCCGCGGAATGCCGCCCATCAGCAGATGCTCGCGGCCCGCGCCGATGATGTCTTGGAAGATCGCGTCGCGACGGTGCGTGATCGACGTAACCGTCATGATCGGTACGTCTTCCTCGTTGAGATAGTGCCCCGGCCATTCGCCGAACGGTCCCTCGCGACGGAGCTGACCCGGCGCGATGTAGCCTTCGATGATGAACTCGGCTTGCGCGGGAACCAGCAAGTCCGAGGTTTCCGCCTCGACGAGTTCGAGCGGCTCGCCCAGCAGCGCACCGGCGGCCTCGAACTCACCGCCGATGCCCGGCAGTCGCGCGGCGGCACCCATCAGATACGCCGGATGGTGCCCGATCGCGATCGCGAACGGCGCGCGCTCCCCGCGGCGTTCGTACGATTCGACGATATTGCCGCCGTGGTGGCTGCCGAAAAACCAGACGCCCATTTCGCGTTCGCTGAAGACGTGATGCCGGTAGATGCCGACGTTCATCGCGCCCGTCTCCGGCTCGCGCATGATCGTCGATGCCGCGGTCAGATACGGTCCGCCGTCCAGCGCGTTGTGCCAGGGGATCGGAAGCGCGGTGAGGTCGACATCGGCTTCACGAATCACGACGTCCTTCACCGGCGCGCGATCGCGCGATACCGTGACGGGCGGAATCGGCAACTTGACGCGCGTGCCGTAAATTTGCGGCATCTCATCGACGCCGCTGTTGAGTGCGAGCGCCATGCGATCGTAACTCGACATCAAGTTCGTGACGACCGGGAATCGCGAACCGGTCACATCGGTGAACAGCAAACCAAGGTACTCGCCGCGTTGGGCGAGCTTGGCCGCGTATGCCGTGATGCCGAAGCGGCGGTCAACCGGCACGTCAACCGTCTTGATCGATCCCGGGAAGCGCTCCACGACATCGTGCATGAACGTGCGCAAATTCTTGGACATTCCCGTTCCCCCTCAGCGGTAGCGAAGCAGCCGGCGTTCCCCGGCGAAGACGATCGCTTCGAGCGCGATCGCGACAATCATGATAACGAACAACCCGGCGAAGATGCCCGTGGTGTCGAGCGCTCCCGCGGACTTCGTGATGTAGTAGCCGATTCCGCGGTTGGCGCCGACCAGTTCGGCGATGACCGAACCGATCAGGGCAAGACCGATACCGAGGCGCACGCTGGTGAAAAACCAGACCGCGATCGACGGTAGCACGACCCACACGAGCGTCGCTGACCGCTTGGCCCGAAACGTCCTCATCATGTCGAGCAGATCGGGATCGATGTTGCGCACGCCCTCGTATGCGTTGTAAAACGCGACGAAGATGACGAGCGAGGTCACCATCAACACCTTCGACGGCAACCCGATACCGAACCACACGACGAAGAGCGGCGCGAGCGCGACCTTCGGCAAGCTGTAGAGTGCCATGATGTACGGATACACCCATCCGGAGAGGCGCTGCGCGAGCGCCAGGCCGACCCCGATCGCCGTCCCGCCGATAATGCCGATCGCGAGGCCGACCAGCGTCTCTTCGAGCGTGGTCTGCAAGTGGAACCAAAGATCGCCGCTCACCGCGAGTTCGCCGAGGCGCGCGAGAATCGCCGACGGCCGGCTAACCCAGAAATCATTGTACCAGCGGCCCGACGTGAATTCCCAAAAGCCCAGCAGCAACGCCCCGACCGTCAGCCGGCCGATCCAGACCGATGCGCGCGATTGCGACATCGTCACGCCGTCGACCGCGCGGCGGCCGGTTCGATCGCGTCGACGATCGGTTCGTCTGTGAGCGCATGCCAGATCTCGCGTTGCAGCGCCGTGAAACGCGGATCGAACCGAACCTCCTCGTAGTCGCGCGGGCGCGGCAAGTCGATCGCGTAGGTCGCCTTGATGCGACCCGGACGCGAGGTCATGACCAGCACCCGATCGGCGAGCGCGATCGCTTCCTCGACGTCGTGCGTCACGAACACGACGCTCTTGCCGACGCGCTCCCAGATTGCGAGAAACTCGCGTCCGATGCGCATGCGCGTGAGCGCGTCGAGCGGCCCGAACGGCTCGTCCATCAAGAACGTGGCCGGATCGTAGGCGAGCGTGCGCGCGAGCGCGACGCGCTTGCGCATCCCGCCGGAGAGCGCGCGCGGATAGTAGGCCTCGAAGCCCTGTAGTTGTACGAGCGCGAGCAAACGCGCGATTTCCGCATCCGCGTCGGCGCGCGCGAGGCCGCGCAACGCGAGCGGAAGGCGCACGTTGTCGCGGACGGTTTTCCACGGCAGCAGGGCGTCGTTCTGAAACACCATGCCGACGCGTTCCGGAACGCCGTGCACCGGTGCACCATCGACGAGCAACTCGCCCGTCGCAACCGGAACGAGCCCCGCGATCGCTTTGAGCAGCGTCGATTTCCCGCAACCGCTCGGCCCCACCAGCGCCACGAACTCGCCGGGCGCGACCTCGAAACTGACGTTGTCGACGGCCAGCGTCGGGCCGCCGCGCGTCGCATACGCGATCCGTACGTCGCGCAGCGCGATCATCGGATGGGCGCCGCCGTTCAATACAATTCCGTTACGAGATCGCGAATCAAACGCGGTTTGCGCAGCGGCTCGATACGCGTTGTTTCCCCGGCGACCGCGCGTTGCGCGCACAGAAAGCCCGGTGTGCCGTCGATCGTCGCCGAGCATTCTTTGCACGCGTTGGCTTTGCACGAGAAACGGACGGCGAGCGACGGATCGTGATTGCGACGAATCCAGATGATCGCGTCGAGCAGCGTCAGCCCTTCTTCAAATGGGACGTCGTATTCATCGATGTGTTCCGCGTCGCGCGTCGTACCGCGGCTGATCGCAAGCCGGGTCGTCGCTATCAAACCGCGGCCGCTGCGCGCTCGCGCATGGTCCATTCGCCGCCGACGCGCTCGAGAAAGCGCGCGACCGCCGTATCGTCCTGCTCGGGAAAATCGAGTCGCACGTGCGCGCCGCGCGACTCACGCCGGGCGCTTGCCGGAAGCACGATCGCTTCCGCGACGGCCAGCATGACCTTGAGTTCGATCTTCTCTTGCAGGTTGAGCGCGAACGCCGTTTGCGGCGCGACGGCAACATCGCTACTCTCGCGCGCGAGCGCCGCGATGCCGAGACGCGCGGCGTCCAGTTTTTCCTGCGTGCGCAGCGGCCCCACGCCGTCCCACATCGCGCGCTGCAGCCGCGCTTTGTACGCGTCGATCGGAGCTTCGTCGCGCGTTACGCTGCGCGGATACCAAAACGCCTGCAGCGCGTCCCACTCCGCCGCGAGCGCCGCGTCGATCGACGGAGCGGGTCCGCGGTCGCGCGCTGCCCGTTCACCCGCAATCCGCCCGCTGACCAATGCCTCCGTGATCGCGTTACCGGAGAGCCGGTTCGCGCCGTGCATTCCACCGATCGCCTCTCCGCACGCGAGGAGTCCGTCGACGCCGGTCTGCATCTGCCGATCGACGACGATACCGCCGAGCATGAAGTGCGCCATCGGCGCAACTTCGACCATGTCGCGCGTAAGATCGATGCCTTGACGCGCCAGAATGCCGATCACCGGCCCGAAGCCTGCTTCGAGCGCGTCGCGCGGGACCATCCGGAAGTCGAGATAGGCACCCCCGTGCGGCGAACCGCGACCCGCTTCGACTTCGTGAAAGATTGCCGACGTCGCCGTGTCACGCGGCGTCGTGTACGCGCCCGCCGCATCACCCGCTTCGTGGAGAAACTCTTCGCCGCGCCCGTTGAGCAAACGGCCGCCGAGTTTGTAACGAAACGGATCCCACATGATCGGATCGAGCTGGATCAGCGGCGGATACAGATGGGCGATCGGAAAAAACTGCACCATCTCCATGTCGCGCAGCGTTGCGCCGGCTTCTGCTGCAAGATAGAAGCCGTCGCCCGTCATGTTGGATGACGCGCTGTTGCGCGCGTAGAGAAACGTCAGCCCGCCCGTCGCGACGATCGTGGTGCGCGCGGCGACCGCGACCGGACGCACCTCCTCGACCGCGAACCCCAGTGCGCCGGTCACGCGACCGCCGGCCGTCGCAAGCCGGGTCAGCATGACGTTCGAGAGACGCGTGACGTTCGCGTCGCGCCGGATCGTACTGCGCAGCGCTTGCGAGACGGCGTCGCCCGTGCGCAAGACGTCGACGTACACGCAACGCTTGCGCGAGTGGCCCGGGGCGAAGACCTGGCTGTAGCGCCCGTCCGCGGTCCGCGCCCAGCGCACGCCATACGATTCCACCTCGAGAATCACTTCGGGTCCGCGCTCGCAAATCGCCGCGATCAGTGCCGCGTCACCCAACTCCCGGCTTCCCTCGAGCGTATCGGCAGCATGCAACGCGGTCGTGTCGGGTTCGGCGGAGCCGAGCGCGACGGCCGTCGTCATCTGCGCCATGATCGTTGCACCGCCACGACCGATGATGCTCTTGTCGACGAGCACGACGGACGCTCCGGCGGTACTGGCGGCCCGCGCCGCCATCAACCCGGCCGCGCCGCCGCCGACGATCAGCACGTCCGCACGGAGTTCGAGTGCTTCGGTGTTCACGCTGTTTTAACGTCGTTTCGCGCGAATAGGTTGAGGTGCTCGCGGCGCCCGGCAGGTTGACGCCGCCGCGTGTGCATAGTGCAATCCACTCGATGGGTGGACTGATAGTGAACGCGCCACGGTCCGACGTGGCCGGCGCTCTGGCGGACTGGAAGCGCGGGCACGGGCCGCTCCTGGCCCGCTTAGCCGGCGCTTTGGAAACGGCGATTTTGCGGGGCACCGTCCCGACCGGAACGCGATTACCGTCCGAACGCGACCTCGCCCGCGATCTTCGGCTCAGCCGCAGCACGGTTGTCGCGGCTTACGACCGTCTCAAGGCCGACGGGCGAATTCACACGCGACGGGGCAGCGGCACCTATGCCGGAGCGGCGCCGAGCGGGCGCGACCCGTTTTCCGCGGGTCACCTCCTCTCGATCGTCGACAATCGCGAACTGCCGCGGAAGACCGTCGAGTTCACGATCGCCGCCCTGCCGGGCTCGCGCGAGATTGCGCCGGCGGCGGCGCGGCTTGCAACGAAGCTGGGGCCGCTTTCCCAACGCACGCCGGGATATTTGCCGCTGGGCCTCTCGTCGCTCCGTCGCGAGATCGCGCTGCTGTACGCGCGGCGCGGTCTGCCGACGGAACCCGCGCAGATCATCGTGACCAGCGGCGCGCAGCAGGCAATCGCGCTCGTCGCGCAACTCTTCCGCGGGTCGCGTGTCGCGTTGGAAGACCCGACGAATCCGGCGTCGCTTGATGCGTTTCGCGCCGCCGGTGCCGATATCAGCGCGATCGCCGTCGACGCCGACGGCGCACGCGTCGACGATCTCGAACGCATCCCGGCGAGCGAACGGCCACGTGCCGTCTACGTCGCAACGACGTTCAACAATCCGACCGGAACGGCGCTCTCGCTCGCACGCCGGCAGCGGCTCGCGACGCTCGCACGCACCGAGGGTTGGACGATCGTCGAAGATGAGACGCTCTGCGATATTGCGCTCGCCGATGCGCCGTTACCGCCGGCAATTGCCGCGCTCGACGCGTCCGTCGCCGTTTTTTCAATCGGCTCAGCCTGCAAACTTTTTTGGGGCGGATTGCGCATCGGTTGGGTCCGCGCAAGCGGCGACCTCGCGAATCAGCTCGCACCGCTCAAGATCGTCGCCGACCTCGGAACGTCGCTCGTCGGCCAGGCGCTGTGCGCGGAGCTGCTGCCGCTGCGCGACCGCGTGCGCGCCGAACGGCGGGACCAACTCCGGGTGCGGCACGACACGCTCGCCGACGCATTGGCACGTTCGCTGCCGTCGTGGACGTGGACCGAACCACGCGGTGGATCGTCGCTGTGGATCGAGTTGCCGTACGGCGATTCGACCAGTTTCGCGCAGGACGCGGCCCGTGAAGGCGTCACACTCGCGGCCGGCGCGGCCTTCTCGTCGACCGAGCGGTATGCGCGCCGGCTGCGCTTGCCGTTCGTGTTAGATCCCAACGTGTTGCGCATCGGCGTCGAACGGCTGGCGCGTGTCTGGGAAGCGTATGCGCCGCGCGTGACGACGCTGCCGCTCGACGCCGTGGTATAACACATCCATGATTCGCCCTCGCGCGCTCCTCTTGTCGCTCTCGCTCGCCGTCATACCGCTCGCGGCAATCGCGCAGACGCCGCCGGCGTCACCGGCGCCGCAAGCACCGCTGAGCGCGGCGGAACAACAGTTCTCGACGATCGCGGCGGCAGCGGTGCAAAAGCTGTATCCGACGCCCGCCGCGGCCGAACGTGCCGGCTATGTTCGTTTTACGAACGAAGATCGCAGCGGCGCGATCAGCTATGAGAACACGGCGTATTTCAACTCGCCGGATCCCGCGCATCCACAACAGCTGTGGTACGACGTTGCGGGGCGTTTGCTCGGCGGCGACTGGTCGCAAACGGTCGCATCGTCCCCCGACGCGCCGACGCTCTTCGGTCTCTCAG
Organism: Candidatus Lustribacter sp.; assembly: GCA_965277075.1. Taxonomy (GTDB): domain Bacteria; phylum Vulcanimicrobiota; class Vulcanimicrobiia; order Vulcanimicrobiales; family Vulcanimicrobiaceae; genus Lustribacter. The sequence goes on from OZ255707.1 coordinate 1,522,376, forward strand.
CGGCGCGCTTTCACAAGATTCCGCTGCACATCCATTACGATGTGAAAAGAGCCGACGGCACGATCGACTACGGCTTGTTCGTGCGCGCCGCCGACTTCGCGGCAGCCGGACTCGACCCGTTACACCCGACGGCGGCGGACCTGGTCAAACTCGGCAAAGTCACCTCCGCGGACCAGGTCGCGTTCGTCTTCGCGTTGCTCAATAACTGGGACGCGCAAATGTGGGTAATTCCAAACGCCGCCGGGCCGTTCAACGATCTTAACCCTGCCGTGAAGCCGTCGGCGAACCAGGGCAAATTGCCCAGCGAACGCCAGACCTAATCGGCCGAAGAGAGACTACTCGTTGGACCAGTAGTCTTTGAGCGCTTTGCCCCGGCTCGGATGACGCAGTTTTCGCAACGCCTTCGCTTCAATTTGCCGGATGCGTTCGCGCGTGACGCCGAATTCCTGACCGACTTCTTCGAGAGTCCGCTGGTGGCCGTCTTCGAGTCCGAACCGCAACACGAGCACCTTGCGCTCACGATCGGTAAGGTTCTTGAGGACGTCCTGCATCTTTTCTTTGAGCAACATGACGCTGGCCGCTTCGGCCGGCGCGATCGCTTCCTGATCTTCGATGAAGTCGCCCAAATGCGAGTCTTCTTCTTCGCCGATCGGTGTCTCGAGCGAAATCGGTTCTTGCGAAATCTTGATGACTTCGCGAACCTTCTCCGGTGTGAGGCCCATCTCGCCGGCGATCTCTTCGACCGTCGGATCGCGACCGAGTTCTTGCAGCAGTTGACGCGAGATCTTGATCAGCCGGTTGATCGTCTCGACCATGTGCACGGGGATACGGATCGTCCGCGCCTGATCGGCGAGCGCGCGCGTAATCGCCTGACGAATCCACCACGTCGCATACGTCGAAAATTTGTAGCCCTTACGATAATCGAACTTCTCGACCGCGCGGATCAGGCCTAAGTTGCCCTCTTGGATAAGGTCGAGAAAGAGCATGCCGCGGCCGACATACTTCTTCGCGATCGACACGACGAGCCGTAGATTCGCCTCCGTCAAGCGGCGCTTCGAATCTTCGCCCGAGAACACGACGCCGTTGTCGGCCGTCCCGTTTTTGAGCGCTTCTTTCTCGCCGGCTTCGATCGCCATTGCGAGCCGCTTCTCGTCGTCCATCGAGAGCAACGGGACGCGCCCGATCTCTTTGAGGTACATCCGAACCGGATCGTCGAGGGCGAGGCCCGCCGGCATCGGAACTTCCTCGGCTTCGGCCTCGGGTTTCTCTTCTTTCGCCTGTTCTTCGACGATCTCGATGCCGAGCGACGCGATCTCTTCGAACAGCTCGTCGACGCGCTCCGGCGTCACGTCTTCGACGTTGTCGAAAACCGCATTGATTTCTTCGTATGTCAGCGAGCTGCGCTTCTTGCCGCGCTCGATGAGCTTTTTGATTTGCTCTTCCAGCGGAATCTGCGGCGCTTCGACGGTTGCCGTCGCGGCTTTTCTACGTGCCATTGTTGTCCTCACCCCCTTTCCACAAAGTCGTAGGGTCGCGTCCTTTGGACGACGCGGGTTCTCTCGTTCGACGTCAGGGTCATCCTTTCAGTTTGGCGACGTGAAGCGAGGAGTGCTCGTCCCGCAACGTCTGCGGAACCGGAAGCCCGGCTTCTAAGAGCGCGTCCATTTGCGTATCGAGTTCCCGAAACCGTCGTTGCCGGTCATCGAACGCGAAGCGGTCGATTAGCCGGTCGAGAAATGCACGGCGTGCATCGGTATCCGTAAACCGGACGATCTTCGAGCGTTCGCCACCCGCGATCGTCGCGAGCGTCGCCGACACGTCACCATCACCGCTAAACAACACCAAGACGTCTGCCGGTTGCGCGAGCGTCGCCGCTGCTGCCCACAGCCGCTCGTAGATTCGCCGAAACATTGGCTCCACGAAGCGCTCGGGCGGGATACGCTGCCCGTATTCGGCGACCAATCCGGGCTCCTCAAGAGCGATTGCGATCACGTCTCGTTCGAATGACGGTGTATCGACCAACGCCGGATTGACGTGGCGGGTTGCACTGCCGTTGCGCGGTGCGAAATGTGTGCTGTTCACGAGTAGGCGACTCTTTCGAAGGTCGTCGACGTTGAGACCGAGCCGACCCGCGGCGTACACCCGCCAGCGGTCGCGCTCCGCCTGCGGCAAAACCGCGATCCGTTCTTCGGCGCGCCGTGCCAGCTCCGCGCGCGATCGGAAGCCGCCGGCGAGTGCTTCGAGATCCAGATCGAACTTGAACTGCACCCAGCTCGGCGCGGCGGCGAGGCGGCCGCGAAACGCGTCGCCGCCGTTTGCGCGGACGTAACTGTCGGGGTCTTCCCCCGGCGGCAACGTGACGATCCGTGCGTCGAGCCCTTCGGCAACCAAGAGGTCAATCGATTTAGCGGTCGCCGCCGCTCCGGCTGCGTCGCCGTCGAAGCAGAGAAAGACGTTCTCCGTCGCCTTACGCAGTTCGCGCGCTTGCTCGGGCGTGAACGCCGTGCCGAGCGACGCGACCGCGTGCGCAATTCCGGCTTGATGGAGCGCGATGCAATCGAGGTAGCCTTCGACGACGACGATCGAGCCTTCACGTTGCGCCGCGCGCCGCGCAGCGCCGAGTGCGTACAAAAATCGGCCCTTCGTGTAGACCGGCGTCGTCGCCGTGTTCAGGTACTTCGGTTCACCTTCGCCGATCAAGCGTCCGCCGAATGCGATCGTCTCGCCGGTCACCGCGCGCGTCGGAATCATCAAGCGGCCGCGATAAAAATCGTAGTGTCCGCGCTGGCCCGCTTTGAGAAGTCCGGCCTGCGCGGCAATGTCGAGATCGACGCCCTCTCGCGTCAACTCGTGCACCAGCCCGTCCCAGCGATCGGGTGCAAAACCGATGCCGAACGCGACGATCGTTTCGTTCGTCAACCCACGCTTCGCGACGTACGCGCGCGCGCTCTCGCCTTCCGGTTCGCCCACGAGCACGCGGTGAAACCAGCGCGCGGCAACGTCGTTCGCGTGATAAATCGATTCTTTTTCACTACGGATGCGCGCGGCGCGCGGATCTTCGGCTTCGAGTTCGACGCCGGCGCGCTTTGCGAGCACGCGCAGCGCGTCGACGAACGCAAGGTTGTCGTGCAGCTGCACGAAGCGAATCACGTCGCCGGCGGCGTCGCAACCGAAGCACTTGAAGAATCCGCGATCGGGATGCACGTGAAACGACGGCGTCTTTTCTCCGTGGAACGGACACAGTCCGACCAGATCGTTTCCGCGTTTGCGCAACGACACGACGGTGCCGATGTATTCGCCGATATCGGTGCGCGCGAGAATTTCGCGTTTCACACCGTCGTCGATCCGCATCGCTACACGATTCGACGCGACGCATGGGAGCCTTCCTGGACGCCGAATGGCGCGACGTGGGGAAGTCCAAGCGGATCTTCGATCCGATCCATCGATTCATCGAGTTGGACGCGGGCGAAGTCGATTTGCTCGAGGCGCCCACCGTGCAGCGGCTGCGCCGGCTGCGCCAGCTCGGCCTCGCCTACCTCGCCTTCCCTTCGGCGGAACACTCGCGTTTCACGCACGCGCTCGGCGCGCTCGCGATCGGCACGCGCGCGCTCGACGCGTTGCGCGTGCATTCACCCGAAGCGTTTGCCGGGAACCGCGACTTCGAGGAGCAGCGGCGCCTGCTGCGCGCGAGCCTACTCTTACACGATGTCGGTCATGGTCCGTTCAGTCACGCCTGTGAGGCCGTGCTCGGGACCCGGCATGAGGCACGCACCGAACGGATCATCGCGCGCGAGGAGATCGCACGGCCGCTCGCCGCGATGGGCGTCGACGCGAACGAGGTGCTCGCGCTGATCACCGGCACATCGACGCGCTACCCGGTGCTCCGCGAACTGGTCAGCGGCCCGAATCTCGACGCGGACCGCATGGACTATCTCTTGCGCGACGCATACTTCACCGGCGTCGTCAACGGCCGTTACGACGTCGAGCAGCTGCTCGCGTCGCTGCGCGCGTTCGACGTCGACGGCCAATGGGAACTCGGCGTCGACGGTCGCGGCGTCGTTGCGCTCGAAAGTTTTGTTCTCGCGCGGTACTGGATGTTCGCGACTATCTACTTTCACCATACCACGCGCGCGTTCGAGCGCGTGTTGCGGGAAGGTCTGCGTGAAGTGTGGCCGGACCCCCGCGTGCTCGATGACGTCGACGTTTTCCTCGCCTGGGATGACTTCCGCGTCGTCGACGCGCTCCGCACGAGCGACTCGGAAGCGGCCCACGGCTTGCGCGAACGCGTCACCGTCTACGGCCTTGCCGCCGAGTTCAACGCCGAACGCGACCTCGTTACCTACGAGGCCTGCGACCGCGAGCTACGCGCGCATTTCGGCGATGCCGTGTGGAGCGATTCGCAAGAGCAACTGTTGCACCGTTTACCGCTCGGCGGCGATGAGTCGATGCCGACCGTTCGCGTGCGAGCGGCCGACCGGCTCGTCGATGCGCGCGTCGCTTCCGACCTGATCAGCCGCCTTTCCGGGAAGGCCTACTGGCGAAAATTGTTCGTCCGCAAGGATAGCGTGCCGGTCGACGAGGCGCGGCGCCTGTGCGCGACGATCGTCGCGACGGGCGGTATGCCCTCGCTCTTCGGTTAACTCACGCCTAACTCACGCCGCGCTCGGCGGTCGCGCTCAGCGTTCCGGTGCGCGCGGCCATCCGTTCGCGACATGGTTCGTGCCCGCACGCGCACGCGTCAACGCCGGCGCGACCCTTCTGCACGTCGGCCGCTTCGACGCCGTGTTCGGAACACCAGAGATCGCACGGCCCTCCGCTCACGAGATCGTTACAGCCGCAGTTCGCGTTGATGCACTGGTGGTCGGGACCCGCGGGCGGCTCGATCGAAGTTTGCATGGACATTCCGTTCCCAGGGTAAACGCGTTGCATGCAGCAGAGCAACCCGGACCAGGCGCCGCTGCGCGAGCGGCCGATCGGCGACCTCCTGCGCGCCGTTTCGATCGAAACGGCGACGCCCGGTCGGGTGCGATGTTCGGCGGCGCGGCACTTCTCGGTCTGGGCGCATTCGGCGCGCTTACCGTCTTTCTCATCGCATTGATTTCGCGCGCGTTACCGGTCTGGGCGGCGGCACTGATCGTCACGCTCGTCTACGGTATCGGCGCGCTGATCCTCGTGCGCACGGGGCGCAACGCGTTAGACACTGCGATTCCGCTCGTTCCCGAACAAACGGTTCAAACCGTAAAGGAAGACATCGCATGGGCAAAGACGCACGCGAAATCCGGCTTGAAATAGCCGAGACACGCGACCGGATGAGCGAAACCGTCGAAGCGATCGGATTTAAGGCCGACGTTCCGTCGCGCGTGCGCGATGCGGTGAACGAACGGGTCGAAACGGTGAAAGGCACGGTCGAGAACACGGTAGAGACCGTGCGTGGGACCGTAACGAACGGAACCAACGCCGCATCGGATGCGATCGAACGCGCCGACACGATGGCCGCAGAGAACCCGCTCCAACTTGCAATCGCCTGCCTCGTCGGCGGCTTTTTCGCCGGACTCATCATGCCGAAAAACGACGGCCGCTAGCCGTTTGATCCGGCATTGTCCGGAGCGCCGCCGGGGCGCTCGGCGATGCCGACGCGGTGCCGATTCGCGAGCTCGCTGCCGTAATAGCCGGCTACAAGCAACACCAGCGAACCGGCAACCGTGGCGAGAATGCCGATGCGTGAGGCCCACTCGGTCGCGCGCAGCGCGTAGGCGACCGGAAAGACAACGATCGCAGCGATGCTCCACAGCATGTGTCGTCCGCCGACGCGCTTTGCGGCGCGCGACATGGGCGCCGTCTGGTAGTCGATGTATCCGAGGATGCCGGCCGGTACCGCGGTGACGGTACCCATCACGATGAGCGTGACGCTCATGCGGTACCAAAAGGCATCGTGCGCGATCGCGCCGACGCCGTCGGTGACGAGCGCGCCGCTCCAGAACGCGACCGGAAACGATACGAGCATCAAGTGTAACGGGTGCCCGCGGAACGTTGCCTTGCCTTGCACGGCGTCTATCCGGCGCCGGTGATCCGCGGGATGGCCGGCTGCGTTCGTGCGACCGACGTCTCGACTTCGATCAACACCTCGGCACCGAGGGTGTCAAGCGGAACCGGCGCAGGCGTCCACGACAGCGGCATATCGGGAGCCCAGCGCACTTCGAGATGGGTTACGCGGTAAAGTCCCGGCGGCGCTTCTTCGGGGACCTGTCCGACGAGACGCAGGCGGCTGCGATCGCTGCCGTCGGCCGGGATTGCGCTCGATGTCCAGAAGGTTAGCGCCGGACCGCCGGGACCGATCGGGCCGGCGAATTCCGCCAGCGGAATCGCCCCGTCCGGAAGCGGCGATTCGAAGGTCGCTTCAATGAAAAATCGTTCCTTGGCGTGAGCGCGTCGAGGTGGCATCGACCCGAGGATTCTCCGGCGCGCCGCCGCAACCTCACGCCGTGATCAGCGCCGCCGAAATCCGCCGTGCAATTGATTCCGACGCACCAAAAGTTGCGGATCTCTTGGGCGAACTCGGCTATTCGGTTCATCCGAGTTTCATTCTCGACCGGCTGCGGCTGTTGCAAACGCGTCCCGACGCGTGCGTTCTCGTCGCCGAGCAAGCTGAAGCCGTGATCGGTGTCGTGACCGTGCACCTGTTTCCGCTCTTCCACGCCGACGTGTGGACCGGACGCATCACCGCCCTGGTCGTGAGCGCGCACCATCGCCGTCGCGGCATCGGCAGCTTATTACTCGACGCCGGCGAGGCCTTCGCCTGGCAACAACGCTGCACGCACGTCGAAGTGACAAGCGGCGGAACGCACGAACCGGCCCCGCAGTTTTACGAAGACAACGGCTATCGCCGGCTCGATCAGCACCTCGTAAAAATGCGTCCGTAGTTTCCGCGCGGAGCGGAAACAATGCCGGTGCGCCGGCGGTCCACAGAACCATGCGTCCGACGCGCGACATTCCCGGTCCCCGCGGCATCGATGCGCTGCGGTTTCTCGGCATCGGTTCACCCGGCGGTCTCCTTGCGTTCTTTGCCGAGATCGCCCGGACGTATGGGCCGATCGTCAGCTTTCGCGCGCTCGGTCAACGGATCGTCTTGCTCGACGACGCCGATCTGATCGGCGAAGTGTTGCAACATCAGCAACAACGCTTCAGCCGCGATACCGGTGCGGTGTTGTTACGCGAACTCGTCGGTGACGGCGTGTTGACGACCGAAGATCCCGAGCATCTCCACCGCCGCCGCATGTTGCAGCCCGCGTTTCATCGCGCGCGCATCGCCGGCTATACGGCAAGCATGGTTGACGAGGCAGAACGAGTCGGCGACGCCTGGGCGACACGCACGACGATCGACGTGGGCGCGGAGATGACGCGCTTGACGCTCGGCGTCGTCGGGCGCTCCCTCTTCGGCACCGAGGTCGGCGACGACGCAGAACGCGTTGCCGGCGTCATCGCGTCGATCGCGAACCGCGGCGGCCGGCTACAATCAGTCGTGGCCGCGCTCTCGCCGCTGATGTTCGCACTGCGACGGCGGCTGCCGTCGTCGGCACGCTTCGTGTTCGGACGCGAGCGCGCGACGCTCGAAGCCGTCGTCGACCCGATCGTCGCGCGCAAGCGCGCGTATCCGGGCGGGGACGATTTGCTGGCCACGTTACTCGAACTGCGTGATGACGACGGCAGCGGACTTACCGACGTCGACATCCGCAACGAACTGATCACGTTCGTGCTCGCGGGTCACGAAACGACCTCGAGCGCTCTCACGTGGTGCTGGTATTTGCTGGCCATGCATCCCGAGGTCGAAGCGCGCTTCCACGCCGAAGTCGATGACGTGCTCGGCACGCGCGTCCCGTCGCTCGACGACGTGACGAGACTTCGTTATACGGCGCACGTCTTCGATGAAGCGCTACGGCTCTATCCGCCGGCTGCAGCGTTCGGACGGCGTCCGCTCATCGACGTCGAGTTGGGCGGGTATCGCGTACCGCGCGGAACAAGCATTTTCATGAGCCCGTTCGTCACGCATCGCAATCCGCGTTATTTCGCCGACCCTGACGCGTTCGTGCCGGAACGCTGGGCGCAGGAGACGCCGCCGAAGTTCGCATTCTTCCCGTTCGGCGGCGGCTCGAAGATGTGCATCGGCGAACCGTTCGCGCGCGCCGAAGGCGTGCTCGTGCTCGCGACGCTCGCGCGGCATTTTCGTTTACACGTCGATGACGCTGGAATAAAACCCGGTCCGTCGGCGCTCCTACGCCCGGCGCATGCCGTCATCGCCCGCGTCGAACGCCGCCTTACCGCGCCGCGGCACGACCGAGAAGGCGTCCGAGCAGCGACTTTTTAGCACCGAGTTCGCGAAACTCTTCGTCGGTGAGTCGAATGCGCGCGGCGGCGAGATTCTCATCGAGATGTTCGGGCGAACCGGTTCCCGGAATCGGCAGCATCACCGGGGAGCGCTTGAGCAGCCACGCGATCGCGATCTGCAACGCCGTCGCTCCGTTTTTCTTGGCCAGCCGTTGCAAGAGGTCGTTCTTGATCGGCGAGATACCGCCGATCGGCGCCCAGGGCAGAAACGCGATGCCCTGGCGTTCGCACGCCTCGAGTACGTCCTCGGAGCTGCGATCGTCGAAATTATACCGGTTCTGTACCGAGGCAATCGGTACCATCTTCTGCGCCGACGTCAACTGCGCAACGGTGACGTTGGAAAGTCCGACATGCCGGACCTTGCCTTCGCGCTGAAGCTCGGCAAATGTGCCGACGGACTCTTCGAACGGAACGTTCGGATCGGGGCGATGGAACTGATAGAGATCGATGCGCTCGCGTTTGAGCCGCGTCAGACTGCCTTCGATCGCTTCGCGGATATGTGCAGGCCGCCCGTCGGGCTGCCAATCGCCGGGTCCCGGCCGTACGAGCCCGGCCTTCGTCGCGACGACGACGCCGGACACGTACGGCGCGAGCGTCTCGCCGATGAGTTCCTCACTTATGTCGGGTCCGTACGAGTCGGCCGTGTCGATGAAGTTGACCCCCTGCTCGACGGCGCGCAGCAGCACCGCTTTGGCGCGGTGCCGATCCGGGGGCGATCCCCAGATACCTTTGCCGGTGATCCGCATGGCGCCGTAGCCGAGTCGATGGACTTCGAGGTCACCACCGATCAGGATCGTTCCGGCGTCGTTCTTCGAGACAGTTTGTTCGGGCATGAGAACTCCTTCGTACCCGGCCTTAAAACAATTTCTTCGCGGCCGATTCGACGATCACGTCGACGAGCAGCGGTCCGTCAGAGCCGTGCGCTTCGCGCAGGGTGCGCGCCAGATCGCCGGGGTTGGTGACGCGAACGGCCTCGACACCGTAGCCGTGCGCGAGCGCAACGAAGTCGGTGTGGCCGAGATCGAAACTCGGCGAACGCGTCGACTTGAAGAGTGCACTGAACGATTTCATTGCACCGTAGCCGCCGTTGTTGACGATGACGAACGTGATCGGTAAGCGATGCTCCGCGGCCGTCCACAGGCCTTGAATGCCGTAGTGGCTCGAACCGTCGCCGATGATGGCGACGACGCGTTTGCCGGGCGTTGCCAGCGCGATGCCGACCGCGGCCGGCAACCCGTAGCCTAAACTTCCGCTGGCGGCCGCGAAGTAGCGTCCCGGCTGCATCGGTAACGCGTCGTGCAAGATCGAGTGCGTCGACGGCGCTTCTTCCGCGATCAGCGCGTCCGCGGGCAACGTCTGCGCGATCGTTTGTAATAGGAATTCGATCGAGATCGGATCGCCCGGCGCAGCCGCCGCCTTCGCATGATGAGCTGCGCCGGCACGCGCCGGGCTTTGGTGCAGGCGCGGGAGCAGCCGTTCGAGCGCCGGCGCGATCGCGGTGATGATGCTCGTGCCGACTGCTGCAAACGAGGCGACGTTCGGGTCGTCGGTGAGATGGAACACGACGGTGTCGGCCGCAACGTGCAAGCCGTCGGCGTGAATATGATAGTTGAAGGCCGGCGCACCAATGACGATCACGGCGTCGTGGCCGTCGAGCGACGCGAGCACACCGCTGCGGATACGCGGCAACGCGCCCGCAAATTGCGGGTGATCTTCGGGGAAACTGCAACGCCCCGCGAGGGCGCTCGCGAATACGCCCGCACCGGTCCGTTCCGCCAGTTGCACGGCGAGCGCGGCTGCGCCGTCGCGATCGACCCCGGAACCGACGACGAGCGCGGGCGAACGGCTCGCGTTGAGCGCGGCCGCGACGGCGTCGAGTGCGGCATCGGCCGCCACGAAGTCGGGATACATGCGGCGCGCCGCGAGCGCGGTCACCTGCCGATCCCAATCGTCTTCCGGGATCGAGACGAACGTCGGCCCGAACGGCCGCTGCATCGCGATGTAGTACGCCCGCGCGATCGCCAGCGGCACGTCCTCCGCGCGGGCCGGTTCGATGCTCCACTTCACGTACGGGCGCGGCATCGCCGCCGCGTCCTGCGCGAAAAGAAACGGTTCGGTCGGCAACATTGCCCGCGTCTGTTGTCCGGCCGTGATCACGAGCGGCGCGTTGTTGCGATATGCGGTGTAGAGCGTGCCCATCGCGTTGCCGAGTCCGCCGGCCGAGTGCAGGTTCACGAACGCCGCGTTGCCCGTCACCTGCGCGAACGCGTCGGCCATCGCGACCGACGAGCCTTCGTGCAACGCCATCACATAGGTGAAGTCCTCGGGCCAATCTTTGAGGAACCGCAATTCCGTCGAACCGGGATTGCCGAACATCGTCGTCATGCCGAGGTCGCGCAACAGTTGCATCGTGACCTCGCGGACCGACGCGGTGTGCGGAAGAGCCTCGATCATCGTCTGCATCGCCGCCCTTTCGCGGTCCGGCCTGTGCCAACCGCCATCGACCTGTATCCCGTGCACCACGGCTCATCTGCGTGCGACTGCATCGAGAGCGTCGCTCCGATCGAAGCAAGCATGAAAGAGCCAACGCATCACGGCTTCAGCATCGTACCGAGCTTGAAGGGCTCGTACGCGGGCTTGTAGCTTTTCTCATCGAGGAACTGCCGCAGACCGGTGTTATACGAGTCTTCGGTATCACCGACTTTGATGGCTTTGCCCTTCTCGGCGAGATAATCGTAGGACTGCGTGATTTCCATCGTGCGGACGTTGCGGACGGCTTGCTTCGTTGCGCGCAGTACCTTCGGACTCTTCGACATCAGCTTCTCGGCAAGTGCGGTCGTCTTCGCGCGCAGCTGATCTTTCGGCACCGCGAAGTTGATCAGCCCGATGCGTTCGGCTTCCTTGCCGTCGAACGGATCGCCGGTCGCGCAGTAGTACATCGCGTGGCGCGGCAGCAGCGCATCGGCGAAGGCTTTCGCGACGAGCGCACCGGGCAGGATGCCCCAGTTCACTTCGGAGAGCGAGAAGGTCGCGTCCTCGGCGGCGATCGCGAAGTCGCAGCCGATCAGCTGCATGAACGCGCCGCCGACGCAGAAGCCCTCGACCATCGCAATCGTCGGCTTGTCGTAGCTCCAGAGCCGTGCCCAGCGCCAGCTGTTGGCGAGCTCTTGCGCTTTGCGGCGTTCGAACGGCTTGTTCCCCAGTTCGCGGAAGAATTGCTTGAGATCTTGGCCGGCGCTGAAGTTGCCGCCGGCGCCGTGCACGACGAGGCTGCGCACGTCGTCATCGAATTCCAAGCGCGCGATCGCATTGTCCATTTCGGCGTGCAGATCCGGACTCATCGCGTTGCGTTTCTCCGGCCGGTTAGGATCGCCCAGCCGATCCCGTCGCGAACTTCGACCTTGATATTTTTATAGGCGCTGTAGTCTGCCATGATTGCGGTGGGCCTCCTTGAACATTAAACCGTGGTGATGAAGTCTTTGGCGGGAAAACTCGCCTTGATCATGCCGTCCTTTGCGGCCGCGTCGATCGACGGCTGCACGAGATCGGGCGTCACCGATGTCGCGAAGATCGGCCGCAGCGCGCGTTCGAGATCGGCTACGGTATATTTACTGTTCTTGGCATAGATCTCGATCGCGGCGTGCGGGTTCGCATTTGCCCACACCGATGCTTGACGCACGACCGTTGCAAATGCGCCATCTTGAGCACTTCGGTCGGCCCCTCGGTGATGATCATGCTGCGTTGGTCGCGCCAGAACGATTCGATCGGGGTATCGGTCGTCAACCCGAGGCCGCCGAACATCTGCATGCAGCGATCGGCCGCCGAAAACGACGACTCATCACCGAAATACTTGCACATGTATGCATCGAATCGCACGTCTTCGCCGCGATCGTAGGCCAGCGCCGTCGTATAGACCATCAGATGTAACTGCTGCATGTGAAGGTTCATGTCGACGAGCATCCATTGCAGCGCTTGACGGTCGGCCAGCGGCGCACCGAACGTCGAACGCGTCGTCAACCGTTGCGTCGCGAGTTCGAGACAGCGTTCGATCACGCCGATCCCGCGCGCGCCGTGGCGTAGCCGGCCCTCGGTGAGCCAACGCTGACCGAAGGCGAAGCCCTGGCCTTCTTCGCCGATACGGTTGACAGCCGGCACGCGCACGTTCTCGAACGCAAGCTCGAACGGGCGATCGCGCATCATCGTCTCGAGCTGCCGCACGACGCGCAATCCCGGCGTGCCGACCGGTACGATGAACGCTGAAATGCCGCGCGCGCCCTGCGACGGATCGGTCGATGCAAACAGTTGGATGTAGTCGGCGACGTCGATGAAGCCGATGAAGATTTTCGCACCGTTGATCACGTAGTCGTCGCCGTCGCGCACCGCTTTGGTTTGCATGCCTGCCGGATCGCTGCCCGCGCCGGGTTCGGTTTGCGCGAAGCTCGTGCGCTTCTCGCCGCGAATCACGGGCAGCAGCACCTCATCGCGGAGCGCACCAGTGAGCTCGTACAAGATCGGACTGACCTCCGCATGCCGACGATCAGTTCGAGCCCCTCGACCATCTCTTGCACGAGTAACCCGTCGCATGCGAGTTCGGGCGAGCCGGCGATCGTTGCGAACAGCTCCGCCGCCGCGCGTTCGACGGCAGCGCGATCGCGCAGGTCGAGTACGACGCCGCCGACCTCCGTTTTATGAATCGGCTTCGCTGAATGCAGTTTCAGCGCGACCGGAAAACCGATGCGTTCGGCGTGCCCGACCGCGTCGGCAGGTGACCTCGCGAGCGCGCTTGCCGGCGGCGGAATGCCGGCCGCTGCAACGGGACATTCGCAAACTGAGTTTTCAAATACAAGAAGTTACACCGTCTGGCGGCAGGCATCTATCTTCGTAACGGAGCTATGCCGTTTCCATTCTGAATACGGCGGAGTAGTACCATTTGCGCGACTCCAGCCCACCCCATCTAAAGGAGAAGTGAATGAAAGTACTACTCGTAGGCGCAAGCGGCAGATTTGCTCACTATGTTTTGCCTGCGTTAAAGGCACGCGGTGCAACAGTAAGGACTCTGATCACGAGTGAGGACAAGCGCGCGGAGGTCCTTTCCCAGGGAGCCGATGAAGCTGTGGTCGGAGATCTGAACGACCAGCAGAGCTTGACAAGAGCTGCCTCTGGAACGGAGGGTGTCTTTCACCTGAACCCGGTCTTCGCTCAGAATGAGGCAGAACTTGGAATTGCCATGGTCCATGCCGCCGTTGCTGCTGGCGTGAAGAAGATCACGTTCTCCAGCGTCATTCATCCATCGGTCTCCAAGATGAAAAATCATTCTGAAAAGCGTCCGGTGGAAGAGGCGATCTATGAGTCCGGCCTGATCTTTACGGTTCTTCAGCCGACCATGTTTATGCAGACTCTAATGGAGAATTGGAAAGAAGTGACGGAGCAGGGTACGTTGTCTCTACCCTATCCGAATGACAAGCGGGTCAGCTACGTTGACTACCGCGATGTTGCGGAGGCCGCCGCCATTGCTCTTACGAGCGACAAACTCGACTTTGGAACATTCGAGCTTTGCGCGCCCGGGATGTTGGATCGAACAGAGATCACCCGGATCATGTCCGAAGTGCTTGGCCGAAAGATTAGCCCAGTGGAACTGACGTTTGAAGAGTGGGTCAAGCGTGCGAGTCTGCCAGAGGGACCCGCCACTAAAGGTCTGGAGCGCATGTTCGCGGATTATGCCCAGTATGGTTTCCCGGGCGGCAACGCGCTGGTGCTTAGCACTATCCTTGGTCGTGATCCAAGAACACTGAGAGACTTCTTCACGGAACAAAGTCAGGCGCACAAGTAAGTTTTCGGCCTATCCGATGCGAGCTAGATGAGACAACGCGAGCTCTGCGCAAGTCAGGCCGTACCGCGAAGGGTTGAGCGATGCTTGGAAGCCATATCAGGCATATTGGTCTCATCCTTCGGACGAGACCCGCAACGCTTGTCGGGCCGCGCTGACTGATCCCGCAAGAGTTTCCCCCGACGGTTACAACCTCGACATCGCGTATCTCGGCCGCCCCGGTCAGGACGAGATACAACTGGATTTGATCTACGACTATCGCACGAACGTAGAGTCGTATCCGCTTGGGGAAAGAATGACATCTCCTTTCTGCCGCCCGGCGCCGAGGCATTCCGCCGTGATATCCTGGATTCCACGATCGAATTCACTTGATACCGGCCATTTCGCCCTGGAGACGCACGCGGCGGAAATCGGCGCGACGATCCGCGAGTTCATGCCGGTGCGCGCATGATGTAAGAGCTTCAGCCGGTAGATCGGCTTAGAAGAAATCTTATTGCCGTGAAACGTTATTTATCGGCAGCGTGTTTGGGCGAGTCGTCGCAGGCTGAGCTCCTAGCCCTGCAGCGTTGAACGTCTCCACGCGATAAGCGACAGAACGAACTCCCTCGTCGATCCGAGCGTTTGAGCTCCGCTAAGGAAATAACAATGGCTGATGAATTACAAGTGCTTGTCGAAAAGCGCAGCCCGGCACTTTGGCAAGTGACATTAAATAATCCGCCGATCAATCTCGTCGATCCGGACACTATTCGGCAGCTTGAACATTTGGTCGACCAGTTGGAGATCAACGCCGACGTGCGGGTAGTGGTTTTCCGCAGCACCGACCCGGAGTTTTTCCTGGCGCACATAGACGTGGCCGGGGACTACACCAGTACGGCGCCGGGAAAGACGGGAATGCACCCGTGGCTTTGACGTTCTTGTGCGTCTAAGTCGCGCTCCGGTCGTGTCGATCGCTGCAATTCGCGGCCGGGCTCGCGGGCCGGGAGCGAGTTCGTACTCGCCTGCGACATTCGCTTCGCCTCCCGCGAAAAAGCGGTCCTCGGGCAGTTCGAAGTCGGGGTTGGTGCCGTCCAGGGCGGCAACCCAATGGCGGATACCAACAACGTCGAAAAATCTAAGGATCCTCATTACGGGAGACCTCAAGCTTCCGTTGCAAAATAAGCTGGCGATCCGTAACACCGTCTCTCGAATTGAGGCACACATTGGCCGGGGTCAAACTCGACATCGCCTATTGGAACTACGATCGAACCCGCGCGCTCACCGACGGTACGGTTCGCATAGACGGCGTCGAGCTCAATTACCGAAGCGATGTCATCGTCTCCGACATCTTCGAACGGGTAATTCGCAATTGTGAATTTGACGTGGCCGAATTGGGCATGACGTTTTACTTGCGAACGCTCGACCTGGACGATTCACCGTTCATTGCGATCCCAGTTTTTCCGAACCGCTTCTTTCGGCATTCTTCCGTCTTCATCAATAAAGCAAGCGGTATTTCGAAGCCGCAGGACCTCGCCGGCAAAACGGTTGGCGAGCTGCGTACCTACGGTCACGACGCGGGCATTTGGGCGAAGGGCATCTTTTCCGACGAGTACGGCGTCACGCCCGACCAGTACCGGTGGATTATCGGTGGCGCTGACAAAGCGGAACCGCCGCACGACTTCATAGCGCAACCGCATCCGGCGAACGTCGATGTAATGCCGGCCCCGCCGGGAAAGGCCTTGGGGCAGATGCTGGAGTCCGGCGAAATCGACGCGTTGTTCTCGGCCATCGTTCCGCAATGCATCCTGAAGGGGGCGCCGACCGTAACACGCCTCTTCGAAAACTATGAGGCGGTGGAGCGTGAGTATTTCGCGCGCACAGCGATCTTCCCGATGATGCACACGGTGGTGATCCGCAAAGACGTCCACGAAAAACATCCAGGTCTAGCGCGAAAAATTTACGACGGATTTTGCCAGGCCAAGGACCTCGCCGTCAAGCAGTATCTCGGTGCGACGATGTTTCACCACGCGCCGATGATGATTCCGTGGTTCAGTGAACTCATGGCCGAGAACCGCCGTTTAATGAGCGACAACTGGTGGCCGTACGGCGTTGAAGCGAACCGTACAGCTCTGGAGACTTTTTTACGTTATCATTTCGAACAAGGGCTGTCGAAGCGGCATCTCAGCTGCGAGGACATTTTCGTTCCCGAACTCCTCGCTACATAGCGATCCCTGAGACGTTCGGCGCGCTAAGGGTCTAACCGCGACGGACGCTAGACGACGGCTTCGGCTAAATAATTTTTTGCCAAGCCGGGCATCACTTCACTTCCGAAGAGGTCGATCGAACAGTGGAGAGGGCGCGTAGAACGGTTTCGGGGTTACCGGCAATCACCGTCCGAAGCGCTGCCGCTTCATCGAAGGTTGCCGGAAAGTAGATTCCTCGAGCGCCGTTTGCGCGCCCCACAGTGAGTCATTGCTAGCATACCAACTCGTATCGCTCCCAAGCGCAGTCGTGTCGTCGTTGAGCAGCTGAAGCGAGAAAAAGGCCGGGCGAGGGAGCCATTCCCAGTTCTGTTCCGTGATGCTCGGCAAGGTGATACGCATAGAAGGCGTGCTCGTCGTAGCGTTCGATCGCGCGCAAGCGATTTTCATAAAGTTCGGGAACGGCAAAGCCGCCTCGATCGAGATGATCAAAAACGCCGATTCAAACGCCATGCGAAACTTGCAACGCTGCGCCGCGCACGACGTCGACGATTGCGCTCGCATCATCTGGAAGGCTGTCCGAACGCCAAGCGACGTGTCCGTCGGGCCGCACCAAGACCAGACCGCGTTCGTAGAGACGAGTGATTTGCGGGTCGCTGATCGACACGATGTCGAGCGGAACGCCGCTCTTTGGGAAAGCATCGCGGAACGCATCGGTGTTTGGCGTATCGCTGCCGAATCGTAACAAAACGAAGTGGTCGCCGAAGAGATCGAGAATCGATCGCCCGTCGGCAAGCCACGCGTGCGGTGCGCGGGCACCCGGCCGGCTCGTTGGATGGTATTCCATGATCGTATCCTCCGGCGCCGGTGTCCCGTCATCGCAAATGACCGGCGATCCGGCGTAAACGTAACCGAGTGCCGTGCCATCAGTAATGAACGTGCGTCCCTGGATGCGCCGAATGTGATCGCCAAGCTCGTGTCGCGCTTGCTGGCCGGAGATCGAATCGTCGGCAATCGCCGGATCGATCCTCATTTGCAAACCACGCAAATAATTTTCGATCGATTGCCGCACGTTGCGCTCCGCGATCGGGCGCCGATCCAACTCGTAAGAGTCGAGCAGTCCGGGGGCGCCCCACCCGGCCAAGACGGCGGACAATTTCCAGCCCAAATCGATAACGTCGCCCATTCCGGTATTGAGCCCGAAACCGCCGGACGGCGGATTGAGGTGCGCGGCATCGCCGGCGAGAAACGCGCGACCGCTTCGGTACGAGCGCGCGACCAGATCGTGAGCGGTCCAGCGCGAGACGCCGAGCAGTTCGAACGGAACGGATCGTCCGATGGCTTCGGTAATCAATCGCTCCGCATCAACGGTATCCGGATGCTCAAAGAGTTCTTGATCGTTCACGCCGAGACGCCACAATTCGCGTCCATCCAATTGGACGAGGTTGCGCGTAATGCCGGCGGCAGCAACAAAGAAGTGGAGCGCAGCCTTACCCTTGTCATGATACGACCACAGTTCAGGCACTTTAAAAAAGATGCTGACGTTATAGTCGATTCCCTTACGGCCGTCCATCTCAATCCCGAGTGCTCTGCGCACGACACCGCGCGTGCCCGAGCAATCGACGATATAGCGCGCCGTAATTGTTTCGACGCTGTCATCCGCGCAAACGCTCGCGACGATTTCATCGCCCGTATCGACGAACGATTCGAATTCGCAAGAGTACCGCAGCGTCACGCTCCTGTATATCGCCGCACGTTGAAGCAGGATAGGATCGAGGAACAGCTGATTGACCCGCTGGGGCCGTTCGGGACTGATATCGAGGGGCTTCGATCCACCATGTGACGCGCGCTCGAAACGAGCGATCTCGAAGCCGTTGAGATTGGTCACATAGAGCACGGTGTGCGGATAGTCCGGCGGAGCGCCCGCGGTCTTCACGGCCTCAGTAATCCCCCACCGCCGAAAAAACTCCATCGTGCGAGCATTCTGCGCTGTGGCCTTCGGGTGGTGAATGATGCCATCGCTCCGCTCCACCACCGTGCATGATATTCCACGCCGGCCGAGATCGATTGCCAAGGACAACCCGATCGGTCCAGCACCCACGATCAGGACGTCCGTTTGGATCAAGCCGTTATCTCCCATTATCTGGCAGGTTCCTTGAAACCATGCGATGATGTATCCTCGCTGGCGCGAGGAGAAGCCGATGATCGATCAAGATATTGCCGGTACCGAAGAGGATGCGCTCGTGGACCGCTGTGTTGCGGTCGGCATCCGTCCGCTATGGAAGAACCCCGTTGCGCACGGCGGGAATCGTCGGCGCGCTGAACCGATGGTGTGGCCATGGCGCGCCGTCGCACCGCTGATCGACGGCGCTACCGCCATCACGTCGATGGACGCAGTCGAACGCCGTGTGTTATCTCTCGTCGACCCCGCCTACGCCGACAACGGATCGGCGACGACCCGAAATCTTAACGCGGGATTTCAAATACTGCTGCCGGGCGAACGAGCCCGGCCCCATCGGCATTCGATGAACGCGATCCGCTTCGTCGTCGAAGGTAATGGAGCGACGACGATGGTCGACGGCAAGGCCTGTCCGATGAACTTCGGCGATCTCATCCTGACGCCGGCCTGGACCTGGCACGATCACGTGCACAGCGGCAACCAACGGATCGTGTGGCTCGACGTTCTCGACGGCCAACTGCATCGCTATCTAGAAACCGATGTCTTCGAACCGGGGCCGATCCACGATCTCACGCCGCTACCCTCCGATGCGGCGTTCGGTTTTGCATCCATGCTTCCCGAGGGCGCGTACGGCGAGAACTCGCCGGTCTTCCACTACCCGTGGACCGTCGCGCGCGAAGCGCTTGCGGCCACACCACGGGGGACAGACGGAATGCAACGTGTTCGTTATATCAATCCCGCCACCGGCGGCGCTGTTACATCGCTCTTGGACTGCGCGCTCTGGCAGATTGAAGCCGGTACTGCAACGCGCAACGTCTCGACGAGCGCCCACGCGGTTTGTACCGTCGTCGAAGGAACGGGAACCTCACAGATCGGCGAGCGCAGCATCTCGTGGGGACCGCGGGACGTGTTCACCGTTCCGGCGGGAGAAATCTCGCGCCATGTTACGCATAGCGAAGCCGCGCGATTGTTCGTCGTCTCCGACCGCGAAGTTCTGCGCCGTCTCGACCTCCTAACCGAACGCACACACGATTAGCCAGAGAGAAACAACATCACGATGATTCGACGGCACGCGTTAGGCCTTGTCGGCGCCGGGCTCGCAACCGCAGCATTCCCGCTCGGCGCAAGCGCGGCCACAGCCGTACGGCTGACCACGCTGCCCGTCGATGGAACCGCGTTGGCATTTTACGCGAACGACCTGAACTATTTTCAGGACGCCGGCTTGGACGTCACGATTCAAACCGTCCCGAACGGCGGGGTCATCACAGCCTCCGTCATCTCGAATAGCGTCGACATCGGGTGGTCGAATATTATTTCGTTAGCTGCCGCCTATAAGCGCGGGCTACCGGTATCGATCATCGCGGCCGGTGGTATGTCCGTCAGCGGATCGCTCGCAACGCAGCTGATGGTGCGCAAAGCCTCCCCGATCCACACTGCTGCCGATCTGAGCGGAAAAGTGATCGGCACCACCGGCCTCGCGGACGTCGGCCAGTTAGCCCCAGAGCTTTGGGTCGACAAGAACGGCGGCAAAGCGAGTGCCGTCAAGTTCATCGAAGTGCCGTTTCCGCAGCTTCCCGCGGCGCTCGAAGCCGGCCGCGTGGATGCGGCCTGGCTTGCCGAACCGTTTATCCACGCGGCAGAGCCATTCGCACGCACGTTGGCGACCTGCTTCGATGCGGTAGCGCCGCGCTGGATGCTCGGTGCCTGGTTTGCCACGCCAGCGTACATAAGCGCGAACCGCGGCGTCGTCGACATGTTTCGCACCGTGATTACCAAGACGGCGACGTGGGCCAACGTGAATCATGACCAGAGTGCCGTCATACTCGCAAAGTATTCGCATCTCGACCCGGCCGTGGTGAAGAGCATGCACCGGATCACGTACGCGACGCGCCCGGAAGCAGCGCTCATTCAGCCGGCCATCGATCTCGCCGCGCGTTACGGAGCGATCGCTGCGTCATTCCCGGCGCAAGAGCTGATGTATTCGCCGTAGCTTGGTACCGAAACCGCCGGAATAAAGTCTCGACCGAGCGGAAAGCGACTGAGAACACGGATTGTTCGACCTCCCCTCACGCGTTAACGCGCAGGGTTATAGATCAGGTCGGCCGCCGGAAAAGTTTGCGAAAAGAGACCATAGCGCGCGGCCAGATCGATCTGAGGCTGGACTTCCATAGCGGAAACGTGGTCGGCGTAGCGTGCGTGCACGACCTTCGCATACAAGTCCGGGTTCATTCTGGTCACGTTAAGCAATATCTCGCTGCTCTTCGCGGGATTAGCATTCGCCCAGCGTGACGCCTCGCTCATCGCCGCCGCGAATCGAGCCACAAGGTCCGAGTGGTCCTTGACCCACGGCGTGTTCGCGAACCATGCTCCCGCGAGAAATCGTTTGCCGATAGCGTCGAACGGGTACGCGATTACGCGCGCGTTCTTCTTGCCGATCGCAATGTAGGGCTCAGCAAGCCATTCCGCATCGATGCGGCCCGCGGCGAGCTCGTTGGGCATCGCCGCGAACGGCAGGTCGAGAAACCTAACGGTCGATGAGTCGCCGCCATTCTTGTCTATCCATAAGCGCGGACCATACTCCGCAATGGACTTGACGGCTTGTACGCCGAGCGTTTTCCCGTTCAGATCTTTGGCGTTATGAATCGGTGAGTTCTCCGAGACCATGATGGCGGCGTTCGGCCGCGATGATTCGTACTCGTTGCCGGCCGCAACAATGGTAAACGGGATGCCTTTCTTGTACGCTGTGGCGATCGAAAGAACGGCGCTGAAGCCGATGTCGGCATTGTTCGAGGCAACGGCTTCGGCGATTGCATTCGTGTTGCTTAGGATTTGAAGGTCGACGTTGAGACCCGCACTTTGAAAAAAGCCCATTTCCTTGGCGAAATAGACTTGAGCAGAGGCTTCGGCTGCAATCAACGCGACGCGTAAGTTCGGCGGGTTCTGAGCGTTCGCGATCCTCGGTGCGAGCAATACCGCCGCGGCGATCAAGGCGACCGCGATTCGGATGAGGCGCAGAAAGATCGTTATCGGCAAGTCTCTGCTCCGTTCGATTTTCATGTCATGAGCTTCGCCGATCGTTGCGCGGCCGCCGACGGACTGGAAACAAGCTCGGCCGCCAAAGAATCGCTGGGCGTCGCTTTCACGAGCAGGAAGCTCGTAACAATTTAGGGGAGCCTCAAACTCCCCTGCCGCGATAAGGTTTCAGCCTTGGCTATGACGCACAGCGACGTGTCCACCGTGGGAATACCGAAGACGCGGAAGCTCGCGCCGCACGTGGATCTCGCGACGACCAAACCCGGAACCCCGGGCGGGACCTTCATGCGCCAGTTTTGGCACGCGCTTTATCGCAGCGAGGATTTGGTGTGCGGCCGAGCCGTGCCGATCCGAATCATGAACGAAAACTACACGCTATTTCGAGGAGCGTCTGGCCGAGCGCAAATTATTGCCGCAAGATGCGCGCATCGCGGCGCGCTGATGCACCTCGGATGGGTAGAAGACGATACGATCCGCTGCGTCTATCACGGATGGAAGTATGACTGTTCGGGTCAATGCGTCGAAGCGCCGGCGGAACGCGAAGGTTTCGAGCGGAACGTTCGGATACCAGTGTTTCCGACGGGTGAGGCGTTTGGCTTGATTTACGGCTTCTTCGGGGATCAGGAGCCGCCCGCATTTCCCCCGTACCCGGAATCGCATGGCGAAGGCTTCATCGAAGCACGGCCGATCGAACTTGTTCCATGCAACTACCTGCAATCGTGGGAAAATAGTATGGACGAAGTTCACGTTGCCTACACGCATAGTCCCGGCGGTTCGCACGCACTTTTGGCGCAGGACCTACCGACGGTCAGCGGCGAGGAAACGCCCTGGGGTCTACTGCGCTTCGGCAAACGGGCCGGCGGAAACGTGCGTCACTCTCTCCACATTGCTCCGAATGCCGCTCGCGTCGTCGTCCCGCCGCCGTCCGGAATGACGGGCGCTCAATGGCCGGAGATCACCTTTCACTTTACGCCGGTGGATGATGAGAACCAACTCTTCGTGCGCACGGCAAAATATCGCATGTCCAAAAGCGAAATCCAGGCATTCATGGAAAGGCGTGCCGAGTTGCAAGCCAAACGCGAAGCGGCCCCACCAATTGAACGTCTTGTGCAGGAAGTCTGGGCCGGACGTGTCGCCTTCGACGAGATGCGGCACCCCGAACTCGCAACGGTTCAAGATATTGCCGTCCAGGCCGGGCAGGGCCGGATCACCGATCGGGAGGCCGAAACCCTCGGCCGTTCGGACACGGTGATTGCGCTCTGGCGTCGCATCCTCGAACGGGAGCTGCAAATCATTGCCGACGGTGGACGGCCCAAGAAATGGGAACGAATGCCCGACGACGTGGTACCAACCCTCGGTATATAACATCGGTGAGATGCATGCCTCGCGCGGCTGCTTTCCTACGAATCGCCATCACGTTTACGCTCATCGCACTTTCGGGTTCGATGCCGGTTCACGCGCAGACGATGGCGACGCTGCATGTCGCGATGATCCCCATCGAAACGGCAGCCGCTGTCTACTATGCCCAAGAGAATGGCTACTTCGCAAAGGCTGGGTTGACGGTTGAGATAACGCAGAGCGCTTCTACTCCAGCGCTCGCGTCAGCTATTTTGGCGGGAACGTACGATATCTCTTACGCAACCGTCCCGACACTTGCCACCGCCCATGCGAAGGGTGTGCCCTTCGTCATCCTCGTGCCGGGCATCGCGAATTCGAAAAAGCACTTTGGCGGTGCGATCATGGTGGCCGAGAATTCTACGCTAAGAAGCGGCAAGGATTTTAACGGACAAACGCTCGGCACGGCCGGCCTTAACACGATTGGGGAGTATCTACCGCGTGCCTGGATCGACAAGAACGGCGGCGACTCCACAACGGTGAAGTTCGTCGAGATTCCAATGTCGGCCATGGCGGATGCCATTGCTGCCGGCCGCGTCGCCGGCGCGTATTTTTCTGAACCGTTTGTTACCGATGCGGAGCGCCGCCATTTAGCCCGTATCCTGACCGCTGGTGCAGACGCGATAACGCCGAATGAATTTATTCCGACGGGTTGGTTTGCAACGGCTGATTGGGCGAAGGCGCACCCGGATGTGGTCACCCGTTTCCAGCGGGCCATGAATCAAGCTGCAGCTTGGGCCGATGCTAATCCCACCAAGGTCGTGCCGATTATGGCCAAAGAGTTCAAAGCGAATAGCGAGCTTCTAGGCCTAGCGCGCCGATCCTATTATCCTCTGCATATGTCCGCCGCGGAAATCCAGCCCTGGATCGACGCTACGGCGAAGTATGCGGGTTTTCCGACGTTTAAAGCCGAGGAACTCATCTACACGCCTGCCCGTTGAACTGCGCATTTTTTTGCGACATATCGCTTCCATCGAATAGGTAATGTGAGTGGGCACGATTTTTGTGCGACGCCCGATGTCCGATTGGATGACCAACGCGCGAAGATGATCGTTCGACCCGAAGGAGCCGCTGTTTGGGAGTTGCGTCACCAAGGCCCGGCCGCGGCCCAAGCTCGACAAATTGGAGCTCGAGCAAGCCATAACGGTTTCTTATCGGGACTTTGAAGCGGCCGCAGATTTCCGACTGCGACGGCGTGCGGGCAAAACTCCAGCGTCCTCGTTATCGCAAATAATTTCGCCGCGATCGATAGCTTCTTGAGATTTCTTAACCGTTTCGATGATTGCGGCGTCACGCGAGACCTCAAGCGTCTCTCCAACCTCTCTCATTAACCTCCGAAAAAGGCGATACGTCTCGAGATCCGCCGCCGGCACTAACGCAGCGCTCAGCCGCGAATGTCGTAAAATCAGAGTGGTTCGTCCCTGCTCAGCGTCATCCAAGATGCCGGTCAGATTATTCCGGGCGACCGCTGCCGCGATCGTGCGATTGTTCATTTTTCCGTCTTTTTGAAAAGTGTGCGCTTTTCGGCGCGCTCGTGCTCGGCACGGGCGGGCCGTGGCGCGTGCCGACGCACCGGTTCCGATGCGGATTGCGCTCTTCGCGAGCGACGTCGCTGCCGACGTCTACGACGCGGACGAGTTCGGTTATTTCGCGAAGGTGGGCATCGCGCCGGAAATCATCGACCTTGGCAACGGCGGTGCGATCGCTGGCGCCGTCGCGGGCGGCTCAGTGGATATCGGGACGACCAATGTCGTCTCGCTCGCGCTCGCTCACCAGCGCGGCGTACCGTTCCGTCGCACAGCATCCCGATGCCGCGAAAGGGTTCGCAACTGCGCTCGGCCAGGCGGCCTCGTTGGCCAACGCGCACCATCATGAGTCCGCGCTGATCTTGGCGAAACACATCAAACAGACGCCGACGCAACTCGAGAGCGGCCCGCGGGTTGTCTACGGCACCGCCAAGGATCCGGTGCTGCTCCAGCCGGTGATCGATCTGGCCGCGAAGTACGGCGAGATCGCGGCGCCGTTTCCGGCCCGGGATGTCATGGCGCCCGAGACACCGCGTCGCGTTACGGTCCGGTGTGCTTCACGTCGGTCTTGACGACGATCACCGCCGGACCGTCGAACGCCAACGCGCGCTCGATCGCCGGCCCGAGGCCAGCGATCGTACCGGCGGTTTCCGCAAACGCACCGAAGCCGCGCGAGATCGCAGCGATGTCGGTACCCGGGAGATCAGACGCGGGAAAGACGCTCCCGTCGAGGCGCCCGCTGCGCCGGCGGTACCGCTTGATCCCGGCTTTCACGGCAGCGTACGACTCATTGTCGATCACGATGAAGACGATGGAGAGCCGCAGCACCGCCGCCGTCCACAGCGCGTGGACGCCGAATTGGAACGCGCCGTCGCCCACCACTGAGACGACGGTCGCGCCGGGCTTCGCTAGCTTCACGCCGATCGCCGCCCCCATGCCCCAGCCGAGCGATCCGCCGCCGGTGGAGAGAAATTCGCGGTGCGAGCCGGGGATGATCGCGTCGGCCAGGTAACCGTTGGACGTGACCGCGTCGCCGACGATGAACGCGTCGCGCGGCAGACATTCGTCGAGCGCGTTGCAGGCGACGAGTGGGTGAAGCGGCGCCTCGTCGTAGCGCGCGCGCATGGTGGCGCGATGCTCGTCGGTCCGCGCGCGCGCCACGGCGACTGCCCGCTCGCGATGTGCGGTCGCCGCGGTCCCTGCGCCGAGCGCGCACGTGAGATCTTCGAGCGCGAGCGCCGCGTTTCCAATGAGCCCGACGTCCACGCCCTCGCGCTTCGCGACTTCCGCCGGGTCGGAACTCAGGTGCACGATCTTCGCCCCGGCCGGCGCGGCCGGCGCCCGCAGCGGTTCGAACTCGGTGAACGACGGCATCCCGGCAAAGACGAGTACGTCGCTCGCGATCACCGCCGGATGATCAGCCGCGTAGACCCCCGCAAAGGCCGGCTCGTCGCCGCGAATGCCCGCCGCGGTCATCGTCCGGCGATCCTCGATCAGCACCGGCGCGCCGAGCCGCGTGGCGAGGACCGCGAGCGCGCGGCGCGCTTCGTCGTTCGCGATCTCGGCACCGGCCACGATCGTAACCGTACGAGCCGAGCGCAACAGCCGCGCGGCGGACTCGACGGCCTCGGGATCCGGGCGACGTCGCGAGGAGACGCGGTGACGTTCCATCGCCGGGACGGTGCCGGAAAACGGCGCTTCGACGAGGTCTTGCGGCAAGCCGAGGTAGGCCGGCCCCCCGGGATCGGTCAGCGTCGCGGCGATCGTCCGCGTTAAATCTTCGGCAAGAGCCTCGGTGCTCAGCAGAACGCGCGCTTCGCGTACGTACTGTCGAACCGGGTCCGCCGGATATGGTGAGGTCGTGAAGCCGCCGCGGTTCTGCATCTCGCTCGACTTCATTCCATTGAGCACGAGCAAGGGCGTGTGCGTCGACGTAGCGCATGCCAGATGCGCGATTCCGTTGGCGAGGCCGACGTTCGCATGGAGGTAGGCGACCGCAGGTCGGCCGCTCACGCGCGCGTACCCGTCGGCCGCGGAG
The DNA here is from genome assembly GCA_965277075.1 of Candidatus Lustribacter sp. GTDB lineage: Bacteria > Vulcanimicrobiota > Vulcanimicrobiia > Vulcanimicrobiales > Vulcanimicrobiaceae > Lustribacter. Next base: position 1,548,933 of record OZ255707.1, read on the forward strand.
ACTGCGATCGATTCGTGCGTCGTAAGAACCACGCGCATGCCGGAACGTCGATCGATGCGTCGAGCACGGCTGCCTCCGTGCTGCCGGGGCAGGTAAAGAGCAGATCGATGCCCCACTGCTGCAGCACGTCGAAGAGCGCGTGGGCGCCGGTTCGAACGGGGACGATTGTCGCGACCATACCCCCATGTGCGTCACCTGGTGAGACCGCACCTCGAACCGGGCAAAATCCCGCCGGCGCAGCCGGAACAACGTCGCCGCACATCGGAGGGACCCTGGTGATTGGAGACCGCGTCGCACGTCTGCTCGACCACGAGCTCTGGCAAGGCAAAATTTACTCGAGCGGCTGGCGGTCACCGGCCGGCGGAACGGCACCGGTTCGCGACAAGGCGACCGGTGATTCGCTCGGCACGACGGGTATCGCAAACATCGCCGACGTTGCCGCTGCCTGTCGGCGAGCGAAGGCAGCACTCCCGGCGTGGCGCGCGACCCCGCCCGCCGAACGCGCGGCAATTCTCGTGCGCGCGGCTGACATTCTCACCGGCGCCGGCGACGAGATCGTCGCGATCGAAATGCGCGAGACGGGCGGCATTGCCGCGAAGGCCGGCTTCGACGTCAACGTCTCCATCGGCGAATTCCGTGAAGCGGCAAAGCTCGTGCAACACCCGATGCGCCACGTGATCGAGAAGACCCGCGATCTGGAGAGCGTCGCTGTGCGCGTGCCGATCGGCGTCGTCGGCGTCATAGCGCCGTGGAATATGCCGATGATTCTGTCGATTCGGTCGATCGCGCCCGCGCTTGCGCTCGGCAATACGGTCGTGCTCAAGCCCGACATCCAAACACCGATCTCGGGCGGTTTCGTCATCGCCGCGGCGCTGCTCGCGGCCGGCCTGCCCGGCGACGTCTTCCACGTGCTGCCCGGCGATGCCGAACCCGGCGCGGCGCTTACAAGCGATCCGAACGTCAACATGATCGCGTTCACCGGTTCGACGCAAGTCGGGCGGCTCGTCGGTGAGGCCGGCGGACGAACGCTCAAGCGCGTCTCGCTCGAACTCGGCGGTAATTCGCCGTTCATCGTGCTCGACGATGCCGACCTCGAACTCGCGACGTCCGCCGGCGCGTTCGGCTCGTTCTTCTATCAAGGTCAAATCTGCATGGCGTCGAGCCGCCATCTCGTGCACGACAAGATCGCGGCGGCATACGTGAAGCGGTTGACCGAACGCGCGGCAGCATTAACGGTCGGCGATCCTACGCCCGGCGCGGTACATCTCGGGCCGCTGATTAACGACAATCAACTTTCGCGCGTGAGCGATATCGTCGAGCGGACCGTGCAGGCGGGCGCGCGGGCGGAAACCGGCGCAACGAACGAGGGGCGCTTCTATCGTCCGACCGTGCTCACCGGCGTGACGCCGGATATGGCCGCATTCAGCGAAGAAATCTTCGGGCCGGTCGCGCCGATCACGACGTTCGCAACCGACGAAGAAGCGATCGAACTGGCCAATCGTACCGAGTACGGTCTCGCGAGCGCCATCTACTCGAACGATGTCGAGCGTGCAATGCGCATCGCCGAACGTCTCAACACGGGGCTCGTGCACATCAACGATCAAACCATTAACGACGATCCGCGCGTTCCGTTCGGCGGCATGGGTGCGTCTGGAAACGGCGGCCGGTTCGGCTCGCTCGCGAATCTCGAAGAGTTCACGACCTGGCGCTGGATGACGATTCGCCCGAAAGGCCATCCGTATCCGTTCTAATCGAGTAAACGCGTTGCCAGGAGGGGAGTCTATCACGTCTACCACCAGCGGTCTTCGCATCGGCGTCGATATCGGCGGCACGTTTACTGATGCCACCGTGCTGGACACACGCGATGGCTCGGTGCGGTTCGGGAAGGCCCTGAGCACACCGCGCGACCTCGTCGCCGGAATCTTCGCGGCGATCGAAGTTGCCGGTGCCGCGCCCGCGTCCGCCGAGTTCATCATTCACGGATCGACGGTCGCGATCAACGCGATTCTCGAGCGCAAAGGCGCGCGAACGGCGCTGGTTACAACGCGCGGCTTTCGCGACGTGTATGAAATCGGCCGCATCAATCGGCCGGATTCGTTCAACCTGTTCTTTCGCAAGCACGTACCGCTCGTGCCCCGCGATCGCGTGTTCGAAGTCCTCGAACGCATCCGATACGATGGGTCCGTGGTTACGCCGCTCGACGAAGATGCCGCGCGCGCGACCGGACGCGAGTTGCGCGCGCAAGGCGTCGAAGCCGTCGCCGTGATGTTGTTGCATTCGTACGCCAACGTTGCTCACGAGCAGCGCATGGTCGAGATTCTGCACGAAGAACTGCCGGACGCGTTTGTCGCCGCGTCGCACGATGTATCGCGCGAACAACGTGAATACGAACGGACGTCGACCGTTGCGGCGAACGCCTACGTCGGACCGCGTGTGAGCCGGTATCTCGACCGGCTGCAAGAACGCCTGTCCGATGACGGTTTCGCGGGCAGCCTCCTGATCATGCAATCCAGCGGTGGACTCTGCGACGTCGCTACAGCCCGCGTGCAGTGTATTCAGATGCTCGAGTCCGGTCCGGCCGGCGGCGTCGTCGCCGCACGCACCGTCGGCGATACGCTCGGGATGCGCAACCTCATCAGCTTCGATATGGGCGGCACGACGGCCAAAGCGTGCGTGCTGCAAGACGGCAGCGCGGATTTGTCGTCGGACTATTTCGTTGGCGGGTACAACGAAGGGCTCGTCATTCGTATCCCCGTGATCGACATCAAGGAAGTCGGCACGGGCGGCGGCAGCATCGCCTGGATCAACGAGGCCGGCGGCCTCCGCGTCGGTCCCGAGAGTGCCGGCGCGAGTCCGGGACCGGCGTGCTACGGGGGAGGCGGCGCCGTACCCACCGTGACCGACGCGCATCTCATACTCGGGCGCTTATCCACCGGACGTTTTCTCGACGGCCGCATGCCGCTCGATCTCGAAGCGGCGACGACGGCGATCGAAACGGTCGCGCATCCGCTCGGCCTCGATGAGGCCGCGACGGCGAGCGGCATCCTGGCCATCGCCAATGCGACGATGGCGAACGCCGTGCGGGCCGTCACGACCGAACGAGGTTTGGATCCGCGCGACTTTGCGCTGGTCGCATACGGCGGCGCAGGGCCGCTGCATGCCGTGGACATCGCACGCGAACTCGCTGTACGCAACGTGATCATTCCGCTCGCACCTGGGCACTTTTCGGCCTTCGGCATGCTCGTGGCCGACCTGCGCCGCGAATACGCCCGCACGCATCGCGCACCGCTCAACGTCGAAGCATTGCGCGGCACCGGCCTCGTTGCGCACGAACTCGAGACCGAAGCGGCGGCGTGGCTGCACGACGCCGGCGTGCCGAGCCGGCACGTCGTCTTCGAATGGAGCGCCGACGTGCGCTACGTCGGACAAGATCATGCCGTGACCATTCCGCTTCAGCAAGGGACCGACGAGCACACGCTGCAGACAATCAAGGCAACATTCGACGCTGCACACCTGCGACGGTTCAGTCACAACGCACCCGAAGAAAGAGCCGAAGTCGTCGCCGTCCGCGTGTCGATCATCGGGACGCTGAGCAAACCGGCGATAGTAGAACTGGCCGCCGGCGCGGCGACGACGCCGGCAGACGCGATTCTCGAGCATCGGGTCGTCCGCTTCGATCGGGGAACCGACGGCGACGCCGCCGTCTACGATCGCTCGCGGCTGCTCGCGAACAACGTGATCGACGGACCCGCAATCATCGAGGAAGCGGGTTCGGCCACGTGCATTCCGGCCGGCGTTACGGCTGTTGTCCATCGCGCCGGCCACCTTCTGCTGACGGTGGATGCATCGTGAACCTCGCCTCGCGCACGACCACCACCGACCCGATTACCGCGGAAATCGTCCGCAATGCGCTCATCGCCATCACCGATGAGATGAAGACCAACATGATGCGCACCGCGTACAATCCAATCATCTACGAAGCGCTCGACTTTACCGTCGGCCTCTTTGATGCGACCGGCGACACGACGTCGATCGGCCTCGGCCTGCCGATGTTTATCCGCGGCCTATCCGACGCGATTAAAGCGAAGCTCGCATTTTACGGCCCGGACGGTATCGAGCCCGGCGATATTCTGCTGACGAACGACGCCTACATCATGGGCAGTCACCTCAACCACATGATCTTTACGCTGCCGATCTTTCACGAGGGAAAGATCGTCGCGTTCGCGGCGTCGATGGGCCACTGGCAAGACATCGGCGGCACGCTCGGCGGAACGACGCAAGACATCTATTCCGAAGGGTTGCAACTACCGATCGTCAAGGTGTTCAAAGGCGGCGTCCAAGACGACGAGCTCACGCGTATCATCCGCACGAACGTACGCTTTCCCGAACTCGCGATGGGTGACTTCCGCGCGCAAATCGCGGCGATTCGCACCGGCGAGATTCGCTATCAAGCACTACTCGCGAAGTACGGCGGCCGCGACGTCGCCGAGAGCATCACCGCGATCTTTGAAGAGAGTGCCGAGCTTGCGCGCGCAGCCGTCGCCGCGATTCCCGACGGCGAATATGTAGCCGAGTCGTTCATGGACGACGACGGCATCGGCACGGCGCCGATTCCGATCAAGGTGCGCGTGGCCGTTCGCGGAGATGCGATGACGATCGACCTCAGCGACGTGAGCCCGCAAGTCCAGGGCTTCTTCAACTCCGGTGCGACGGCCGGCATCTCGGCCGCTCAAGTGGCCTTCAAATGCGTCACCACGCCGACCCTCTATCCGATCAACGAGGGCTCGTTTCGGCCGCTTGCGGTCGTTTTACCGGCTGGGCGCGTTATCAGCGCGACGAAACCGGCCGCGATGCGCAAATGGATGACGATTCCGATGACGGTCGTCGACACCGTGTTCAAGGCGCTCGCACCGGCGATGCCGGAGCGCGTCGCCGGGGGACATCACGCCGACCTCAACAGCTCGCGCATCTTCGGCACGAACCCGCGTAATGGCCGCTTCTTCGCATCGTCGATGGGGCTCCCCGGCGGCGGCTGGGGCGCGAAGTACGATAGCGACGGGATGAGCGCGACCGTGTGCATCAACGACGGCGACACGCACAATTCCGTCGTCGAGTCGCAAGAGGCGAAGCTGCCGGTGCTCATCGAGTCGTATTCGCTGCGCGAAGATTCCGGCGGCGCCGGCGAGCACCGCGGCGGCCTCGGTGTTGCACTGCGCGTCCGCGTCGACGGGCCGATGAGCTTGAGCATGTACACGGAGCGCACCAAGTGTCCGCCGTGGGGATTGCTCGGCGGCAAAGCCGGTTTGCCGAACGGTGTGCGCGTCGTGCGGCCCGACGGCACCGAATACGCGCCGCCGAACGGCAAGATGGGCGCATACGCGCTCAAGACGCACGACGTCTTCATCGTGGAGGCGGGCGGCGGCGGGGGATACGGCGATCCGCGCACACGCCCGCGCAGTGCAGTACGCGACGATCTCCGGCGTGGCTACATCTCACGCGAATCAGCGATTGCCGACTACGGCATGACGGAGGACGAGATCGATGGCAGCTAGCGTACCAATCGGCAGTCTCGGCGCAGCAACGATGGCCGCGACGCCGGAGATGATCTCCGCGCGGCTCGAGCGCATGCCGTTCTTACCCTACCATTTCCGTATGGCGTCAACCCTCGGCGTCGGCACGCTCTTCGATGCGTTCGACTCACTGAGCATCGCTGCGGCGCTCACGATGATCGTCGCGACATTCCACGTCGACTTCAAGATCGGCGCGACACTTGCGAGCTCCGCATTCTTCGGTCAGTTCGTCGGTGCATTCGGATTCGGATTCATCAGCGAACGCATCGGCCGCAAATGGGGCTTCGTTATCGCACTCGCGATGTTCGGCGCCTGTTCGATTGCGGCGGCGCTCGCGATGAGCGTCAACGCTCTGCTGATCGCACGCGGCATTCAAGGTATCGGCCTGGGCGCCGAGGTGCCGATCGCGGGCGCGCTGTTCAACGAGGTGGTCCGCGGAAACGCCCGCGGCCGTTTCGTGATGATCTATGAAAGTTTATTCATCTGGGGCCTCATTCTTGCGCCGGTGATGGGTCTCGTCCTGGTCGAAACGCTCGGACCCGCCCTCGGCTGGCGCGTACTCTTCGGGCTCGGCGGCATTCCGCTCGTCGTCGCGGTCGTCGCCGCCTTGACGCTACCGGAATCGCCACGCTGGCTTGCCGCGAAAGGGCGCATCGCCGAAGCGGATCGCATCGTGAGCGATATGGAAGCCGAAGCGGTCAGATACGGCCGAGAGCTGCCCGTTCCGGTTCCGCGCGCGCCGGTGATCGTCGAGAAAACACGCTTTGCCGAACTCTTCCAAGGGATATATCTGCATCGCACGCTGCTGGTGTGGACGCAGTGGTTCTGCACCTACTTCTGCTCCAACGGTTTTGCCGTCTGGCTGCCGACACTGTATATGAAAATCGGCGGGTTGCCGGTGCGCTACGCTTTGATGCTCACGATCTTGACTCAGGTGATACAACTTTTCACCGCGTGGGCCGTCGCCGGAACGATCGACAGCGTCGGACGCGTCCGCTGGTTCTCCGGTGCGTTCGCCGTGGCAGCATGCGCAGCTATCGGCGGCGCCGTCGTGACCGGGATATTGCACGTCCACGGCTGGGTGCCACTCCTCGTCTTCGGGCTGATCATGTCGGCGGGCACATCGGTCAACTCAATCGGTGTCTATCTCTACACGCCCGAACTCTATCCGACGCGGATGCGCGCACTCGGAACGTCGACGGCAAGCAGCTTGAATCGCCTGGGTAGTACCATCGCGCCGCTCGCGGTCGGCTTTTTGCTGGCGAACAATCTCGGCATCGCCAGCGTCTTCTCGATGTTCGCGTTCGTTCTGCTGGTCGCATTCGTCGTTATGCGGCGCTTCGGAATTGAAACGCGACTCCGCACGCTCGAGGAGGTTTCTCCGTGAAAATCGTTGTGTTCGGAGCCGCGCGACGCGTCGGCGCCCTCGATGGTGACCGGATCATCGACCTCAATGCGGTCGACCCGGAACTCCCGGCAACGCTTCTGCAGTTGATCGACCTCGGCGATTCGGGCAAACTCCGCGCGGCAAAGGCGCTCGAACGCGCGCGCGAATCGGCTCTCGGCGAGTCGGCAGCCGACGTTACGCTCCACGCTCCGTGGACCGGTAAACGCGTCGCCTGCGCCGGCGGTAATTACGCAGCGCACTCGTACGGCATGGCGGTGAATCGCGGCACCGCAGACGTGACGATCGAAAAGATGGCCGCCCAAATTCGTTCCGGCGGAAATTGGGGATTTTGGAAGGTGCTCGATGCCGTGGCTGGACCGGGCACCGAGATTCCCTTGCCGACTCGCGCCGAATATTTCGATTACGAAGGCGAAGTTGCGATCGTCATCGGCAAACGCGGCAAGAACATCCCCGCACGTGAGTTTCGCGATTACGTCTGGGGCGTGACCCTTGCCAATGACTGGAGCAATCGCGATGCCGGCGGTCCGCAGCGCCCGATGAGCTTCAACCTTCCAAAAAACTTCGATTACTCGCTTTCGCTCGGACCGGTCATCGTCGTCGACGAACTCGATCCGCAAAACATCGATCTCGAAACACGCGTCAACGGTGACCTTCGCCAAACGTATAACAGTCGCGACATGGTATTTTCGTTTGCGGAGATTCTCGAATTTCTCTCGGTTGACTTCACGTTCGTTCCCGGCGACGTGATCTTAGGCGGCACCGGAGCCGGCACGGCGCAGGACAGCACGAAGCTCGGCGCCGACGGCACGCGTCCGCACGAATTGTTCTTGAAAAAGGGCGACTCGGTAGAAATCTCGTCGCCGCCGATCGGACGTCTTGAGAATCGCGTCATGTAGCGCCGCTCAACTCAGAGCTACATCGGTGGCGTGAGACCGTTTCGGCCGACATTCACCGATTGCCCCGTGAATGTTCCGTCGTCGTGTTTTGCGGCGATGATGAACACGTGCGCGCCGGTCGTCAGCGCGCTGCGGTCCGAAGCAGCATACGCAACGATCGGTGTACTTGGTCCGACCACGACCTTCTTTTCGCCGCTCGGAAGCGTAAGCGTCAGCGTGCGGCCGCCAACGGAATCGACGGTCGCATCGCCAATCGTCGTCACCGGCGCGTTCGTCATCGACGCTCCGGGCTCACTATCCCACGGGCTCGTCCCGACATTGGGTGTCGCGCCCGGAATGAAGATGTGGACCTCGCGCGCGCGCAGCGTACCGTCGGGCCCCGCGAGCGCCGCGGTGCCCACGACGGCACCCGGCTTAATCGCGGAGAGGTCGGATTTGTCGACATAGCTGAATTTCGTCGTCGGCACGAGGAGCACCGTCACGGGGCCGGTGGCAAGGGCGATCGTCATCGTGTCCGCACTGACGCCGCTGATCGTACCGCGGAGATGAACGCGTTGATCCTCGGCATTTGCCGTTCCGATCAGCGAGGCGCCGAGCACGAGAGCAGCGATGATTCGTTTCATGAGGACACCTCCGGGAAATCGCCGACGAGCCGGCGTTGGCGTTCGTGAGTCACCCATGTCATTGCTACGCCGGACCGTCCGAGTCATTGCCGTGCTCGCCGGCGTCGCGGCAACGACGACGACCGGTTACGCGCAGGCGTTTCCCGGTTTCCCCGTGGCGACGCCCGGGCCGGGCACCGCCGGCGCGCTCGACGCGCTGTACGCCACGGCCCCGATCGTCCTCGACGGCATCACGCTCTTTCGCATCGCGGTGGCGATTTCTGGGCAGAATCAAGAACCGGTCGCCGTCCGCGCCAACGCGGTGAACGTCGCTCTCGATCAAGTGCTCGCGACCGACGAAAGCGTCACGCGCACGGTCTTCGATCCGCACACGCTGCACGTTGAAATCGTGCGTACGCACGGCGCGGTCACGCTCGACGCCGTCGACGAACGCCATCGCGACGGTTTGCCGCTCGTCACGGTAACTGCCGCGGATGCCGAATATCAGCAGGTGAGTGTCGACGCGCTCGCCGCGCAATGGCAAGACGTTCTTCGCGCCGCGCTCGTGCACGCGCTGACGATCCGCCAGCCCGAGATCCAGCGCGAGAATCGGGCGACGGTCGTGCGCGTCGCGGGCGGGGTCGCGCTCGCGACGATCCTGGGGTATTTCGTGCTCCTGCGGCTCTCGCGCCGGATCGGCGCGCTCGCGACCAACGTGCAGAAACACGATGCCGAACTCGCTGCCGAACGCGCGCAGATCATCGCGCCCGACGACGACGTCCAGACGGTAGCGCACCGCACGCGTTTGGTCAGTTTGCTGATCGGTATACTCGATCCGGCGAAGCAACTCACGCTCGCCCGAGCACTGCGTATCAGCCTTACTCTGCTTTTGGTTTTGGCGTGGTTCGGTGCGCTCACGTGGGCAACGTTGCAGTTCCCGCAGACGGCCGCGTTCGGAAATGCCCTGCTCCGCAACGGGTTTGCCGTTGCGACGATTTGGATCGTCGCTCTGCTCGTCGACCGTGCGTTGACGATCACGGTAGAGCGTCTCCCGACGCTCTGGGAACTGCGCGCGTTCGGATCCTCTGAGGAAAAGCAACGGCAGCTGTTGCGCGCGCCGACGATCGCGCGAGCGCTCGCGGGGCTCAAGACCTTCGTCCTCGCGTTCGTCGCGATTCTCGCGACGATGACCCAACTCGGGATACCGGTCGGATCGGTCGTGACGATCGGCGGTGTCGCTGCGATCGCGGTTTCGCTCGCCGCGCAAAATCTGATTCGCGATGTCGTCAGTGGATTTCTGGTCCTGATCGAAGATCAGTTCGTCGTCGGCGATTACGTCACGATCAACGGAAATCGCGGCTCGGTCGAGCGCTTGACGCTGCGCATGGTGCAGATTCGCGACGCAACCGGAAGCCTCGTGACGATCGCGCACAGCTCCGCGACGTCGGTCGTCAATCACTCGCGTAACTGGTCGCGCGTCGACTACGAAATTTCCGTCGACGTCGCGAGCGACGTGCCGGCAGCGATTGCGCTGATTCAGGCACAAATCGCGAGCCTCGAGGACGACGCGAATTGGCGCGACGCGATCGTCGAGCCGGCCGAGTGGATCGGCATCGAAGGCATCAGCCGCGACGGCGCAATCGTCCGGGCCCGAATCAAGACGGCACCGCTACGCCAATACGCACTCCGCCGTGAGCTCAACGCGCGCGTGAGCGCGGCGTTCTCCGCCGCGAAGATTGCCTACGGCGCACCGGCACCGCCCCTGCCGCCGTAGCCCGCGGACGCTACATCCGTTTGACGCGTAGGATTTTAACCGGCGGCGTCAGCGACTGACCGCTTGCGGGAGAACGCTGAATCTTCGCGACGACGTCGTTCCCTGCAATGATGCGGCCGAAGACCGCATAGCCGTACGTGTCGGGGAATTGGTCGGCATCGAGGCGGCGGTCGTCGCCGGTATTGATGTAGAACTCCGACGTCGCCGTCGACGGATCGCTCTGCCGGGCCATCGCAATCGTTCCCGCGACGTTGTGCAGGCCCGTCTGCGTCGTTTTCTCCACCGCGATCGGCGGCATCGTGTCAGCCCGCGTCTCAATTCCGCCTTGGATGATCGATAGGCCGGCGGGGTGCGTCGGATCAGGCGAGTACACCGTCCGGTAGAACGACGCGCCTGCATCGTACGTCCGGGCATCGACGTGCTTAAGGAAATTTGCTGCTGTGCGCGGTGCGTGCACCGTGTCGACTTGCACGACGATCGTTCCCATCGTCGTAACGATCGCGACGTTGACGGGTCTGATAGCCGCACTCGCGGCGTGCGAACTCGTAAGGAAAAGCAACGCAACGGCGATGCAGCGTGCGAACGCGAGAGTGTGACGCATAGGTACGAACGCTTGGGGCGAACGCGACCGATTCCCTATGCCGATCTCGGCGAAACATTCGGTCGCATTGCCATTCCGGCCGCTCCGCTGGTGTACCGATCGCTCAAGCGCATTGCTCGGCTGCGCGTTAGACCTGCGAGGGCGCCGTTGTTACCGGCGGCTCGGTATCGCAGATCGAGACGTCATCTGACCGTTGCGGCTCTTACGAATTCGAACGTCGGTTCCAATTGCAGCCGCGCACGCGATGATTCCGCCGCCGGCAAGAATGAAAAGGAACAGATACGGCTCGAGCGGCGAGCCGCTATCGCCCGGAAGCGACGTACGAGCCCCGGTGTAACCACCCGCGGCGGCTTTTTCGCCGGCACCGGGGCCGGTCGGGAGCGGACCGGGCGCATTTTGAGCGATCGACGTTTGCGGCATCGCCCAGCTTACGAAAACTACGCATGCGACGATCGTTAGCAAGCGTAGAAATTGACCCGTCGCCTTCATGGGCTCGTCAGCGGGTCACGCACGCGATGCGCCCTGAGACCACGCGTCATCGGTGGCCTTCTTCGCATCCTCGATGACCGAAGCGTCGACGGCCGCGCCTTCACTTTGCAGATCGGTGATCGTGGCCAGCGGTAATGTCGCGCTGATTTTCATAATCAGGCCGGCGTAATCCGTCAAGCCGGTTTTTGCCACTGCGGCTGTCGCGTGCTCGCCCATGGCGAGCGCCGTCGTTTGCAGCATCGTGTAGCTTGCCGATGCGAGACACAACGCGGTGTAATCATCTCGTAAGTATTTCGCCACTTCGGTTTTCCGGGTATTTCCGATCGCCGCTGCAACGCCGCCGAGCGCCGATGCGACCCCGCTCTTAACCGGTGATCCAGCGTGGCCGCCAAGAGACTCCAGCAGCGATTCGAGGCTGCTTACGTGCATCTGAACCGTGCTCGCGGCCTCTTGCAGGAGGCGTAGGGCCGGTGCAAGCGCTTGAACTTCTTTGTCATCGACCTGATGTTGTAACGGCTGCATCGTATGCTGCTCGAGTGCCAGCATATCGCTGACGTAGGTCGTTATCGTTGGTGCATCAGGCACGGCAGTCTCCCAGTTGTAGCGCCCGCACGCGTAGTGGGCGGTTCGTTGTTGGAATGATCTTTTAGCCCATGCGCCTCGAACTGAAACGGGCCAAGCGTCAGCTTCAACGCGCAAACGTCAGATTACGGCGGACCCTCGACGGTTCGCAAAAAGTTCCCGGCTAAAATCTGCGATGCGAATGCGTCTTGGACGGCATGTGCGTCGGTCGACAAGAGATGTTGCGCGTCGCGCTGGCGCTGATCGAGCGGCAAGCCGTTCGTCGCGTCGTCGAGAAAACTGCCGCCGATCGATTCGACCGACGCATCGCCGAGAATCACGCGCCGGATCATCGACGCCTTCATCAACCCAAGTTCGAAATCACCGACCGGCGCCGTACGTAACTGGGCGAGCTCGTTTTCGACCAGCGATTGAATGCGCGCCGAGTTGTACGGAGCACACGCGTATTCGATCGAAAAGCGCGCCCGCGCGCCGCGCGCGACGAATTGCGAATCGATCGAGTAAACGAGCCCAGCGTTTTGTCGGATGTCGCGAAAGAGCCGGCTCTGTTCGGGGCCGAGCGAGCCGCCGCCGAGAATCGCGTTGCCGAGCAAGAGCGGATAGTATTGCGGCGAGGAGCGCCCGAGCGGGAGCACCTGTTCCAATGTGACGTAGTCTTGCGTCACCGGAATATCGAGCTTGACGTCACCGGGCGGATTACGCGGAACGGCGGCGAGTGCGAGCGCCGGCGTGTCGCCCGAGGCGTGCCAGCCGCTGAACGCCTTCTCGATCGCCGCGCGGGCGCGATCGCCCGTGACGTTACCGACCACGACGATCGTCGCGAGATCGGGCCGCATCGTTTTGGCCGCATATGCGCGCACGTCGTCCAGTGAGAGCGCTTGTACGCCCGCGACGGTCGGTTGCCGTAACTCCGGATCGTTGAACGGGAGCAACTTCGCAGCGGAACGTTGGAGCGCGATCGAGTGCGAACTATTCTGTTCGGTTTGCAATTCGTCGATCGCGCGACGGCGCGCGACCTCGAGCGTCGCCTGATCGAGGCGCGGCTGCAGTTCGTTCTGTGCAAGTAACGCAACCGCGCGATCGAATTGCGCCGACCTCGTTTGCGCACCGAAACCGCTGCCCCCGTCGATCTGCGAATCGATCGCCTCTTGCGCGCGCTGGAACGCGATCCGGTCGAGCGACTGCGTTCCGTAGGCGAACATCTGCTCGAGGACGCTCGAGACGCCTTCCTTGCCGTAGGGTTCTTGAAGCGCCGGCGCCGTCTTGATGTTGCCGAACACGAATACGGAGTCCGAGATCGTTTCGGGCTGCACGATGAGCGTGATACCGTTCGCCAAGCGCGTCGACTGCGGCGCCAAACGCGATGCGGGAACCGTCAACTCGCGAACGAGAGGCTGCGCCCAATCCGGTAATTTTGTGACCGGTTCGGCGTTGAGCGGATTCTCTTTGATGACGCCGGCCGGGGCGGGCGGCGCCTTTTGGCTGGCGTTCGCCGAGGGCGTGAGTGCGCCGATGATCGCGTGGTTGACGTCGAGATACTTCTTTGCCGCGCGATTGACGTCGGCGAGGGTGACGTTGCCGATCAGTTCTTGCTCGCGCGCGATCGACGGTTGCCCGTCGAGCGCGATCGTATCGGCCCAATCGCTCGCGAGTTGTGAAATCGAGTTGCGGCTCAGCTCTTGTTCGGCGATCAAGCGGCGCTTCGTCGCTTCGAACATTTCAGCGGGCACGCCATGTTGCGCGTAGCCGGTCAGAATCGTCTCGAGCCGGCGCACCATCGCGTCGGGATCGTCGCCCGGTGCGAGCGCAGCAACCGCAAAGCTCAACTGGGCCTGCGGAAAATAGTTGAGCGCCTGCCAGTCGCCTTCAAGCGCTTGACCGTTGTCGGCGAGCTCGTGCAACGCTCCACGCGGCGAGCCGAGGACACCTTGCAGGACGTACGACGCCAGAAAATCCGGACTGTCGATGCCGGGCATCCGCAAACCGATTGCGGCCAACGGGTAGGCGAGCGTCGTCGTCCGCCGCAATTCGACGCGCTTGAGCGGCCGCAGTTCGGCAGCTGCGTGCTGCGGAACGGCTTTGGCCGGAATCGAGTCGAATTTCGCCCGGACGTCCGCGATCGTCTTAGCGGGATCGACATCGCCGGCGACCACGAGGACAGCGTTGTTCGGCGCGTACCACCGGTCGTGAAACGTTTTGATCTCGGAGCCCGTGAGGCGATCGAACGCCGCCTTCGTTCCGACACCTGCATGTTCGTACGGCGTTCCGCGAAACGCGATCGCGGCAGCGCCGGAAAAGAAGTCGTTCCCGGGCGCGGTCTCGTCGCGGGCGACTTCCTGTTCGATCGCACCGCGCTCGTTGCGCCACTGCGACTGCAGTGCGAGAATGCCGCGCATGCGATCCGATTCGATGTGCAGGACGTACCCGAGATCGGCAGCGGGCACGGTAAACTGGTACTGCGTACGCGTCTCGGCCGTCTGCGCGTTGAACGTTCCGCCCAATGCCGTCGCGATCGTGCCCAGCTCCGCCGTCGAGAGATCCTTCGTACCGCGGAACATCATATGTTCGTTGGCGTGCGCCATCCCGGGGAAATCGGTCGGGTCGTCGCGCGAGCCGACGAGGTACGTTAGCACGGTCGAGGCGACCGGGGCGATCGAGTTGCGGACGATCACCACACGCATCCCGTTTCGCAACGTCGTACGCGTGACGTCGCTCGTATCTCGCGGCGACGCAGGCGCAGCAAGCGCGGCAAGCGAGGCGGCAACGAACAACACCGCGCGAAGATAACGCATATCGCTGCTACGTTCCGCGTAACAGAATCGTCGCGCCTTCCGAGGCAAACCAGCCGGGACGATGCACGTGCCGCTCGCAAATTCGAGATAATGGAACGGCTGGGTATTTTCGTCGTCGGGGGCGGCATCGGCGGTCTTTCGGTGGCCCTGGGTCTGGCCCGGCATGGGCGCAACGTGCACGTAATCGAGAAGGCGCCCGAATTCGGCGAGATCGGCGCCGGTTTGCAGCTGGCGCCGAACGCATCATGGGCGCTCGACCGAATCGGCGTGCTCGACGACGTGAAGAAACACGCCGTTTTCCCCCAGCGCATTCTCTGGATCGACGCGATCAGCGGAGAACAACTCACATCGCTCGATTTGGGCGCCCCATTCGTCGAGCGTTATGCCTATCCGTATATGGTCATGCACCGCAGCGACTTGCTCGACGCGATCTTGCACGGCTGCCGGAACGACCCGCGCGTCACGCTGGAGACGAAGAAGGACGTCATCGGCGTCGTCAATCGCGAGACGACGGCCGTCGTCTCGTGTGCCGACGGCACGTCGTATGAAGCGGATGTCGTGATCGGAGCCGACGGGTTACGCTCGACCGTGCGCAACGCCGTGCACCCGGATGGCGAACCGATCTGCTCCGCCTATGTCGCGTACCGCGGAACGCTGCCCATCGCCGAGGTCTCCGAGCATGCCGGACTCGACAACGTGATGTTGTGGACCGGGCCGGACATGCACATGGTGCAGTATCCCGTGCGACGCGGCGAACTCTACAATCAAGTCGCGGTGTTTCGCAGTTCGCGTTTCGCCGCCGGCGTGACGTCGGGCTTCGACGACGACTGGGGCACGCCCGACGAAATGGACGCCATTTTTTCGCAAGGCGTCCCGCTCGTCCGCGCCGGGATCGCGAAGATGGGCCGCACGCGCCGCTGGCCGATGTTCGACCGCGAACCGATCCAGGATTTCGCTCACGGTCGGGTCGTGCTCACCGGCGACGCGGCGCATCCGATGCTGCAGTATCTCGCGCAAGGCGCAGCCCAAGCTTTGGAAGACTCTGCCATCCTTGCTGACTGCATCGCCGAGCACCGGGCGGTTGCGGACGCCTTTGCCGCATTCGTCGCCGAACGTGCGCCGCGAACGACGCATGTTCAAACGATGGCGCGTGAATGGGGCGATTACTGGCACCTTCACCCAAGCCCGCAGAAAGCTGCGCGTGATGCGCGGCTGCGGTCGCACCCCGCTGACGGATATATCGAGTCCGACTGGTTTTACGGCTACCGCGGGCAGGCGGCGAGCATTCGTACCTAATCGCAACGCTGCCGGATTAACGGCCCGGATCGAACGAGGCGAGCGCCGCCTGTCCGACGCAGAGGCCGCCGTCGTTCGGCGGAACATGGGTCGCGAGCCATAACCGCGAACCGATCCGCTCGAGCAGTTTTTCGCACAGCAGCGCGTTTTGAAATACGCCCCCGGACGCGACGACGGGTTTGCCGTCGTCGATCGCAGCCAGCGCGGTTAAACCGTCCGCGACCGCCGTATGAAAGGCCAGCGCGATCGCGCTGACCGGCCGGCCGCAGCGCCGGTCATCGACGACAGCGCGGAGCAACGGCCGGTAGTCGAGTTCGCCGCCGGCCAGCGGAAACGGATACGTCCCCGCGCCGACACCGGTGGCCTGATGCTCGAGCCACATCGCGGCTTGCCCTTCGAAAGTCGCCTCATCGATAAACCCACACAGCGCGGCGACGGCATCGAACAACCGCCCGATCGACGTCGTGAGGAAGGTGCGCACACCGTGCAGTGCGGTCTCGCGCGCCAGCCGGTAGCGTCGCGGAAAGGCGAACGGCGCCCATTCGAGATCGGGTAACCCTTCGAGTTCGAGCAAGAATCCGGCAGCGGCTTGCACGGGAAAGCGAGCCGCTGCGTCGCCGCCCGGCAGCATGGCCGGCCGCAGGTGCGCAACGCGCGTAAAGCCGCCTGCCACGCTCCCCGCGAAGCATTCGCCGCCCCAAATCGTGCCGTCGTCGCCGTAGCCCGTTCCGTCGCAGGCGAGGCCGAGCACGCCGGTCGACCATGCCTCACGTTCGGCGAGGACCGCCGCGATGTGCGCGCGATGATGTTGCACGGCGATGACGTTCGCGCCAAGATCGTGCGCGAGCAAATTCGACACATACTCCGGATGCGCGTCGCACGCGACGAGGCACGCCGCCGGATCGATATCGTACGTCGCGCAAAGATCGCGGGCAGTTGCCGCGCACGCAGCGCGCGCGCCGGCATGCGCCAGATCGCCGATGTGCGGGCTCACGATCACGCTCCCGTCGACGACGAGCGCGACAGTATTTTTCAAATCACCGCCGACGGCGAGAATCGGCCGGCCCGGCGGAACGCGCGCGACCGCTTGCGGCGCGAAACCGCGGGAACGGCGCAACATCGCCGGAGCGCCGCGCTGCACGCGCACGACCGAGTCATCGACGCGCCGTGCGATCGGCCGCGCGCCGACCAGCAGCGCATCGGCGATGCCGTGCAGTGACGCACGCGCGTCGTCGTCGTCGTATGCGATCGGTTCGCTCGAACGGTTGGCGCTCGTGAAAACGAGTGCGTCCGGCGCCCCGGAAGCGAACAGCAATGCGTGCAGGGGCGCGTACGCGAGCATGACGCCGAGGTCGCGGTTGTCGGGCGCGACCCCCGCGAGTTCGACGCGCGCCGGTGCGAGCACGATCGGACGCGCGCTCGAGGTCAGCGCGGCGCGCGCCTGCGGTTCGAGTGCGACGAGCGCTTCGGCGGTCGCGACGTCGCGCACCATGACGGCAAACGGCCGCTCTTTGCGAAATTTTCGCGCGCGCAGTTCCGCGACGGCCCGCGGATCGCGAGCGTTGCACGCGAGGTGATAGCCGCCGATGCCCTTGACCGCGACGATCGCACCGCCGGCGAGCGCCTGGGCCGCCGCGACGATCGCGGCGTCACCGCGTTCGGCTTGTCCGTCGCGCTCGAAGGTGTAGGCGGGTCCACATGCGTGGCACGCGATCGGTTGCGCGTGAAAGCGCCGGTCGGCCGGATCGTCATACTCGGCGCGGCACGCCGGGCACATCGCCCAGGCGCTCATCGTCGTGAGGGGACGATCGTACGGCAATCCCTGCACGATGCTGTAGCGGGGTCCGCAATCCGTGCAGTTGATATTCGGGTAGCGATACCGCCGATCGGCCGGGTCGAACAATTCGCGTAGGCATGCATCGCAGGTCGCGATGTCGGGTGCGATACGAACGGTCGGCGTCCCGCCGATCGCGCTCTCGCGGATGGTGAAACCCGCGACGCCCGCCGGCGCCGCAACATCCGCGTCGACTGCGACGACGCGCGCCGCGGGCGGTGCGTCCGTGTGCAACGCGGAGACGAACGCGTCCAGGTCTGCTTCCGGCCCTTCGACGAAAATTTCCACGCCTGCGTTCCCGTTGAGCACCCAGCCGTCAAGCCCGAAGCGCTTCGCAAGACGATACGTGAAGGGACGGAAACCGACGCCTTGGACGATGCCCCGTACGCGAATTACGCGGGCGAAACGTAACACGAGCGACCGTGATATCCGACGCTCGCGACACGTCCGTCTTCGACCAAGACGGGCACCGCGGCCGCACCCGGCGTCAGCGTGCACAAGCGCGCGAGCGCCTCGGGATCCGTGTCCACGTCGTACTCCACGAACGCGCGGCCCTGCCATTCCAACTCCTCGCGGAGTTCGGCGGTGAACGGACACGCCCGCGTCCCGTAGAGTTCGAGCTCCATCGGGTGGCTAACAGATGCGCGGTAGCGGATCGCCGACGAGCATATCGATCGTCCGCGTTCCGCCGAACGCCGTACGGCCGAGCACGACGCGGCCCGGTTCCGCGCTCACGCTACCGATGTCGGTCGCACGCTCACCGCCGGGTATCGCCCGCAGCGTCACGAGCGCCCGCGCGGCGTCTTCCGCGGCAACGATCGCGAGGAACTGCCCTTCGTTCGCGATGTGGAGCGGGTCGAGGCCCAAGAGCTCGCACGCGCCGCGCACCTGCGTTCCGAGCGGCACGCTTTCTTCATCGATCACGATCGCGCGATTGCATTCGCGCGCTAACTCATTCAGCGCGGTGGCGACGCCGCCACGCGTCGGATCGCGCATCCACCGCACGCCGGCGCCGCACGCGTCGCCCAATGCATCCACGAACGGCCAGACGGAACGTGTGTCCGAGACCACTTCCGCTTCGAGGTCGAGCTCGCCGCGTGCGAGCAGAATCGTGATGCCGTGACTGCCGATCGGCCCGCTGAGCAGAACGCGATCTCCCGGCCGAACCGTTTGTGGGTCGAGCGCGAAGCGCGGATCGACTTCGCCGATGCCGAACGTCGTCACGTACATTCCGTCGCACAAGCCGTGCTCAACGACCTTCGTGTCGCCGCCGACGATCGCGACGGACGCGCGCCGCGCAGCCGCCGCCATCGCATCGACTTCGACACGGAGCGTCTCCGTCGCCAGTCCCGCTTCGAGAACGAACGTCGCCATGAGCGCACGCGCGCGCGCACCGCTCACCGCCAAATCGTTGACCGTGCCGTTCACCGCGAGTTCGCCGATCGAACCGCCGGGAAATTGCAGGGGCCGCACGACGTATCCGTCGGCGCTGGTCGCAACGCGTATGCCGCCGAGCGAAAACGTCGCGGCATCCGAGAGCGCATCCAGTGCGGCGTTCGCGAACGCGGGCGCGATCACGCCTTCGACGAGCCGGCGCGACGCTTTTCCACCGGCGCCGTGCGACATCTCGATACGTTCGTCGCGAAAGGCGACACGCGGCCGCGCGAACTCGGTAAGCGTCATCGCGCCACGCCGGCGGGCTCCGCCTCGGCCGCGCGTTGCGCGTAGCGGTAGTGCGCGGCACACGCACCTTCGCTCGAGACCATCAGCGCACCGACGGGATGTTCCGGATCGCAGGCTGTTCCGAAGAGCGCGCATTGCGCCGGTTTGAGCGAACCGGTCAGCACCTCGCCGCACTGAGCGGCGCCCGGGTCCGTGACGCGCACACCAGGAACGGCGAAACGCCGCTCGGCGTCCCACGTCGCGAACTCGGGCCGCAGTTTGAGTGCCGATTGCGGGATGAAGCCCAGGCCGCGCCATTCGAACGTCGGCCGTGCTTCGAAAACGGTGTCGAGGACCGCGAGCGCCGCACGGTTGCCGTTCCACGGGACGAAACGCGCGTACTCGTTTTCCACCTTCGCTTCGCCCGCGCGCAGTTGCCGCACGATCATGAGGAGTGCTTGCAGAATGTCAAGCGGCTCGAAGCCGGCAACGACGACCGGCTTCCCATACTCGCGCGCGATGAACTCATAGGGCCGGCAGCCTGCGATCGTCGCGACATGTCCGGGTCCGACGAAGGCGTCGAGCACCATCCCGGGCGCATCGAGAATCGAACGCATGGCCGGAACGATTGTGACGTGATTGCAGAACACCGAGAAATTCGCGATCCCCAGTTCGCGCGCGCGCAAGATCGTGAGTGCCGTCGACGGCGCCGTCGTCTCGAAGCCGATCGCGAAGAAGCATACGTGTCGCCCCGGATCGTTTTGAGCGAGCGCAAGCGCATCGAGCGGCGAGTACACCATGCGGATATCGGCACCCTGTGCTTTTCGTTCGAGCGCCGTTCCGCGCGTGCCCGGAACGCGCAACATATCGCCGAAGCACGCCAGCGTGACGTCGTCGCGGTCGGCGATCGAGAGGCCGTCGTCGACACGCCCGGTCGGCAGCACGCAGACGGGGCATCCCGGGCCGTGCACGAGTTCGATATTGTTCGGTAACAGATCCGCGAGCGCGTAGCGGTAGATCGCGTGCGTGTGGCCGCCGCATACTTCCATGATTCGATAGTGCCGCTCCGAGCCGGCGGCACGCGTGATTTCGCGCGCCACGCTCGCAATCAGGGCTGGATCGCGATACTCATCGACGTATTTCATGGGACCACTGCCTCGTCGCCGAACCGATAGCCGCGAACCTCATCCATCGCAAGCTCATCCTCACCCATCGCTTCGAGCATCCGCAGTTGATCGCGCGCTTCGCTCTCGCCGATCTTGCTCAGCGCGAACCCGACGTGGATGAGAATCCAATCGCCGATCTCGACGCGCTCGTCGGCCAAGAGTCCGACGTTGACGTTGCGGCGCACGCCGCCCACGTCGACTTTGACGAGCAGCGGCTGTTCGGTCATCGCGACGACTTGGCCCGGAATGGCAAGGCACATACATAGCTCTTAGTTCTTCGCCGCAGCGACGAGCTGCAAGCGAACGTTGACGCAAGGTTCGACCTTGATCATCAGAAGGCGCGGCGGCTTCAATCCGAAGTCGCGCACGTCGGCGTCCACGTAGCCCGACAAGCTGGATGCCGAACCGTGAACGGCGTGCAAACTCGATGCGGCGGCGAAGTCCAGGACCGAGTCGGCCGCGGAAACCGCATAGCGCGCGATCTCACATGCTCCGCATTTTTGCATATCGAACGAGATCGCTCGTCAGGCTGCCGAAGACGTCGCGGACGCCGTCGGTACGATTCGCGCTAAAGCCGGCGAGCATGGTGCCGCCGATATCCGTCAGCTCGCGCCAGAGCGGCGAATCGCCGGACATCTCGCGCATGGCATTGTACTTCGCCATGTCTTTACCGAGCGCGACGAACTGCCGTTCGGCGAAGAACGCCGCGGCAAAGGCGAGCGCGCCGACTATGAGGCCTCGGACCATGGCGTTTCTCCTTGCGGATGCGGGGTTGACGCGAGCGCGTTCGCGATGCGCGCGCGCACGAGCGCAACCGCTATTCCGATGGCGGCGGCGACGGGTTGCGAGAGACCGATGCCCTCGTCGACCGACGACGGCTCGCAGCCGACGATCTCGATCGGCGGGGCTTCAGCGCCGAGCGCGCGCACGAACGCGAAAACGTTCTGCAGATCCATCCGGTGAGCGTCGGCCGGGGCGCCCGGCGCTTGGAGGTCGGGCTCGATGACGTAGAGCGTGCCCGGTGATCCGCCACGCGGTACGAGATCGATGATGATCGCTCGCTCGTAGCCGTTGACCAATTCGAAGCCGAGATGCATGCCGGCAATGCCGAAGTCTTCGATCTTTACGTCGACACCGTTATCGGCGAGCAACGCACGCGCAACTTCCGAACCGAACCCGTCGTCGCTGAAGAAGATGTTGCCGATACCGGCAACGAGGACGCGCGCGCTCATCCGACGTTCCCGCTCGCGAGCGGTTCGACTTCCTCGGGTGAGAAGAAAAACGAACGCCCGTACCAGTCGTGCAGGTCGCTGGCCGGATCGTCGTCAACCGTGACGGCGACGTACGTTTTGTCTTCGAAGTCTTGATGGATGCCGCGCACCGTCGCTCGTCTTCCGTCGAGCACCGAGTCCCAGATATCCGCGCGTCCGCGCGGATGGAGCCGAACGGCCGATCCGCACGCCACTTTCGTTCCGTCGACGAAGACGCAGTCGATGCTCGGCGCATCGATCGTCGCATCGGCGAAGGGATCGGCGACACGGTGCAACGCACCCGCGTGGAGCCGCGCGATCCCTTCGGGACCAAAACGTTCGGCGCGTTCGACGATCGACCGCGCACGTGGATCGGTGGCTCGCGCTTCGGCGCGCTCGCGGTCCGAAAGACTCAAGACCGATAGCGTCAGCAGTTCGTCGATCTCGGTTGCGTCGAACGCATCAGCTTCGGTCTGTGCACCGAGCGCCGGAAAATCGTAGAGGATGATCGGCGAGGAAAGGACGACGGAGGCGCGTTGTGGATCTGCACCGGCGTTGCCGATGAGCACGGGAAACGTCTGCCGGTTTGCGAGCGCCGCCGACGCTGCGGCTGCTGCCGGCGGCGGGTCGAGCACCGAGAGGAAACGGCCACCCTCGATCGCGAGGATCAGATGCGTCGACACGAGCGACGTGCGCAACGCCGCGCTGCGTTCACCCGGTACGACGTCCGACGCGTTGGTCACGCGAACGCGCAGCTTCATCATCCGGCCGTCGCCTGCAAGCGCTTCGACGGCGATCTGTAGCGCTCCGCGCAACGGCCAGCGTGTACGTACGATGCGCGCTCGCGCGCGACCGTCGCGGTCGCTCAGCAGTTCGATGTCGCGGCCGCCGGCGAACGCAAGCGGAATCGTTCGTCCGAACCCTCCGTCGGGACGGATGTTGACGAGCTGCTCGCGTTCGACCGCTTCGTCGAAGGTCAGATAGGATGTTCCCTCGAGATCGAATGCGGCCACGGGGCGGAAGTCGTCGCCGTCGGCGACCTCGACCGCGCGCGACTCGACCTGCAAGAAGCGCAGCAGAACGTCGACGTCGACGGCTCCGTCGCGCTCGAGCAGCACTTCCGTTTGCGCTTCGGCATGTTCGCCGGTCGTGGCGGCCAGATACGCCTCGGGTACGACCACGCCGAACTGCCAGCGAACGCGGTTCTTCGCCGTCGACACCGTGTACGGGAAGAGCAAATAGCCTTCGTAGAGCACGGCGTTCGCGACGCCGAACGCCGTACTGAAATCTTTCATCGCTGCGCCGCCGCTCCGTCGATGAGCTGCCTGACGGCGGCGTCCCACGTTATCGACTGCTGCGCAGTTTTGTAGCGCCGCAATTCGTCGAAGACGTCACGGTGCACGCGAATCCACGCCGTCTTCGGAAAGTGCGCGTCCATCGATGCACGCCACGCGGCAACGGGGAGGTCGAAGCGTGCCTCACAGGACCACGGGACGAAACTCGAAGCGACCCCCGTCTCTCCGCGCTCGATCACCGTGCCGCTGAAGAGCAAGTTGAGCGGGATGACTCCGTCTTCGAGCGCGCTGAAATACGCGTTCGCCGCAACTTCGACATCGTAACTGCACGGCACCGGCACGTCGATTTCCGTCGATCCGCGAAACGCCGATACCATTTGACTCGCATGCGTCCACAACATCGGACGCAGCGTGTCGCCGTAACGTTCTTGCGTACCGAACAGATCGACCAGCAACTCGGCCTCAGGAACGTCATAGCGCCGGCGTTGCGGTTCGATCATGATCTGCACGCGCAAGGCGATCGCATAGATGTCGGCGCGGCTAGACTCATCGATGCGGACGCGCAACGCAAGTTGCGGTGCCAGCGCAAACGGCTCGCAGCGCGCGCCGAGTACGCCGAATGAGAGCGTGCTCACCAGAGCGGAACCATGGAACGACCATCGCAGCGAGCATCGATTTTCGCAAAGAACGCTTCGATACGATTCCACACGTCTTCGCCGCCGTCGAAGCCGCGCCAGTTCGTGCGCATGACGCCGACCAATTCGTAGGCAATGTCGATCGGCACGATCGTGCAACGCGCCGGAGCGTTCGTGCGGCGATGGATCAAGATCGCTTCCACGTCGGCTTCGAGCGTCGCCAGCACCGGATAGCTCGCGACGATCGCGTCCCACGTGTCGAGCGCGAGCAGCGATTCGGTCGCACCGGCCGGTCCGGGGTAAAACGCAGACATCTTTTGCTCGATCGAATTGTGGAAGAAAAACGCGAGCCCGATGGGAATCTGCAGCGCTTCCCAACGCGCGTCGTCGACCGCGAAACCGGCGACGCGCTCGTAGCGCGTAGGGACCGTTTTGTAGCGGCCCTGCGCTGCGCCCTCCGGCTCGAAGACGAGGTAGCACGGCCGGCAACTACAGAGAATCCGGCGTGCTTTGAGATCGACCAGATGACCGTGTTCGGGCGCCAGCGGCACCGCGCAGTAATCGCAGCGTTCGCCCGGCGCGGCCGCCGGCCGTTTCTTGAGCAGCGCTTGGAGCGCGGCGACACCGTCGCCGGTCGAGCGGTCCACGTCAGACGCCCAGCGGGATCGCGACGCGGAAACGTCCACTCTCACGCCGTAACGGAAATGGTTCGGCCGCCGGGCCGCCGTCAACGGAACGGCCGGCGTGCACGACGTCGAATGCCGTACCACAAGCGGCGCACGTCAGGTTCGGACGGGCAAGGTGCGCGTCGTCGAGTCGTTTTGCACACCGCGGGCACGCGTTGCGATACGCGTAGACCGTTTCACCGAAGCGCACGAAGAGGACCGGGACGCCGCCCAGTTCGTGCGCGGAAAGACCCGCATCCGGCGCGGCCGTCAGCGCCGGCAGATCGTCGAGCGCGACCCAATCGCTCTCGAGCGCGAGGGATGGCCCGAGTTTCGTCGCGGCCGGCGTCGCGCCGTTCACACCAACGGCGCGTACTTCGCGAATCTCCGGAACGCGTTCGAGAATCGCTTTTTCGACGGCGAGCTTGACCGTCGCCGCCGACGACGGACAGCCGTCGCAGCTGCCCTCAAGTTGCAAGAGCACGACACCGTCGGCGATGCCAACGATCTCGATGCCGCCTTCGTGCGACTCCAGGTATGGACGGACCGAATCGAGCGCCGCTGCGACACGCTCCTCGACCGCGACGGGATGCAGGCCGTGCAAACACAGCAGGCTCTCGACGAACGGATCGGCCGCGAGGTGCTCGAAGATGTCGCTCGACCGTTCGCCTGCGATGTCGTGCACGATTTCGAGCACGCGTTCGAGGCCGTTCCCGTACAAGCCGACGATCGTTTGCGCCAAGGCCTCCGCGCCCTCGCGAGCCTGGCGCGGCGTGGAGACGCTGTCGAATCCGGCGAGCAGCGTCTCGACGCGGCTCGCCATCTGCGCTACCGAATCCATCCGCTAACCGAAGGGCGCGAAGGGCGTGTGCACGGTTTCGAGCGTCTTGCCGTCGCCGAGGTACATGTGCACGCCGCACGGCAAACATGGATCGAAGCTGCGCACGGAACGCATGATGTCGATGCCCTTGAAATTGTCGGGACCGTTTTCTTCGAACAGCGGCATGTCTTGCACCGCGTCTTCGTAGGGTCCGGGCGTGCCGTATTCGTCGCGCGGATTACCATTCCACGGGGTGGGCGGCCACGGATGGTAGTTCGCGATCTTTCCGTCTTCGATCACCATATGATGCGAGAGCACGCCGCGCACGGCCTCGGTGAAACCGCAACCGATGCCTTCTTTCGGCACGGTGAACGGCTCCCACGAGCGGGTCCGGCCGCCGCGCAGTTCTTCGAAGGCCTTATCGAGGAAATGCAGCGCGGCCGCGGCGGCATAGGCTTGGAAGTACGAGCGCGCGCGGTTGCGCTCGAGCGTGTTGGACCACTTCGGCGTCTTCCATTCGAACGATATGGGCCCCAAGAGTGCGGTCTTCGGCAGATTGATCACGACGCTGTTGCCGGTCGCCTTCACGTAGCCGATGTCGACGAGTCCCGAGAGCGCGGTCGACCAGAGACGCGCCAGTGGCCCGCCGCCGGTGTCGAGCGCGAGATGGTCTTTGCCGTCGTACCAGCGCGGCGACATCACCCAACTGTACTGGCCCTTGAAGTCGCGCTTCTTCGGCGTCGGCTTGGTATGCATATTCCACGGATGACGCCGGTCGACCGAATTGCCGAGCGGGTCCGTCGGCACGAACGTCGGCTCGTTCTGCCAGTCGTCGTAGTACGAACTGCCGAGCAGAATACGAATCCCCAGGTTGATGTTCACGAGGTCGTTCGTCACGAGCTTGCCATCGACGATGATGCCCGGCGTCACGAACATCTTGCGGCCCCAGTTTGACATGTTCTTGTACGTGAAGTCGCAATGGTCCGGATCCTGGAACGCGCCCCAGCAGCCGAGCAGAACGCGTCGTTCGCCGACGTGTTCGTACCCCGGCAGCGCTTCGTAAAAGAAATTGAAAAGGTCGTCGTGCAGCGGCACGCACACCTTCATGTACTCGATATAGCGCATGAGGCGCGAGTAGTAGTCGGTGAAGAGTTGCGTCGTCGCAACGGTGCCGACGCCGCCGGGATAGAGCGTCGAGGGATGAACGTGCCGGCCTTCCATGAGACAGAACATCTCGCGCGTGAGGCGGCTGAGCACCAGCGCCTGCCGGTAGAAATCGCCCGTGAACGGATTGAGCGACGTCATGATGTCGGCGATCGTTTTGTATCCGTGGATGTGTCCGTTGGGCGACGGTGTTTCCTTCGCTTTCTCCCACACCGACGGATTCGTTTCGCGAACCATCTGCTCGCAGTAGTCGACGCCGACCAAATTCTCTTGGAAAATGTTGTGGTCGAACATGTACTCGGCGCACTCGCCGAGGTTCATGATCCACTCGCCCATGTGCGGCGGCTTAACGCCGTACGCCATGTTTTGCGCGTAAATACTGCAGACGCAGTGGTTGTCGCCGCAGATCCCGCAGATGCGCGACGTGATGAAATGCGCGTCGCGCGGATCTTTGCCTTTCATGAAGATGCTGTAGCCGCGGAAGATCGACGAGGTCGCGTGGCATTCGGCGACCTTCTTCTGCTGAAAGTCGATCTTCGTGTAGATTCCGAGACTCCCGACGATGCGGGTGATCGGATCCCACGACATCTCGACAAGCCGCGACTGCGGAGCCGAAGTGGTCTGCTCGGGCAGGTCTTTGATGGCCATGGTGTGCCTCGTGTGTTGAGACGCGAGTGGCGAATTGGGCCGTTAGCGGGGGCGATACCCCGTCGTAAGTTGCGTGCCGGTGTGTCGCCACTTCGGTTCTTTGTCGACGGTGGCGGTCGTAAACGTGCGCAGCGACCTGATCACCGTGCCGTAGGCCCCGATGATCGTCGATGAAAGCTTGCCGCCCGGCGGTTCGTCCATGAACGGCATGAACTTATCGGGGAAACCGGGCATCGTGCAGCCGATACAGATGCCGCCGACGTTCGGGCAGCCGCCGATGCCCGCGGTCCAGCCGCGTTTTGGCACATTACACTTCACGACCGGGCCCCAGCAGCCGAGCTTGACGAGACATTTCGGCGAGTCGTATTCGGCCGCAAAGTCGCCCTGCTCGTAGTAGCCGCCACGATCGCATCCCTCATGCACCGTGGCGCCGAAGAGCCACGTCGGCCGGCCCGCTTCGTCGAGCGGGATCATCGGCGCGACCCCGGCAGCTTGCCAAAGCAGATAGAGAATCGTTTCGGACAGGTTGTCCGGTTGAATCGGGCAGCCCGGAACGCAAACGATCGGTAAACCGGCGCTCGATTTCCAATCCCAACCGAGATAATCGAGAATCCCCATCGCGCCCGTCGGATTACCGGCCATCGCATGGATGCCGCCGTATGTCGCGCACGTTCCGACCGCGAGCACCGCC
Organism: Candidatus Lustribacter sp.; assembly: GCA_965277075.1. Classification (GTDB taxonomy): domain Bacteria; phylum Vulcanimicrobiota; class Vulcanimicrobiia; order Vulcanimicrobiales; family Vulcanimicrobiaceae; genus Lustribacter. The sequence continues at coordinate 1,576,773 of OZ255707.1, forward strand.
CACGCTTTCGGCGCGAGCAGGTCGATCCAATCGCTGAACGTCATCGGCTGATCGGAGTTCGGCTTGTTGCCGAAGCCGGACCAATAGCCTTCGTTCTTGATCGACTCGTTCGGAATGGAGCCTTCGACGACCAGCACGAACGGATCGAGTTCACCACGTCCCGCCGCAAAAAAAGCCTCGAGAAATTCTCTTCCGCCGAGACTATATTCGATCAGCGGCCAGTGGAACTTCACCGTCGGCAAGCCGGGCAACGCGCCGAGCGCGATCTCTTCGATCGCCGGTTGCTGGGCATTCGTTAGCGCGACCGAATCGCCGTCGCAACTGAGGCCCGCTGGTATCCACAAGACATTCACGACGGTTTCGGTCGGTGGAGCTATGGCCATGCCGGGAGACTCCTCTCGCTCGCGTCGGAGCTGAGTTGTAGTCATGAGGACGTCGATACCGCGGCTGTCGATTTACCGCTTTTTTACACCCGGAGCGTACTGGAAATCATCTGCATGTGCAATACGAAACGGTTGAAATCTCTTACCGGATGTGCGAATGTCAAAAACGATGCACGAGTTATCGCTAGCGCTCTCTCTCCTCGACGAAGTGGGCGCCGCTGCGCAGCGTGAAGGAGCGACGCGGGTCGCGAGCGTCCGATTACGCGTCGGACGAATGAGTGGAATCGTCCGCGATGCGCTGCAGTTTTCATGGGATCTTGCGCGCGCCGAGACGGTCGCGAGCGATGCGACGCTGCAGATCGAGGACGTGCCTGTCGTGGTATTCTGCCCACGCTGTGACGGCGAACGCGGCGTACGCGACGGCGAGGGTCTAACGTGCGCGCAGTGCGGCGGCACTGCACCGACGATCGTGCACGGCCGCGAACTGGAACTGGTCGCAATGGAAGTGGTGTGATGAAACTTCGCGTCGTCGAAATCCAGCAGCGCATACTGCGCAAGAATGATGACCTCGCAAGCGCGCTTCGCGACCGCTTCGCAACTTCGCAGACACTCGTCGTCAATCTGCTCTCGAGCCCCGGTTCGGGCAAAACGACCATGCTCGAAGGGACGCTTCGGTCACTTGCGCCACGCTATCGCGTTGGTGCGCTGGTCGGCGATCAGGCCACGCGCAACGATGCCGACCGGCTCGAACGAAGCGGCGCGCCGGTACGGCAAATCACCACAGCCGCGGAATGCCGGCTCGACGCGGACATGATCGGCAAAGCGCTCGCGGGCTGGGACGCGCTACCGCTCGACATCCTCTTCATCGAAAACGTCGGCAACCTGATCTGTCCCGCGGAGTACGACCTCGGTGAAGATCTACGTGTGGTGCTGATCGCGGTGACCGAAGGTGAAGACAAGCCGTTGAAATACCCGCTCGCCTTCAACACCTCGCAGGTCGCGCTGATCACGAAGACCGACATCGCCGAAGCGGTCGGATTCGACCGGCTTCTCGCCCACGATGCGATCCGGCGCGTCAACCCCGACATCGCCGTACTCGAAGTCGCCTGCCGCACGAACGCCGGGCTCGATGATTGGTATACGCTTTTGGAAGAACGGCTCGGCGCCAAACGCGCCGCGCTCGTCCCGGCCGGGAGGGCATAGCAGATCGTGATAAACGACCGAGACATCGTATCGCCGAACGAGTTGCGGGCGCAGGCGTCCGCGGTGCTGGTCCGGCGGCGCTCAGCATCGCCGTTGCAACGATCCTACGCAACAGCGACGGAACCGACCGCAACCGCTAAACGCTCCGACAAGCGCACCCTTCGACAAGCTCAGGGTGATAAAAAGCCTCAGGGTGACAAAAAAAACCCAGAGGTGACAAGAGGCTGCGTCACCCGGAACGGCTTTGTCACCCTGAGCTTGTCGACGGGCGACAATCGGTTCCATCACCCCGAGCTTCTCCGTCACCCCCGAGCTTCTCCGTCACCCCCGAGCTTCTCCGTCACCCTGAGTTTTTTGTCACCCTGAGCTTGTCGAAGGGGTAGAAGGGCTTAGGGTCCCTTCGACGGGCTCACCCGTGCTTGAGCCGCGGCGAGTCGCGCGATTGGAACCCGGTACGGCGAACACGAGACGTAGTCGAGACCGAGTTCGTCGCAGAACATGACGGATGACGGGTCGCCGCCGTGTTCGCCGCAGATACCGATCTTCAAATCGCCGCGCATGCCGCGGCCTTTGTCGATGCCCATTCGCATCAATGCGCCGACGCCGACACGATCGAGCACCTGGAACGGGCTCTCTTTGAGAATCTTCTTGTCGAGATACTTCGGGATGAACGTCGTGTCGGCATCGTCGCGGCTGTAGCCGAACGTCGTCTGCGTGAGATCGTTCGTACCGAACGAGAAGAACTGCGCGATCTTCGCCAGGTCGTCCGCTACGACGCACGCGCGCGGCAGTTCGATCATCGTGCCGATACGGTACGCGACGGGCACCCCGGTCTCGGCGATCACGGCGTCGGCGACGACTTTCGCCGCGTCGAACGTGATCCGCATTTCCTCGGGCGTGCCGACACCGGGGATCATCACGTCGGGCCGCGCGTCGACGCCGCGTCCACGCAATTCGCACGCCGCTTCGAAGAGCGCGCGTACTTGCATCGCGTAAATCTCGGGTGAGACGATGCCGAGCCGGCACATGCGTAAACCGAGCATCGGGTTGACTTCGTGCAACTGATGTGCGCGCGCGAGCAGCTTCATCTTCGCGCGGTATTCGGGCGACGACTCGCCACCGCTGCAGCGCAATTCGGTCGTCTCGGCGACGAGTTCTTCGAGCGACGGCAAGAATTCGTGTAACGGGGGGTCGAGGAGACGCACCGTCACCGGATAGCCTTGCATCGCTTCGAGAATGCCGAGGAAATCTTCGCGCTGGAAGACGAGCAGCTTCGCGAGCGCGGCGTCGCGTTCAGCAGGCGTCTCGGCCATGATCATCTCTTGCATGATCGGCAGCCGGTTTTGCTGCATGAACATGTGCTCCGTGCGACACAAACCGACTCCGGTCGCACCGAGATCGCGCGCCTTGCGCGCATCTTCCGGATTATCGGCGTTGCCCCACACCATCATCCGTTTGATCTCGTCCGCCCAGCCGAGAAACTCGGCCAGCCACACCGGCTGTTCCGACGGCGGCGGAATCAGCTCCAGCTTCCCGATGACGACGTCGCCGGTCGTACCGTCGATCGTCAGCCAATCGCCCTCCGCAAGCGTCGTGTCGCCGAACGTCGCGGTCTTCTCGCGCGCATCGATCGACATCGCTTCGAATCCGCACACGCACGGTAACCCCATCCCGCGTGCGACGACCGCCGCGTGCGAGGTCGCGCCGCCTTTGCTGGTGAGCACACCCTTCGCGGCAATCATTCCGTGCACGTCGTCGGGCGCGGTTTCGTTGCGCACGAGAATGACCGCTTTGCCGGCTTTGCCCCAATCGGCGGCCGTATCCGCGTCGAAGACGATCTGCCCGGTCGCCGCACCCGGCGAGGCATTGAGTCCGCGACCGGCCTTCTCGAAATGGACGTTCGGATCGATGCGCGCAAAAAACAGCTGCTCGAGTTGGCGCGGCTCGACGCGCGAGATCGCCTCCTCTTTCGTGATCGAGCCGTCGTGAACGAAATCGAGAGCGATCTTGACCGCCGCTTCGGCGCTGCGTTTACCGCTACGCGTTTGTAGCATGTAAAGCTTCCCGCGTTCGACGGTGAACTCGAGATCTTGCATGTCGCGATAGTGCGTTTCAAGCTGCTTGGCGATCGCGATGAATTGCGCGTAGACGTCGGGCTGCGATTGTTGCAGATCGGAGATCTTCTCCGGTGTGCGAATGCCGGCGACGACGTCTTCGCCTTGCGCATTGCGTAAGTACTCGCCGAAGAGTTCGCGCTCGCCGGTATTCGGATCGCGCGTGAACGCGACGCCCGTTCCCGAATCGTCGCCCATGTTGCCGAAGACCATCGAGACGACGCTGACCGCCGTGCCCCAGTCGTCCGACATCTTGTTATAGCGCCGATAGTCGATCGCACGCTTCGAATTCCACGAGTCGAACACCGCGCCGACCGCGAGATCGAGTTGCTCGTAGACGTCCTGCGGGAAAGAGCGCTGCGCATGCGCCTGCACGACGTCCTTGTACAACGGAATCAGCGCTTGCCAATCGCCGGCCTTGAGCTCGGGATCGGTTTTGACGCCCAGCCTCGCTTTGGCCGCGTCCAGCAACAATTCGAAGTGGTGTTTCGGAATCTCGAGCACGACACTCGAGAACATCGTGATGAACCGCCGGTACGCGTCGAAGGCGAAGCGCTCGTTCCCCGTGAGCTTCGCGAGGCCCGCGACGGTGTCGTCGTTCAGGCCGAGGTTGAGGATCGTATCCATCATGCCCGGCATCGAAACGCGCGCACCGCTGCGCACGCTCACAAGCAGCGGGTTCGACGCGACGCCGAAGCCTTTGCCGGTGCGGCGTTCCAGCTCGTGCATCGACGTGCGAATGCCGCCCTCGAGCCCGTCAGGGAATCGCCGGCCGGCGCGATAGAACTCGAGGCACGCTTCGGTCGTGATCGTGAAGCCCGGCGGTACCGGAAGGCCCGCACGCGTCATCTCCGCGAGCCCGGCACCTTTTCCGCCGAGCAGATCGCGCATGTCGCCGGAGCTTTCCTCGAAAAAGTAAATCGCTTTTCCGGTGACGGCGGCCGGAAGGGCGGGCGAGGTCAGAACGTCGGACAAGCGGTTGATCTCCGTATGTGACGAGTGAGGCGAGCCGGGGAATCGCACGCGCCGGCAGGCACGGCACATACCCACGTTAGCGCACATGCAGACGAAAGAAAACTTCTTCCGTCGTAGCTTGTCACGGAAGAATGACGTCAGAAGGAGCGTCTTTCCTGCGGCCGCCGGGCGCGCCGTGCGAATCCACGAGACGGCATTTGTCGAATGCCTGCTTGCGGATGAAAGGTTCTCCTTTTCTGGGTACGATCGAAGCGTGAGTATCTCGTCCGTCTTGGCGATTACGAGCGTTTCCACGACACCCGTCTATGGGCTCAGCCCGTACCTCAACGGCATTCGCCGCGTCTCCGACGCAGATCGTGACATTGCCGACGTCGCCGATGCCGCCGATGCCGCCGCGGCGGCGAGATTGCGTGCCCGCGCGGCGCAAACGGCGGCCGCCGCTCGACCCCCGAGCCTCCCGGCGGCCGGCCAGCTCGAGTTGACGGCCCAAACCGCCGCGCGTGCCACGGCCACGGTCGCGATCGGCACGATCGCCACGACGACGGCCCTCATTCCGGCCCGGGCCCCGACGCTTCTCTCGAACGGCATCTCACCCGCTCCGATTCAGACGTCGCCGGCACAGGCGTCCCTTACCGGCGACTCGGGCGTGCTCGTGCAATCCTACGCGGCAGCGCTGTTCGCGGCCGGCCCGCTGGCGGTTCCCCCACTCCTTCCTCTATCCGTGCAGCCGTCGATTGTGCCCGTCGAAGCGCTCGGCCGCATCGAGCGACTAACCCACCTCGACGTGTACGTCTAGGACGAGACGAGTTCGGTTCCGGCTCCGCTGAGCGCGTCGCGGATTCCCCGCGGAGCCGCCTCGGCGATCAACGCGCGCCGCGCGCCCCCCAGAACGGCATCGATCGCCGCCCGCATTTTCGGCCGCATGCCGTCGCTGAACGTTCCGTCGTCGAGGAACCCCTGCGCCTCCGGAACCGTCAGCCGTGCAATAACCGAGTTTGGATCGCCGCGGTCGCGTCGCACGCCGGCGACATTTGTGAGCACGACGTACGCGTCGGCGGCGAGCGCGGCCGCGATCGCGCCGGCCGCAGAATCGGCGTTGACGTTCAGCGCGACGCCGGCGGCCGGGTCGAGGCCGAGCGGCGCGATGACCGGTACCAGGCCGAGCCCCAGAAGCCCGCGCAGCAACGGGGCATCGACGGCGGCCGGGACGCCGACGTAACCGAGGTCGCCCCCCGGGCCCGTCATCCGTCGTACGGTGAGCAGCGCGGCGTCCTCGCCGGAGAACCCGAATGCCCGGACCCCGCGGCGCAGCAAACCGCGCACGAGATCTTTGTTCACGCTGCCGCACAGGACGGCTTCGACGACGTCGCGCGCGGCGGCCGAGGTGACCCGCAAGCCGTCGATCCGTTTTTCGGTGATGCCCTTTTCGCGCAGCGCTGCATCGATTTGCGGACCGCCGCCGTGAACGACGACGATCCGCGCACCGTCCGCAGCGAGGGCGGCGATCTCATCGAGCACCGGATCGTCGGTGCCCGCAACCATCGCGTTGCCCCCGTATTTGAGCACGATCAGCATCGCGAGCGGGCTACGCCGCGCGACGCAGGTCCTCCGCCGCGCTCGCGGTACGATGCGCGCAATGAAACGTGCTGCCGGCGCCGCGGAGTTAATGGACCGGCCCGTTGAAGCGATCGACGAGCTCGACGGCAACCTGCGCGACATCGCGTTTGCGAATCGCTGGCTGGGCGGGATCGCCCCGATCGTTCGCGAGGTTCGCCGTTGCGGGGCGCGCTCGGTGCTCGACGTCGGAACCGGCTGCGCCGACGTCCCGCACGCGATCGTTCGCGACGGACGCCGGCGCGGCATCGACGTTCGCGCAACCTGCCTCGATCGCAGCGAGCAGATCCTTGCGATCGCGCGGCGACGGACTGCGGCCGACGAGCGTCTTACGTTCGTGCTTGGATTTGGAGAACGGCTGCCTTTCGAGGATGCCGCTTTCGACGTCGTGACGTGCACCCTCGCGCTGCACCACTTCGAACCGCCCGCGGCGCGCGACGTGCTACGCGAACTGCGCCGGGTCGCACGCCGCACACCGCTGGTCGGCGACCTGGCGCGGTCGGCGGCGGCGTTCGCCGGGACGTGGATATGGGCCAACGTCATGTCGCGCAATCGCCTGACCCGTCACGACGCTCCGCTCTCGGTACGCCGCGCGTATACGCCGTCCGAAGCGCTTCAACTCGCGCGCGACGCGGGCTGGCGCGCACCGCAGGTTCGTCGCGAGCCGTTCTTCCGGATGACGTTGTTTGACGGCTGACGTCGTCGTCGCCGGCGGCGGTCCGGCAGGTTCGGCTTGCGCGCTCGCGCTCGCGCGAGCCGGCCTCGCCGTGACACTCGTCGAGCGCGCCGCGTTTCCCCGGCGGAAGGTATGCGGCGAGTACCTCAACGCGGGCGCCGTCCACGCGCTCGACCGGCTCGGCGTCTTGCCGCAGATACGCGCCGACGCCTATCCGCTGCGCGGCGTCCGTTTGATGCCGGCGAAGGCGACGACCGTCGAGCTGCCCTTCGACCACCCGGCGCTCTCGTGCGAGCGTGCAACGCTCGACGCGACGCTGTTGCGCGCAGCGTCGCTGGCGGGCGTGACGGTCGTGCGCGGGCGCGTTAGCGGTTTACTGCGCGACGGCGCGCGCGTGGGTGGTTTGACCGTGCGCAACGACGAGGGCGGCAGTTTCGCGATCCGCGCACGTTGGACGGTGGGCGCGGACGGCTGCGGATCGATCGTCGCGCGCGACGCCGGACTCGTTCAGCGGTCCTGGAAGCATCCGCGGTTCGCGATCGGCGGACACTACACCGGCTTCGGCGCGTTCGACGGCTTCATCGAAATGTACGTCGGCGGCGGCGCATACTTCGCGCTCAACCCGCTGGGTGCTGACCGCGCGAACGTGATGGTCGTCGTCTCGCGGAATCAACTCGCGCAATGGTCGCGCTTCGTCGATCGCGGCATCGCCGGCAAAGCCGCCGAGTTGGCGCGCGGGCGGCGCTCGTTCGAGTCGGCGGCACGGGAGGGCACGCGCGCGGCGATCGGTCCGCTCGCGCACGACGTCCGCGAGCCGATCGCCGGGGGGTGCATGCTCGTCGGCGACGCCGCCGGCTTCCTCAATCCGTTCACCGGTCAGGGTGTGTTTCTCGCGCTGACGTCGGCCGAGAGCGCGGCGGCCGCAATCGTCGCGAGCGCTTCCGATCGCACGCGCGAGACGCGCGCGTTCGCGGGGTACGCGCAAATGCGACGCGGCGATTTCACTGCCCGGCAGCGCGTCAGCGCGCTCGTGAGCACGCTGGTCGACGTTCCGCCGCTCGCGCGTCGCGCCGCCGCGCGACTCGCGCGTTCGCCGCAGCTCGCCGCGACGCTCGTCGACGCGCTTGCGGGCATTTGCGCACCCCACGGCGCACTCGCTCCCGCTGTCTTGCGAAAGCTCGTCTTCTGATCGTTACCGAAAACACCGTCGACATCGCCGCCACGCCGTCGACAATCTATGCGCTTGCGGCGGCCACCGAACGCTGGCCGCTCGTTCTTCCGCACTATCGCTACGTTCGCGTGCTCGCCGAACGCGGTGCAACGCGCACCGTCGCGATGGGCGCGTGGCGTGATGTCTTTCCGATCCACTGGATCGCGGAACAGACGAACGACGCGGCGACGCCGCGCATCGCGTTTCGTCACGTGCGCGGCTGGACGCGCGGGATGGACGTCGCATGGCACTTCACGCCGCTCGACGGGCACGTCACGCGCGTCACGATCGAACACCGCCTCGACTTTCGCTTTCCCGTCGCCGCCGATTGGCTCGGCCGAAACGTCGTGAGCGGATATTTCATCCACGGCGTCGCGGTGCGCACCCTCGCCCGCATCAAGGCGATCGCCGAAGCGGTTCCACGTTGACGCATCGGGTCGCCGTCACCGGGATCGGCGTCGTAACGCCGCTCGGCATCGGCGTCGACGCGTTTTGGACCAACGTGCTCGCCGAAACGATCGCCGTGCGGCCGCTGACGCGTTTTCCGGCGGACGGCTTTCCCTCGCACGTTGCCGCGCAGGTCGACGACTTCGATGCATCGTCGTACGTCAGCGCGAAACGTCTGCGCTGGACGGACCGCTTCTCGCAATTTGCGCTGGTCGCCACGCACCTCGCGCTCGACGACGCGGCGCTTTCCATCAGCGGCGGCGGAGCCGACGTCGGCACGTACATCGGGTCCGCCCTCGGCGGCTTAGCCTATGCCGACGAACAGCACGACGTGTTTCGCAATGACGGCCTCGGTGCGGTACGGCCGCTGCTCGCGATCTCCGTATTCGGAGGCGCCGCAACGTGCAACGTCGCGATGGAGTTCGGCCTGCGCGGGCCCAACGTCGCGAACGGCAACTCGTGCGCGTCGGGAGCCGTCGCGATCGGAGATGCGTTTCGCGCCGTCTCACGCGGCGACGTGCGCGCGGCGCTCGCCGGCGGATGCGAAGCGCCGCTCGCGCCGTTGATTTTCGGCGCGTTCACCGTCATTCGCGCGATGTCGACCCGCAACGACGATCCGGCCGGTGCCAGCCGGCCGTTCGACGTCGCGCGCGACGGCTTCGTCATGGCCGAGGGCGCAGCGATGCTCGTGATCGAGCGACTCGAGGATGCACGCACGCGCGGCGCGCACGTCTACGGCGAAATCGTCGGCTACGGCATCACGAACGACGCGTACCATATGTCGGCGCCGGAACCGAACGGGACATATAACGCCGTCGCAATTCGCGCGGCACTCGCCGAGGCGGGACGCGTACCGGATGAGGTCGAGCTCTACAACGCGCACGGCTCGGGCACGCGGCTCGGCGATTGCGGCGAAGCTGACGCCGTCGTTCTCGCGTTCGGCGCCCACGCATCGCGCTTGCCCGTCACCGCGACGAAAGGACAGCACGGTCACGCGCTCGGCGCGACCGGTGCCTGGGAGGCGGCGCTGACGTTGCTTTCGATGCGCGACGGAATCGTGCCGCGCATCGTCAACTGCGACGAACCCGATCCGGCATGTCCGCTCGACCTCGTCCGCGCGCCGCGTCGGCTGCGTCCGCAGCTAGCGGTTTCCGGTTCGGCCGGCTTCGGCGGCATCAATGCCGCCCTCGCGTTCGCGACGGTCGAAGCCTGATGTTTTCGGGTATGGTGAACATGAACTCGGCGTCTCGACGCGAATGAGATGCCGGCCACCCTCGAGCGCTTCGCTCACTTCCCGACTCACGGACACCGATGAAACTGGTGCTGCTCGAAATCTTGATCGTCGTCATTGCAACGCGTGCCGTTCTCGCGTTGCTCGGGAGCGCGACACCCGCCTGGCCGAATCCGCTGTGGGTGATGTTCGCGCTGGCCGCAATCGTCGCGACGAGCGCGTTGATCGTCAGCGAGATTCGCAAGCGGTTCGGCATCGACACGACAGCCGACGAACCGGTCGCGGCACCGCGCATCCCGCTCGACCGCATCGCACCCTTCACCGAAGACGCTCTTGTCGTTCGGTACGGTGCAGGCGGCCGTCCGAACATCCACTTGAATTAGTGCCCTGTCACGAAGCCGGCTTGAGCGCTGCGTCGCTGATCATCTCGTTCGCCGGGAAGCTCTTTCCGATTTTCTTGTAGGTGACCGCGACCGCGATCACCGGGTCGATTTCGGCAGCAACGAGGTACGGTGCCGGCGTCGAGCGCGCCATCTTCCCGAGATCGGAAGGGTCGACGCCGAGAAACGAACTGATCAATCCGGTGGTCTCGTTTTCGTGCGCAGCGACATACACGTTCGCTTGATGCATCGCGGTGTTGAAACGCTCGACCGTCGAACGATTCTTCGCCACCCAATCCGTGGCGCCGAACCAGGCCGCGACCTGATACCGTTTGGCGATCGAATCGAACACCGGCGCGGCGAAGCGCGCATGTCCGGTCGCGATCGCTTGCGTGAGCAGCGGATTCCACAAGGTCGCGCCTTCGATGCGTGACTGATCCATCGCGGCAGCGACGGCGGCCGGACTCATCTCGACGAACTTCACGCTTGCCGCGTCGCCGCCGTTCTGATCGACCCAGGCTTGGGTCGCGATCGCATTGAGGTCATTCAGGGACGCCACGCCGATCACTTTGTCGGCGAGATCTTTCGCGTTCTTCATCTTCGAAGCGGACGCGACGATTAAACCGCCGTCGGGCCGTTCGCCGCGATAGATCGATGCCGGCGCTACCAGGGTCATCGGAATGTTGCGCGCGTGCGCGACGATCAAGTTGAGGATACTCGACTTGCCGAGTTGCAGCGTTCCGCCGGCGATGGCGGCGGCGATGGCCGCGCCGCTCGTCAGACGCTGGATGCGAACGTCGAGCGCGGCCTTTGCGAACAGACCGGCCGATTGCGCGTAGAGCAGCGGCGTCGTTTGGTCGTCGAGCGCACAGCCGACGTTGAGCACGATCGCGTTCGACGCGGGGTTCTGTGCGCGCGCGGCGGCGGGTGTCAGCGCCAGAGCTGCCAGCGCACCGGCGAAGGCGCGCCGATCGAGCATCGCGGGCACCGTCATCGCGCCGCTATCAACGCGCCGTCGAACTGCTCGAGCGCGTCGTCGATGCGCGCGCGATCCGTGCCGTAATACTCGACCGCTGCATCGCGGCTGACATATCCGTCGATTACGTCGGCAAGCACATCGACGAACGGTCGCGTCCGCGGGTCCCCGAGGCCGCCGCCGCCCGCTTTTTCGAGCGTGAGCACGTCGCCGCACATCAAACGCACGCCGCTGAAACGGCTCGGCAAGGCCTTTTGCCCGGGCGTTCCCGCGTTGAGCGTGAGCGAACCGAGTGCGCCGGGCTGGCCACCGGCGGCGCCGTCGGCCGGAATCGTGTGCTTTCCACCTCGACACGTTAGTTGCGCGTCGTCAACGAGCACCTCCCACACGCGCCGCGGCGAGAGCCCGCCGCGAAAACGCCCGGGGCCGCCGGAATCGCGAATGAGCTCGAAGCGCCGCACTCGCGTCGGATACTCGCTCTCGAGTATCTCGATCGACGCGGCACGCGTGTTCGACAGCAGTACCGCGATGCCGGAGACGCCATCGGCGCTCGCGCGGCCGCCATAAGCCGACCCGATCGGTTCGTACTGCACGAAATTACCGCCGGCCGGACGCCGTCCGGTGATCGAGATACCGCCGACGCCGCCGTTCCCGGCCATGCGCCGCTGCGGTACAAAATCGCTGAGCGCGACGAGCATCGCTTCGACGATCGCGGTGCACGTCGCCATGTACGTGCAGACCGGCGCCGGAAAGTACGGGTCGAGCACGGAGCCTTTGCGGAACGTCGTTTCAACGACGCGCGCGACGCCCGCGTTATTCGGCAGCGACGGATCGATCATCGCGATGAGCGCGTAGTAGCAGCAGCCGCGCGCGAGCGCGGGGCCGATATTGACGGGACCTTGGGTCTGATCGTTCGACCCGGTGAAGTCGAAGGCGATGCGGTCGCCGTGCTTCGCGATGCGCACGTGATAGTGCACCCGCGCATCGTGCGTGATGCCGTCCGTATCGACGAACGACTCCGCTTCGTGCACGCCGTCGGGCCACGTCGCGAGCACTTCCCGAATGCGTTTCTCCGCAACGTCTTGCATCGCGCCGAACGTCTCGAGCAACGCGTCGATGCCGTAACGCGCGATCACGTCGGCCAGGCGGCGTTCGCCGAGCCGCGCGACGCCGATCTGTCCGCGAATATCACCGACGACGAGATCCGGCGTGCGGCTATTGGCGCGCACGATCGCCTCGATATCGGACTGCAACACGCCGGCTGCGACGAAGCGGATGGGCGGATACTGAATACCTTCTTGAAAGAGTTCGCGCGCGCTTCCGTAGGACGTCCCCGGCACGACGCCGCCGAGATCGCTCTTGTGCGCGATGCTGCCGGTGAACGCGATGAGGGCGCCGTCGTGAAAAACCGGCGTCACGACCGCCATGTCCATCGAATGCGTCACCCCCGCGAGGTACGGATGATTCGTGATGAACGCATCGCCGGGCACGATGTCATCGAATGCCGCGCGCACCGCGCGCACGACCTCGGGCAACGCGCTCACGTGCAGCGGCAGCACGACGTGTTCGCCGACGACGTTGCCGGTAGCGTCGAGCAGCATGCAGCTCGCGTCCTGCGACTCGCGGACGATCGTCGAGTAGCCGGTCCGGAAGATGCTGTCTTGCATCTCGCTTACGATGCCGGAGAGCCGGCTCTGGATCACCTGAAAAGTGACAGCGTCCATCACCGGGACTCGACTAGGGTGCGTTCGCCCGACGGCGCAGGCGCCGATTCGGCGCTCACGATTTCGAGTTGTCCGAGTTCGACGACCCGTGCGCGCTGCCCGCGGCCGACCACCGTCGTCGCGTCGTTCTGCAAGAGGATCGCCGGCCCGTCGATCACGGCATCGGGCGGTAACAGCGTGCGGTCGTAGAGCGCGGTCGCAGCCGCTTCGTCGCTGTCGATCCAGGTATCGCGCACGCCGAGATACGCGTCGGCGAGCGTACCGGTCGACGGAAACGGCGAGGCGATCGACGCGTGCGGAACCTTCGCGACGGCACTAACGCGGTAGTTGACGATTTCGACGTGTTCGTCGGGTGCCGAATGGCCGGTGAGTTGCGCGTGCTCGGCATCGAACCGCCGGCGCGTTTCGTGCAACGCCGCCGCGTCGCGCGGCAGGTCGTCGAGCGACACTGTCAGATCGTAGCCTTGACCGACGTAGCGCAGATCGAGCGCGAACTCGAAGCGCAATTGCGCGGGCGCGAAGCCCTGGCCCAACAACGCCGTTTCACCTTGCTTGCGCAAGCGCTCGAACACGTCGCGCACGTGCGCCGGATCTGTCTCGTCGATCCGCGAGAGTTCGGAGGCGACGTAGTCGTGGCGTACGTCGGAGAGCAACAGTCCGAGCGCGCTCGTCACACCGGGAAACGCCGGTACCATCACGCCGCGCATTCCGAGTTCCGCAGCCATCTGGGCCGCGTGGATCGGCCCGGCGCCGCCGAACGCGAGCAGATGAAAATCGCGCAGATCGTAGCCGCGGTTGGACGAGACGACCTTGATCGCTTCTTGCATCTTCACGCTGACGATCTCAACGATTCCGCGCGCCGCCGCGATCACCGAGATGCCGAGCGGTCCGGCGATCGTCTCGCGAATTGCGCGTTCCGCGGCGCCGCGATCGAGCTTCAGCGTTCCGCCGGCGAGCGGACTCTGTTCGGCGAGCGCGCCGAGAACGAGATTCGCATCGGTGATCGTCGGTTTCGTGCCGCCTTTGCCGTAGGCCACCGGGCCCGGATTCGCGCCCGCGCTTTCCGGCCCGACTTGTAAGACGCCCGCGCTGTCGATCCATGCGATCGTGCCGCCGCCGGCGGCGACCGTGTGAATGTCGAGCATCGGCACCAACACGTCGCGGCCGTGAACTTTTCCGCCCATGCGGCGCATCGGCCGTCCGCCTTCGATCAGCGCGACGTCCGTGCTTGTGCCGCCCATGTCGAACGTGACGACGTTCGGAAAGGACGCGCTCTCGGAGATGAGACGGCTCGCCGCGACGACGCCGGCGGCGGGACCGCTGAGAATCGTTTGCACGCTGCGTTGCGCGGCCGATGCGAACGTCGCGACGCCGCCGTTCGAACGCATGATGTAGCGTTGCCGTTGCTCGCAGCCTTCGCCCGTCAGCCGTTCGTCGAGCGCTTGGATATAGTGCTCGAGTTTCGGGTTGAGATACGCGTTGACGACCGTGGTCGAAAGCCGGTAATACTCGCGAATCTGCGGTGCGACGTCGCTCGAGAGCGACACGTTCACCTCCGGCGCTTCTTCGGCGATCATCGCGCCGACGCGCTGCTCGTGCTCCGGATGCCGGAACGAGAACAAGAACGCGACCGCGATCGAGGTGACGCCGCGTCGCACGAGCGTGCGGATCGCCTCGCGTGCGGCCGTCTCGTCGAGTTCCTCGAGTACGCTGCCGTCGTGGAGAACGCGTTCCGGGATCTCTTGCGTCAAGCGCGCCGGGACGAGCGCACGCGGACGTTCGAAGAACAGATCGTACGTCGTTGCGCCGTAGGGACGGCTCTGTTCGCCGACTTCGTAGATGCCGCGAAAGCCCTGCGTGACGAGCAGCCCGGTGCGCGCACCGTTTTCTTCGAGAATTGCGTTGGTCCCGACGGTCGTTCCGTGCGAGAAGTACACGACGTCGGAACCGGCGGCGCCGCTGCGCGCGAGGTAGTCGCGCAGACCGCCGACGATACCGTCGGCCTCGGCGCCGCGCGTCGACGGAACTTTGAAGACGTCGAGCGCGCCGCTCGCCTCGTCGAGGACGACGAAATCCGTAAACGTTCCACCCGTATCGACGGCGACGCGAAGACGACGACTCATATCGCTCCAGTGTAGCTCGTGCGACGGCCGGGATCGATAGCGCCGACCGACGTATCCTATGTCGTCGGGAGCATACGTTGGAATTACCGCAGCTGGAATACTTTCGGGTGTTGGGCCGCTTGCAGCACGTCACACGCGCCGCCGAGGCGCTCGGCATCACGCAGCCGACACTCAGCCGCGCGATGGCCCGGCTCGAAGCGGAACTCGGCGTGCCGCTCTTCCACCGCGTCGGCCGCTCGGTCGGGCTCTCGCCCTACGGTGCGGCGTTTCTCACCTCGGTCGAGCGCGCGCTCGACGAGCTCGCGGGCGGGCGCACGCACCTCACGGAGATGAGCGGCGAGCGCGGGACGATCGCGCTCGGATTTTTGCGCTCGCTCGCGGCGCGCTTCGTGCCCGATCTCACGCGCCGCTTTCAAGCGGAGCATCCGGGAACGCGCTTCGTATTCACCGACGATCGGCGCGACCGGCTCGTCGAACGGCTGATCGGCGGGTCGATCGCGCTCGGCATCACGGTACGTACGACGGACTCGCGCGTCGAGTGGTCCGCGATCGCGACGCAAGAACTGGTCGTGATCGTTCCGCCGGAGCATCCGCTGGCAGCGGGCGGCCACGTCGCGCTCGCGGCACTCGCCGGCGAACGGCTCGTCACGTTCAAGGACGGCTATCCTGTCCGCGAGCAGATCGAAGCGCTGCTCGACGCTGCGGGCGTGACGCCGCTGATCGCGTCGGAGAGCGACGAGTCCGGCTCGGTGCGCGGCCTCGTCGCCGCCGGCGCCGGAATCGCGATCGTCCCCCATTCCGGCGCGAGCGACGACCTCGTGACGTTGACGATCGACGATCCCGGAGCCGCGCGTGAGGTCGGCATCGCCTGGGTCCCCGGACGCCATCTCTCCGCGGCGGAGCTTGCGTTTCGCACGTTCGTGACGTCGTAGGGAATTGCGCCGGGAGTCGCAAACGGCGGCCGAGTCGTGACCGAAACAACGCAACTCCCCGTCGAACGCACGTGGCGCGAACGCTTCGCCGAGCTCGACGTGCGCGTCGACGGCGACGCAAAAGTCAGCGGTCAAGCGATGTACACGAGCGATTATCGCCTGCCCGGAATGTTGTGGGCGGCCTTTGCGAACAGCCCCCATCCCCACGCGCGCATCGTCGCAATCGACACGAACGAAGCGCTGCGCGTCCCCGGCGTACGGGCGATCGTCACCGGTGGCGACATCGGTCCGCTGCGCTTCGGCCGGCGCCTCTTCGACCGGCCGGTACTCGCCTACGATCGCGTGCGTTTCGTCGGCGATCGCGTGGCGGCCGTCGCGGCGGAAACGAAAGAAGCGGCCGAAGAAGCGGCGCGCCTGATCGACGTGACCTACGACGAATTGCCGGGCGTGTTCACGACCGGCGACGCACTCGCCGACGATGCGCCGATCCTGCATCCCGACGCCGATTCCTATCTGTTCCAAAGCGCAACGCGACCGCCGCGCGCGCACGGCAACATCCAAGGCGGGACGACGCTGTGCAAAGGCGACGCCGACCTCGCGCCGCACTTTGCCGGCGCGCACCGTGTGTTCGAACATCGCTTTGCGACACCGCGCCAGCATTGCGGATATATCGAACCGCACGCGACGCTGGTATGGATCGACGCCACGGATGTGGTGCACGTTCAGTCGACGTGTAAGGCGCCGTTTCGGTTGCGCGATCAACTCTCGATCGTCACCGGCGTGCCGGCGGAACGCATCGTGATCGAACGCGCGTCGATCGGCGGTGATTTCGGCGGCAAGGGCATCGTCATCGACGAGTTCCCGTGTTTCTTCCTTGCCCGCGCGACGGGCCGGCCCGTGAAGTACGTGTCGAGTTACCTCGACGACATGCGCGCGATGAGCGTCCGGCACGCCTCGGAGATCGTGCTGCGCACGGGCGTCGACGCACAGGGAAAGTTCCTCGTGCACGAAGCCCACGTCGACTATGACGGCGGTGCGTACGCCGCCGGAAAACCGGGGCCGTCCTTGACGCCGGGACAGCTCGGTTTCGCGACCATCGGGTATCAGGTGCCGCACGCGCGGCTCAACGTGCGCAGCATCTACACGAACACCGTTCCGGCGAGCCACATGCGCGCGCCGGCCGACGTTCAGACGGTCTTCGCCTGGGAATCGCACATCGATCTCATAGCGGCGGAACTCGGCATCGATCCGTTCGATCTGCGCATACGCAACGTGATGCGCGACGGTGACACGGCGCTCACCGGCGAGAGCGTGCACGCGCCGCGCGGACGCGACGTCCTGCAGACGCTGCGGCGCGAAAGCCGCTGGGACGAAGAGATCGTGCGGCCCGGACGCGGGCGCGGCATCGGGTTCACGTGCCGTCATACCGGCGGCGGCAAGACGAAACTCACGCTGACACTGCATGCCGACGGTTCGCTGCGCGTCGTCACGGGCGTGCCCGATCAAGGTTCCGGAAGCGCGACGATGATCGCGCGCGTGATCGGTGCCGCGATGTCGGTCGACCCGCAACGCGTCCAGATCCGGCACGAAAACACTGCCGAGGCGCTCAATGATCCCGGCGCCGGCGCAAGCCGCGTCACGCACATCGTCGGCGGCGCCGCGCACAACGCCGCCGTCGCGATGCGTGCGCTGCTCGACGAACGGCTCGGCATGCGGTTAAGCGACGATCACTTCGTCGATGATGCGCGGGGCCGCACGATCTCGTTCGACGAGGCAGCCGAACGCGCGTGCGCCGACGGGCCGCTCGACGTCGTTGGCGCATTCGACGGCTCGCATACCGACCCGGCTCATCCGGCCGACTACAGCTTCTCGGCGTTCGTCGTCGACGTCGACGTCGACGTCGAAACAGGCGCGTTTCGCGTCGCGGACGCCGTGTTCGTTGTCGACGTCGGAACCGTGATCAATCCGATCGCGCACCAAGGCCAGATCGACGGCGGGTTCATCTACGGCTGGGGCAATGCGGTGCTCGAAGAGATGCCGATCGAAGACGGACGCCCCGCGACGCTCAACCTCGCCGACTACAAGCTGCCGTCGATCGCGGACATCCCGCCGCTGCGTACCGTGTTGTTGGAACCGGTCGAAGCCGGCGGCCCGTTCGGTGCGAAGATGGCGGGCGAGTTGAGCAACGCTGCAATCGCGCCCGCGATCGCCAACGCGATTGCGCGGGCATCGCGCGCACGCGTGACCGAGCTGCCGATCACCGCGGAACGCGTCTACCGCACGATCGTTCGTAACGTGTAGACGTTACACACCAGCCGGTTCGATACCGCGTTCCCAGGCGGCGAGCGCCGCATCGAGGCGACGGGGATCAGCGCCATAGGTATCGATGGCGGCAGCGCGCGACACGTAGCCGTCGAGCACGTCGCGCGCGATTCGATCGAACGCCCGCGCGGCCGGTGCACCGAGTCCGCCGCCGCCCGCCTTGTCGATCTGCAGCACATCACCGCCGGCGAGCGCTTCGGCGCTGAAACGGCTCGGCAACGAACGATCGCCGCTCGTTCCGTGCACAACGCACGCACCGAGCCCGCCGCTTTCCCCGCAATCGATCCCCGCTGCAGGAACGGTGTGCTTGCCGCCGCGCAGCGTCAGCGCCGCATGCTCCACGAGGATCTCGTATTCGCGAACCGGACCGAGACCGCCGCGCCATTCGCCCGCGCCGCCTGAATCGGCCCGCAGTTCGAAACGCCGCAGACGCGCCGGAAACTCGGACTCCAGAATCTCGATCGGCGTGATGCGGGAGTTCGACAGATAGACGCTCGCACCGGAGACCCCGTCCTTGCCGCTGCGCGCACCATAGGCCGAACCGATCGATTCGTAGAGCACGAACGCGCCGTTCGCGGGACGCCGCCCGGAGATCGTGAGACCGCCGCCGACGCCGCCGCTGCCCGCAACCTTGCGCGCCGCGTTCAAGCGTGTCAGCGCTTCGACGAGCGCCTCGGTGACGGCCATTGCGGTCGCCATGTAGTTATTGGTCGGCGCTGGAAAGCGGGGATCCAGCACCGAACCCGGGCGAAACCGTGTTTCGATCACGCGCGCGAGACCGCCGTTGTTCTCGATCGACGGATCGATCATCGCGATCGTCGCGTAGTAGCAGCAGCCGCGCACGAGCGCGGGCCGGACGTTGATCGGCCCGAGCGTCTGATCGCTCGATCCGCTGAAGTCGAACGCGATCCGGTCACCGCGCTTTTCCACGCGCACGTGATAGTGCACCGGAACGTCGAGCGCAACGCCGTCGTTGTCGACGAAACTCTCGCCCTCCGCCACGCCATCGGGCCACGCAGCAAGCGCAGCACGAACGCGAACCTCGGTCGCATTCGCCTTTTGCCGGAACACGCCGAGCAGCGTCTCGACGCCGTATCGTTCGATCGTGTCGGCCAGACGCCGTTCGCCGAGCCGCGCAACGCCGATCTGCCCGCGAACGTCGCCGGCGACGAGGTCCGGCGTACGACTGTTCGCGCGCAAGATCGACTCGATGTCGCGCACGATCGTTCCGTCACGGACGTAGCGGACCGGCGGAAAATGGATGCCTTCTTGAAAGAGCTCGCGCGCGGTGCCGGATCCCGTGCCGGGCACCATTCCGCCAAGATCGCTCTTGTGGGCGATGCTGCCGCAGAACGCGACCAGCGTGCCGTCCCAGAACACGGGCGTCACGACGGCCATATCGACCGCGTGCGTCACGCCCGCGAGATACGGATGATTGGTGATGAACGCGTCGCCCGGCGCGATGTCGCCGAACGTCGCACGCACCGCTCGCACCACTTCCGGTAACGCTGCGACGTGCAAGGGCAGCACGACGTGTTCGCCGACAACATCGCCGCTGGCGTCGAGCAGCATGCAGCTCGCGTCTTGTGATTCGCGCACGATCGTCGAGTAGCCGGTGCGAAAGATGGCATCTTGCATCTCTTGCACGATGCCGGAAAGCCGGCTCGCCAGCACCTGATACGTGACCGGGTCGATCGTGGCCGTCATCCGGCGACCCCGAAAATCGCGTTGAAGTCGCGCGCGTAGTCGGTGTAGTGGGCACTTTCAGCCGGATCGCTGATGACGAAGTGGATGTGCGGCCCCCAAATCGTCGGATTGTTCTTCACGTCGCGACGCGCCGATACGCGCCCGAGCGTCGCAGCGATCCACGACTGCGTGTCGTGGCTGAGCGTCCATTCCTCGAAGACGCGGGCGGCGTTCGGATGCGGGGCGTTCGCGGCGATGCCGATACCGTGCAGTTCGATCACGGTCGGATTGGGATTGACCTCGACGACGGCCAGCCCCCTCGCTTGATCCTGCGCCATCGAGTACCCGTAGGTGTTGATCGCCCCGGTGTATTCGCCCGATTCGAGCATCGTCTCGGCGAGCTGATGACTGTTCACCATGTGCACGCCGTTGGCGGCGAAGGCGCGCATGTATCCGTCCGCCTTGTCCTTGCCGAACGCTTTCACCATTGCCGCGTACCACTCGTACGAACCGCTGAAGAGCGCGAACTTGCCGCGCCATTCCGGCTTCGTGAAGTCGTACCATGTCTGCGGCGCTTTGAGGCCCGCTTTCTGCAACAGTTGCGGGTTGTACGCGAGCGTGTCGGTGTTGATGAACAAGCTGGAATAGAAACCATCGTGGTCAAACGTGCCCGCCGTCATCTGTGCGTTTTCCGGTGCCGGAAACTTCGTCAGCAGATTCTGCCGCTTGAGCAAATCGATCTGAAAACCGGGCTCGTCGACGACGTCCGCGTGATAGCTTCCGGCGCGCGACTCGATCGCCATCCGGCTCGGCAGCACGTTGCTCTCCAAGCGCAATGTTTCGACGTGAATTCCGACCTGCGCTTGGAAGCGCTGCGCAAGGGATTGCATCTGCGGGGCGGTCATCGAACCATAGAGCGTCACCGTGCCCTCTTTGCGCGCCAGCGCGAGCAGTTGCGGATCGATGCCGGCCGGCGCGGCCGACAGGCGCGTCGCCGGCGCAACCGCCAACGCGAGCAACATGACCAACGCCCGCACGAACCGGCGCCGCATCATCCGTTCGCCCCCGGTGCGAGCAGCTCGCGCGCGTCGAACGACGCGCTGATGGCGCCGTACTTGAACGCCGCGTCGATCGGCGGCTGCAACAGTTTCGGATCGACGGGACCGATCGCCGTTGCGCGCGGCATGCGTGCGATCAAGGTCGTGTCGAGTTTGCTGAACGCGGCGAGCGACGCGACGGAGAGCGCCGGTTTCGCGTTGATGAGCAGGCCCGACTCAGTGACCACGCGCCGGAAGCGCGCGACGACATCGGCATTTTTCGTAACATAGTCCTTCGTCGTAAACCACGCGGCCTGAATGAAGCGTTTGCCGACCGCGCTGAACGGATATCCGACGGTCTTCATTTTACCCGTGTCCATTGCGGCCACGAGAACCGGTGTCGTCACCGTCACGGCGTCGATGCGATGCGCGATGATCGCGTCGGGCGCCGCGGCGCTCGGCAACTCGACGTACTTGATGTCATGCCATGCGCCGCCGGCCGCATCGACGAACGCCGCGTTCGCAATCGCGTAGAGATCGTTGAGCGCCGGCACCGCAACCGTCTTGCCGGGTAAATCTTTAGGACCGTTGATCGGGCCGTCTTTCGCGGCGAGCATTGCAACGATCGGGTGATCGGCCGTGTAGACCGCCGCACCCGCGACGAGAACGAACGGGAGGCCGCGCTGGTGCGCCGAGATCAACGAGACGACGCTCGACTTTCCGATATCGATCGAGCCGCCGGCGACCGCGGCCCCGACCGCGGCACCGCTATTTCCGCGCTCGATCGACACGTCGAGACCGGCTTTGCGGAACATCCCCGAATCGATCGCATAGAGCACCGAACTCACGTCGTCATCCGGCGCCGAGGAGCACCGGATCGGCACGAGCGTCTGTGCGCGCGCGACCGACGTCGCGGCGAACGCAACGGTCGATGCGACGAACGCACGGCGGGAAAACGCAGAGTTCGGCATGTTCGGGACTAGCGATGCGCGTGCGGGGCCGCCTGCCGCAGTCGTGTTATCAAGCGCAAACGGCGGTGTTATGAATCGGGCCGGAGGTCGGGTGCCGAACGCGAACGCTCACGCATGCCGTACACGCTCGATGCCTTTTGCGCCGATTTGCGCGCCGCCGTGACGGCGCGCGGTCTCGACGGTCTGCCGGACGTCGCCGCGTCCCTGCACCGGCTGCTCGCGAATCCGGAATTCGTCGCGGCGACCTTTACCGAATCGATGCCGCCCGGAAAACGTCAACTCGCGCACGACGAAGAAACGGGCGCATACGTGCTCGCTCACGTCCACCCGCCGAGTCGCGACGGCGCCCCGCACACGCATGGGGAGTCGTGGGCGGTCTACGGTACGGCGCG
Organism: Candidatus Lustribacter sp.; assembly: GCA_965277075.1. Classification (GTDB taxonomy): domain Bacteria; phylum Vulcanimicrobiota; class Vulcanimicrobiia; order Vulcanimicrobiales; family Vulcanimicrobiaceae; genus Lustribacter. Next base: position 1,599,169 of record OZ255707.1, read on the forward strand.
CGGCGCGACCGCTATGACCGAGTACCGCCGCGTCGACGACGGTAACCCCGAGGGCACCGCGCTCGCGGTCGCCGAGCGCTACACGCTCGGCCCGGGCGATACTCGCGCCTATCACTCCGGCGCCATCCACTCGACTGCCCACGCCGAACCGACATGGGTCATTCGGGTGACCGGCGCCAATCTCGATGAGCTTCCGCGGTACCGGTTTGACCCCAAACAGGACCGGCTCGTCATGAGCGAAGCTGAGGCAGTCGGCTGAAAAACTGAAACCGTTCGGCTTCGCTCGTCGTTTGAGCGCAAGTGGACTGGCCGTGGTATGGCCGGCGGTCGAATGGGAGTTTTTCGTTGTTGACCTGGATAGCCCCGTGAGCAAGCTCGACGTCGAGGCGCTCAAGCGCGATAGCCACGGCCTGCGGGGCGAGCTTCCTGAAGAGCTGGCGGCCACGACCGATCATTTCGGCGAAGGCTCCGTCCAATTGCTGAAGTTCCACGGTATCTATCAGCAGGACGACCGCGACGCCCGGAAAGGTGCCCGGGATACCGGCGCCGGCAAAGACTTCAGCTTCATGATCCGCACCAAGAGCCCGGGCGGATTTTTGCCTGCGCCGTTCTATCTCGCGGTCGACCGGCTGACCGACGACTTCGGGAACGGCACGATTCGGGTCACGACCCGCGGAGCGCTGCAGCTGCACGGCATCCGCAAAGACAATCTCAAGGACGTCATCGCGCAGATCAACGATCAGCTCGGTTCGACGCTCGGCGCGTGCGGCGATATCAACCGGAACGTCATGGCGCCGGCGTTTCCGTATGCGAGCGCGCCGTACGTCGCCGCCCGCGAGGCCGCCGGGGCGATCGCCGATCTGCTCACGCCGCGTGCGACGGCATATTACGAAGTGTGGCAGGACGACGAACTCGTGCACACGAGCCAAGAGCCGGGCGCCGACGAACCGATCTACGGCGCGACGTTCCTGCCGCGCAAATTCAAGATCGCGGCCACCGCGCCGGGGGACAATACCGTCGACATCTACACCAACGACGTCGGCGTCGTTCCGTTGGTCATGCCGGACGGCACGGTCGAGGGCTACGACATCACGGTCGGCGGCGGCCTCGGCATGACGCATGGCAAGCACGCGACGTTTCCGCGCTTGGCCGACGAGTTCGCGTACGTTCCGCGGCAGCGCATGCTCGACACCGTGCGCGCGATCGTCATCGTGCAGCGCGACAACGGCGACCGCACGAACCGCAAGCACGCGCGCCTGAAGTATCTGATCGCCGACCGCGGCATCGCCTGGTTTCGCGCCGAGGTCGAACGCGTTGCCGGCTTCGCGCTCGAACCGTGGCGGCCGTTGCCCGCCTGGCACATTCCGCAACCGCGCGGCTGGACGGAGCAGGGCCAGGGGCGCTGGTTCTACGCGCTCGACATTCTCAGCGGCCGTGTACGAGATAACGGCACGGTCAAAATCAAGACGGCGTTACGCGAGATCGTCGCTGAAACCGGGCGCAATCTCATCGCGACGCCGAATCAGAATCTGCTGATCGCGGACGTCGACGACGCGCAGCGCGCCGCGATCGACGCGATCTTGGCGCGCAACGGCGTGGTCGATTCCGCCGACGCGTTCGAGCGCAACGCGATGGCATGTCCGGCGTTGCCGACATGTGGGCTCGCGCTCGCGGAGGCCGAGCGCGTCTTACCCGCGTTGCTCGACGACATCCGCGCGGCATGGAATGCGGCCGGCCTGCACGACGGCGCACCGACGATTCGCATGACCGGCTGTCCGAACAGTTGCGCGCGTCCCACGATGGGCGAGATCGGGATCATCGGGCTGAGCGCCGATAGTTATCATATCTACGTCGGCGGCACGCCGGCATCGACGCGCTTGAATACCGTCTACCGCGAAAAGGTGCGGAGCGCCGAGATCGCCGGCGTCCTCGCCCCGCTCTTCAACGCGTATGCCGAGGATCGCCGGCCCGGCGAATCGTTCGGCGATTTCAGTCTTCGGTTCCATACCGAAAGGATCGCTTCGTGAGCCTCACCCGTCGTGCGTTCGTTGCCGGCGCTGCTGCTTTTTCCAGCATCGCCTTCCTGCCGCGCATCGGCCGGGCGGCCGACGATCTGCACGTCGCGTTCATCCCCGAAGTCGCGACGACGGCGGACTCGATCAGCGCGAAACAGCCGTTCATCGACTGGCTCTCGAAAGCGACGGGCCGCAACGTCAAGCTGATCGTCCCGACGAACTACGCCGCGACGGTCGAAGCGATCGGCAACGGCAGTTCCGACCTCGCGCATTTCGGCGGCCTCGCGTTCTTGAAAGCGCAGGCGCGCTACGGCGCGCAACCGATCGTGCAACGCGTCGAAGATCGCGCGTTCCATGCCCTCTTCATCACTGGTTCACCCGACGTCAAAACGTTCGCGGACGTGCGCGGCAAGACGTTCGCGTTCGGCGACGTGATCTCAACCTCGGGGCATTTGATTCCGGCTAAGGAGCTCTCCGAAGCCGGCGTCGACCCGAACAAAGACATCACCGCGCGCTTCAGCGGCAATCACACGAACACCGCGATCGCCGTCAACGCAGGACAAGTCGTCGCCGGCGCGCTGGACGAGACGGTCTATCACAAAATGGTCGGCGACAAAACGATCGATGCAACGAAAGCGCGCGTGTTTCGCACGAGCGCTCCGTTCGTCGACTACTGCTGGGCGGCCGGCAAGACCCTCGACACGGCGACGCAGGCGTCGATCCGAAGTGCGTTTCTCAACCTCAAGGACGGCCCCGTGATGACGTTGCTGCGCGGCACGACGTACGTGCCGGCGACCAATGCCGAATACGAGAATCTGCGAACGGTCGCGCAGAAACTGCAGCTCTTGTAGACATGCTTGAATTCGAGGGCGTGGTCCAGCGTTTCGGAACGCGGACCGTGCTCGACGGCGTGACGTTTTCGGTCGCGCGCGGCGAACGAGTGGCGCTCGTCGGACCGAGCGGCGCCGGCAAGACGACGCTCTTCCGGCTCGCCTACGGTGCGTTCGCACCGACGGGAGGGCGCGTGCTGGTCGACGGTGAGGAACCGGGACGGCTGAGCGGCGGTGCCTTACGCACCTTACGCTCGAAGATCGCCGTGATCTTTCAATCGCACGGCCTCGTCGATCAACTGAGCGTTCGCGCCAATGTCATCGCAGGAACGTTCGGCCGGCGCTCGACCTTCGGTGCGGTGCGCGCGGTCGTGGCGCCGCGCGACGACGAACGTGAGGCGGTGCGGCGCGCGCTTGCGCACGTCGGGCTCGCGGAGCGTATCGACGACCGCGTCTTCGAACTCTCCGGCGGCCAACGCCAACGTGTCGCCGTGGCGCGCGCGATCGCCGGGCGCGCATCGCTGGTCCTCGCCGACGAACCTGCGGCGTCGCTCGATCCCGAACTCGGCCGCGACGTCGTCGACCTGCTCTTACGGGACGCGCGGGAGCGCAACGCGACGCTGATCTGCACGTTACATCAGCGCGAACTCACGGAGGGGTTCGACCGCGTCGTCGCGCTGCGCGACGGCCGGCTCGTCGACGGGCGCACACCGGCCTTCGCATGACCGAAACGGCAGTCACGTATTTTCGCGACGCGGTGCTGCAAACGCTCGGCATCGCGTGCGCGTCGCTGATCGTCGCGCTCGTCGCCGGCACGCCGCTCGCCTTCGTGATCGCGCGCGGCGGCCGGCTCGGGCGCGCCGTCTCCGCGGGCACGACGATCGTTCGCGCGGTCCCCGACCTGGTGCTTGCGATCGTCTTCGTCGTCGCACTGGGTCTCGGACCCGGGCCCGCAATCGTCGCGCTCGGCGTCCACTATGCGGCGGTCATCGCGAAGATGTTCTCGGACGTCGTCGGTTCGGTGCGCCGTGAACCGGCCGAAGCGCTCGTCGCGACCGGCGCGCGTTCGGGCGCGGCGCTGCTCGTCGGCCTGGTGCCGGCCGCCTGGCCCGGCATCGTCGGTTTCGGGGTGTACGCCTTCGAGAGCATCATGCGCGCGGCGGTCATCGTCGGTGTCGTCGGTGCCGGCGGTATCGGCGCGGTTCTCATTCAACAGCTCAACTTGGCCGACTATCGCGGCTTCACGGTCAGCGTCGTCATTCTCGCCCTTCTTATCGCCGCGATCGAAGCACTCGGCGGATATTTTCGCTCGACGGCAACACCGCGCGCCGTCGGTATTACGCTCGGCGCCATCGCGCTCGCCGGCGTCGTCGCGCTTGCGCTCGCACCGGATCCGCCGTGGCGCATGCTCGCGACGGCACCGGAGCATCTCGCCAATTATCTGGCCGGTTCGCTCCCGCAGATCGACGGCGACATCGTGCGCACGGCGCTCGGCGGCGCGCTCGAATGCGTCCTCGTCGCCCTTGCCGGTACATTGCTCGGCGTCGTGCTTGCCCTTCCGCTCGCACTTCTCATCGCATGGCCCGTGGCGCGGGGATGGATGCGCGGCACCGGTTGGCGCCCGCTATCGCTGCCCGCCGAAATCGCGAGCCGGATCGCGTTAACCGCCGCGCGCGCGGTCCCACCGCTCGCGATGGGACTCGTCGGTGTCGTGCTGATCGGAATCGGGCCCCTCGCCGGCGCGTTTGCCTTGACCTTGCACACCGCGGGCGTCCTCGGAAAACTGCTTGCGGAGAGTTTTGACGTCGCGGATCGCGCGCCGGCCGAAGCGCTCGTCGCCAACGGCGCGAGCGGAACGGCGGCGGCGCTGATTGCGCTCGTACCGTCGGCGTTCGGTGCGATGGTCGCCCACACACTCTACCGCTTCGAATGGAACATCCGCGCTTCGACCGCGCTCGGCATGGTCGGCGCGGGCGGTTTGGGCCAAGCGATTTTCAACGCACAACAACTGCTGTTCTATCGCCAGCTCAGCACGTACGTGCTCGTCGCGATCGCCCTCGTGCTCGTCGTTGACGGATGTGGCGCACGTTTGCGCCACGCGCTACGGCTCGAGCGGCTGGCCGTCGAAGCGTAACCGCCGGAGGCTTTCATTCGAGCAAATTCACACGAAAGTTTCGCCGGTTATCCCTGGTACGATTCGGCCGCGTCCCCCGGCGCCGTCAACGCGCTCTGGACGGGATTGCGAAGCGCATTCATCGCTGCGGGCGTGGCGGACGTTCCGGCGATGCTCGATCGCCGGCGACCCTACGGCACGGATCCGGACGGCGACTGTTTGTTCACGCAGACCTGCAGTTACACGCTCTTCACGACCGCACGCGGCGAGTTCACCGTCCTCGGCGCACCCGCGTACACCGCGCCCGGCTGCAGCGGACCGCAGCACCGCAGCTTCATCGTCGTTCGCGACACGTCGTATATCGAGCGGCTCGACGACCTGCGCGGCAAGAGCTTCGCGATCAACGAGATGAACTCGAACTCCGGCATGAACGCGCCGCGGCTGCTCTTTTCACGCGCGGCAGCGAATGGGAAGTTCTTCGAACGCACGATCGTCTCGGGTGGTCACATGGCGAGCGCCGAACTGGTACGTGCGAATCGCGTCGACGCCGCCGCAATCGACTGCGTGACCTTTGCGCTCTTGGCGCGTTACCATCCGGCGAGCGTCCACCGTCTGCGCATCATCGGTGAAACGCACGACTCGCCGACCCCGCCGTTCGTCACGTCGCGTCGAACGTCTGCGCGCGTCGCCGCCGCGCTGCGCGATGGCTTGTCGGCGTTTTTCACCGATCCGGCGCATGCGCATACGCGCGCAGCGCTCTTCCTCGGCGGCATCGCTTTCTGCGATGAATCCGACTACGACGTCGTGATGGAATACGAGCGCGCGGCGCAGAGAAACGGCTATCCCGTACTGGGCTGAACGCGGAAGCCGGCGATTTTCCCGTCGGCGGTCAACGTGATCGTCATCAGCGTCTGGGCCGAGCCGAACGCTGCAGCATACCGGTAGACGGTCAAATCGCCGGGCGCGGCGGTCGTACCGATAAACGTCAGGTGCTGCGGCTCACCGAGCGCGGTAAACATGGTTTTCGTCTGCGCGATGACGTCGGGCGTCAGCAAGCTCTGCATTTGCGGCGCGAGCTGCGTGCGATCGACGTCGCCGGTTTGGAAGCGGTGGAACCATTCGCGAACGCGCGCGGTGATCGCCGCGTCCTCACCGGGAGCCGGCGTCGGGGCGAGCGGCACGGCATCGGGATGCAGTGCATTGAAGATCGCCGTCACGATACGCGCCGGTTCTGCGAATCCGAGGTTGGTGAGTGCCACGATCGTCTGGTCGTCACTCGGGTAGGTCGCATTCGTCGCGCTGAAACCGAACGTCCCACCGTTATGCCACACGCGGGGATGCGTCGACGTGCCGTCGATGATCCAACCGAAACCGTATCTCGTCGGGGTTCCGTTGGGCAAGGTCCCGCTCATTTGCATCAGGCGCACGTCGTCCGGACCGACGATCGTTCCGGCGAGGAGCGCATTGTCCCAGGCCAACACGTCGCCGGCGGTCGACACAATACCGCCCGCGGCGAACGCCCACGTCTCGTCGAGCGGCGGAGCCGGCGCAATCGTCGCGCCGTCCTTCACGTAGCCGCGCGCCGTCGCGGCGTCCGGCATACCGTCGCCGATGAATCCCGAGTGCGTCATGTGCGCAGGTAGGAAGATATGCTCGCGCACGTAGTGCTCGTAGGTTTCGTGCGTGACGAGCTCGATGATGCGGCCCAGCAGCGCGTAGTTGGTATTGCTATACTGCCACTGCGTTCCGGGCGCAAATGCGAGCGGCTTCTCCGACACGTGCGCGAGCAGCGCAGGGAACGCGACCGGGTGCGCGGCAAGCACGGGCGACGGCAACGTTCCGAGGTACTCCGGAATGCCGGAGGTCTGCCCCAAGAGTTCGCGGATCGTCACGGCTTCGGCGTTCGTATACGACGGAACGTACGTGCCGAGGCGATCGTCGAGTGAGAGCGCGCGTCGATCGACTAACTGCATGATGCACGCCGCAGTAAACTGCTTCGTCACCGAACCGATTTGAAAGCGCGTCGTCTCGGTCGCCGCAACGTGCGCGCTGACGTCGGCGCGACCGTATCCCCGCAGCGCCACGGCGTGGCCGTGTTCCGCGACGAGCACGACGAGGCCGGGCAAACGCTGCGCGGCCATACCGTCGCGCGCGGCGCGATCGACGATATCAGCGACCGTCGGCATCGTTCCGGGAACCGCGGCCGGCGGCGCTCCGTTCGACGCGACCGTCAGCGTGAATATGAAGAGCGAGAGCAGCGAGAAAAACCGAACCGCGCGCATTATCCTGGGCACCTTGTCCTGACTTTATGTCAGCCCCTCGGTCGGCGGTACGTCGTGCAACGCGGTGCAGTCCGCATCGAAGCCGGGAACAAAACGTGCGGCACGGCGATACCGTCGACGTTTGCCTCCTACCCGCACCCGAGGAGTAAACATGTTCGACTCGACTACTGCACGCGATGATGCGTACGAGGGACGCGCACTCGTTGCAGCGTTTCCCGATCGTGACGCCGCACATGATGCGGCTCACCGGCTCCAAGCGGAGGGCTTCCACCGGATCTGGCTCGGCATCACGCACCCGGCCGACGCAGCGGACGATCTCGATCGCACATCGCCGCCGGTCGACGGCGAGACCGGGACGAACGACAACGTCGTCGTCGAGACGGCGAACGATTCATTCGGCGACCGGATCGGACGTTTTTTCAACGGCCGGTCCGGTCAGCGCGGCTTGCACGACGAACTCGTCAGGCACGGGGTCGACGCGGGCGCGGCAGCGTCGATCGAACGCTCGATCGCACCCGGCAGCGCGATTCTGACACTCGACGGTTCAAACCATCCGGAGATGGCCGCGCATATCGTCGAAGATTGCGGCGGACACTTGTTGGCCGGTGAAGGGTTCGACGAAGTCGCCGATCGCACGACGCCTTCGACGAAAGACGACCTTCGCGGTTCGGACGTGCTGGGCTACGGCGAACCGACGAAGTATGCGCGCGGTGCCGAGATCGACGAAGAGCGGCGCATTCGCCTGCGCACGGAGCGCCTGGACGTTGCGAAGCAGCGGGAATCCGCCGGCGTCGCGAGCGTCGGCACGGACGTCGTCGCGAAGCAAAACGAAATGGACGTTCCCGTGATGCACGAGGAACTGTTCGTCGAACGCCGCGCGACGAGTGCAACGGATTCCGCACGCGCAGACACGACCGCGATCGGCGAGACCGCCACGATCAGTATTCCGCTAATGCGCGAACGCGTCGTTGTCACGAAGCGTCCCGTCGTTACCGACGAGTACGTCATCGGCAAGCGCCAAGTCGGCGAAACCCAGCACATCTCGGAGACGACGCGCGAAGAGAAGCTGGTCGTCGACGACGCCACGGCAAGTACGGGCGATCGGTCCACAACCGACACGTCCGCAGGTCAGGGCGTCAGCCGGACGATGCCTTAGTTCGAGGTTTCATCGCCGAGTGGGACACGCACGGGATCCGCGCCGTCCCGCTCGACGATCAATTCTTCGTGACGAACCGGGACGGTGATCGTGCGCTGCTCGGTCACGGTTTCACGTCGCACGCGCGCTTCGGTCGTCTGCGCTTCGGTTGCAACGTCGAGCGCTTCCGCTCGCAATTGAACGACGCGCTCGTCGCTCGTCGCCGGTACGGCCGCGGACTCGGCCGGCCGTACCGGTGCTACAGCCGCCGGGTGAAGCGCCGGGCCCGCGACCGACTCGCCGCGTACGACTGCTGCCGCATCGTTCGCGCGGGCGCCGGCGGCGATCGTCACGAGTGTCGCGCCGCCGGCAACTTCGTCACCGAGCGCGCGCGCATCAGCGGCCGAAAATCCGGAACGCTGAAGCGCTTGCGCGAAGTCGAACTCCGTTAAACCGGCTTCGGGTGCAACGTGTTCGTCACTCGTTTCGCCGACACGCTCGCTGATACGCACGTCCGCGAAGCCGGCGGCGCGCAGCCGCTGCACGACTTCCTTGGCCTCGCTCGATTTTCGATAGGTCTGGGCGACGGTCTCGCCGGCGATTCGGGGTTCCACCATCGTTCACGCTCCTACCAGCATTCCTACCCGCGTGTCCGCCGAGGTTCACTCGTTACACCAGTTCGAGAACGGGAACGAACAGCCCATGGATCGCATCACGACCCTCGCGCAGGCGCCCTTCGCCGGTTTGCCGGTTTGGGTGTGGATCGCGATCGCCGTCGTCGTCGTGGTGATTCTACTCGCAGCCGTCGCGTCGCGACGCAAACGCCGTCAAGCGGTCATCAAAACGCGCATCGGCTGAGGGAGCCGCCAACGTCACGCCGCTCGTCGCCCTCCCTCGCGCACTGGGGAGCGTTTACCGCACACGTCGACGACGGCCGGCTCGTCGCGACGTCACCGTTCGAACACGATCCGCATCCGAACGCGCTCAACGATGCGTGGCCAGAGATGGTCTACGCCAAACATCGAATCGCGCAGCCGTATGCGCGTGCCGGCTGGCTGAACGCCCGGCGCGGTGCGCCGCGCGGCGTGCGCGGGAGCGACGACTTCGTCCCCATCGGCTGGGATGCGGCGTTGGATTTCGTCGCGAACGAAGTCGCGCGGGTGCGAACGGCGTTCGGCAACGCGTCGATCTTCGGCGGCTCGTACGGGTGGGCCAGTGCCGGGCGTCTTCACCACGCGCGCTCGCTCTTGCAGCGTTTCCTCTACGCGGCCGGCGGCGCGACGCTGCAAGTGACGAACTACAGCTTCGGCGCCGCAATGATCGTGTTGCCGCGCGTTCTCGGGTCGATCGAGAGTGTGTCCGGTGCGGTCCCGAGTTGGCGCGACATTGCCGCGCACGGCGAGCGCTTCATCGCGTTCGGCGGCCTCTCGTCGAAGAATTGGAAAGTCGAATCGGGCGGCAGCGGCCTCCACCCTTTCGATGACGTTGCCGCGGCGGCACGCGCGAGCGGTGTCGCGTTCACCAGTATCTCACCGCTGCGTGACGACGGCGTCGACGCGTTCGGTGCGACGTGGCTTCCGATCCGGCCGAACACCGACACCGCGTTGATCCTGGCACTCGCCTACGTGGTGCACGCGCGCGGCGCGACGGACGACGCGTTTCTCGAGCGCTGCACGGTCGGCGCGGATCGCTTCATCGACTACATCACCGGCGCATCGGACGGCGTGGCCAAAACGCCGGCCTGGGCTGCCGCGATCACCGGTATCGACGCCGACCGCATTACAACGCTCGCGGCGTCGATCATCGGCAAGCGCACCCTCCTGACCGCGAGCTGGTCGCTCCAGCGCGCGGAAAACGGCGAGCAGCCGTATTGGGCGCTGATCGCGCTCGCGGCGATGCTCGGCCAGATCGGGTTACCCGGCGGCGGCGTCGGTTTCGGGTATGGTTCGATCAACGCGCGCGGCGGACCGCCGTACCGTACGCCGGCATTCGGCATGCCGGCGCGACACCGCTCAACCGACGTGCGCATTCCGGTTGCGCGCGTCGCCGACTGTTTGCTCGATCCCGGCGGCATACTCGAGTTCGACGGCACGACGTTGACATATCCCGACATTCGACTCGTGTATTGGGCCGGCGGCAATCCGTTCCACCATCATCAGGATCTTTTTCGTTTGCGCGACGCATTCCAGCGTCCGGAGACGGTGATCGTACACGAGCCGTGGTGGACCGCGACGGCGCGGCACGCCGATATCGTCTTGCCGGCGACGACGCCGCTCGAACGCAACGATATCGGCGGGTCGTCGAACGACCCGTTCCTTATCGCCATGCACCGTGCGATCGCGCCCGTCGGCGCAGCCCGCGACGACTTCACGATTTTCGGCGACCTTGCCGATCGCCTCGGCGTACGTCACGATTTCGACGAGGGCCTCGACGAGAACGCGTGGCTGCACCGCATCTACGCAAACGCCGCCGACCGTCTTGCCGGCCGGGGCGTTTCGCTCCCGTCGTTCGACTCATTTTGGACGCAAGGGTACGCCCGCATTCCCGAACCACCGCCGGCCGGCACACCGTTCGCGGATTTTCGCGCCGATCCGCTCGTCCATCGCTTGCACACGCCCTCCGGACGCATCGAACTCTCCTCCGATGCGATCGGCGCGTTCGGTTACGACGACGTTGCAAGCCATCCGGCCTGGCGCGAACCGCGCGAATGGCTCGGCGCACCTCTCGCGGCACGTTTTCCCCTGCACATGATCTCGACCCAGCCCGCAGACAAACTGCACGCGCAGATGGACGCCTCGTCGGAGAGCCGGCGCGGAAAAACCGCCGAGCGCAACACGTTGCTCATGCATCCGGCCGATGCTTCTGCGCGCGGCATTGCGGACGGCGGCGTCGTACGCGTGTTCAACGATCGCGGCGCGTGTCTCGCCGGGGTGCGCCTCACGGACGACATCATGCCCGGCGTCGTGCGCCTGCCGACCGGTGCGACGTTCGATCCGGTACCCGGCGGCGAGCGGCTCGACGTGCACGGGAACCCGAACGCGGTAACGCGCGACGTCGGAACGTCGCGGCTCGGTCAGGGCTGCGCGGCGCAGAGCTGCCTCGTCGAGATCGCGGTTTGGACGGGCGACGTTCCACCGGTTACCGCGTTCAAATCGCCGGTGCACTGACGCGCGAATCACGATGGCCGCTCGCCTCCGCGCCGGCGTGCGGATCGAGTCGTGCAAAGTCGAGCGCCGAGAGCGCGGCGAGAATGGCTACCGGCACGAACGCAAGCCGGAAATCATTGGCGGTGTATCCCGGCAGCCCTGGATGGCGCAGCACCGCCACGACGCCGAGAATCGAGGTCGCGAACGCGATCCCGAGACCCCATGCGAGCTGCTGGAGCGTGCTTCCGAGCGACGTCGCGGCGCTCATGCGTTCGGGTGGGACATCGACGTAGGTGAGCGCGTTGAACGCGCCGATCTGAACCGACCGGAACAGTCCGATGACGAACAAAACGCCGAAGATCAGCGCGATGGGCGTCGTCGCGGTGAACGTCGCGCAAAGCGACATCGCGAATGCTGCGAGCAACCCGTTTACGACAAGGGTGCGCCGAAAGCCGAACCTGCGCATGATCCGCGCCGAATACACTTTCATCGTCAGATCACCGCCCGCGCAGCCGATGATGAGCAGTCCCGAGGCGAAGGCGCTCATGCCGAAGCCGACTTGGAAGAGCAGGGGCCAAAGCAGCGGCGTCGCGCCGATCACGATGCGGAACGACGTTCCGGCGAAAAGCGAGCCGTGCGCGAACGTCGGAATCTTCCACAGCGAGAGGTCGAGAATCGGGTGCCTCGCGCGGCGCAAATGCACGAACGCGAGGGCGCATACGAGAAGGCTGCCGCCGAGCAACGTCGCGAGCAGCCACGCCGGCACGTTCGGCCGCGCGAGCTGATCGAGCCCGAAAACAAGCGATGACAAGCCGACGCCGCTGAGGACGAAGCCGACTACGTCGAACGAACGGCGTTCGGCCGCGCGATGGTCGTGCATGTACGCCAGCACGAGCGCAAGCCCGGCGATACCGATTGGAATATTGAGGAAAAATATCCAGCGCCACGATGAGTACGTCGTGATGAAACCGCCGATCGGCGGACCGAGTACCGGCGCAACAAGCCCCGGCGTCGTGATGTACTGTGTGAGCCGGATTAAGTCGCGCTTGTCACTGCTGCGCATAACGACGAGCCGTCCGACCGGCACCATCATGGCGCCGCCGATCCCCTGGACGACGCGCGCAGCGACGAACGGTGCGAGCGCGTCCGAGATGCCGCACAGGACCGACGCGACCGTAAACACGACGATCGCGCTTGCGAAAATCGTCTTCGAGCCGAACCGGTCAGCCATCCAGCCGCTCGAGGGGATAAAGACCGCGAGCGCGATTAGATATCCCGACATGCCGATGCTAAGGTTAACGGGATTTTCGTGGAACGAGCGGGCCATCTCCGGCAGCGCCGTCGCGATGACCGTCCCGTCGAGCATTTCCATGAAAAAGGCGCACGCGACGATCAGAGCGATGAGAACCGGACGGTTCTCCGGTGCGACGAGGCGACGCATGCCGGATCAGTTCATCGCCGGGGCGCCATACTTCTCCGTGAGACGTCCCGGCGAAGTGCTAGCGCTTTCGGCCGCCCATATTCCCCGAAGATGCCCCGCCGACGATGGCAATGACGCCGATCACTAAAATCCAAACCCACACCCAGAGCAATCCGCCGTTGTCGGACGGTGCGCTCGTCACCGCTTGCGCTTGCGCCTGAGCCTGCGCCGGTACGCCGGCGACGATCGAGCCGAGAGCGGCCGCCAGGGCCGCTAAAGAAGCACGCTTGTTCACGAGATCCTCCTCCGAGATGCCGTGCAATCGGTACGGACTACCGTACGCACAAAGGTCCCCACCGGCCGCGTTCTTCAATCTTTCGGCATGCGAACTAACGACCGCGTTCTCATCGTCGGCGGCGGTCCGGTCGGCACGATCACCGGCCTCAAACTCGTCCGTGAGGGCATCCCCGTCACGATCTTCGACGCGCTGGCCGAACCGGCGCCCGATCACCGCGCGTCGACGCTCCAGCCGTCGACCCTCGATCTGCTCGAAGACCTCGACATGCTGCCGCGCATTCATGACGAGGGGCTACCGTCGCCCGTCTTCCAGTGGCGCGATATCCCGACCGGCGAGATCGTTGAATTCGACTACGGGGTGCTCGCCGATGAGTGCGCGCATCCGTACGTGATCCAACTCGAGCAGCATCGCACGATCGGCGCGGCGTTGGACATCGCCGCGCGCTACGCGGACTACGAGCTCATCCGGCCGGTCACCGTCACGGCAATTCGGCAAGACGCCGGCGGCGTGGCGGCCGACGTCACGTTCGCCGACGGTCGCGTCGAGACGTTTACCGGGAAATACCTCATCGGCTGCGACGGCGGCCGCAGCATCGTCCGCAAAGCGATCGGTGCGTCGTTCGACGGGTTCACCTGGCCCGAACGCTTCAACATCATCGCGACGCCGTTCGATTTCGCGAAACTCGGCTTTCGTTTTCGCAACTACTGTCCGCATCCGGAGCGCTGGGTTTCGCTGATCAAAGTACCCGGCGAAGATTTCGCGGGCTTGTGGCGTTGCATCTTCCCGGCGAAAAGCGACGAGAGCGACGAATACGTGCAGAGCGACGCTTGGATCGAAGAACGCTTTCGTGAGCGCTTTCCCGAGGGAGCGCCGTACGTCGTCCGCCATCGCAACATGTACAACGTGCATCAGCGTGTCGCAGGATCGTTTCGCAGCGGACGTTTCGCGCTCGCCGGCGACGCCGCGCACCTCAACAGCCCGATCGGCGGCGTCGGGATGAACAGCGGCATTCACGACGGCGTCAATCTCGCCCGGAAACTACGTGCGATCTGGGACGGCGCGGACGCGAATGCCTTACTCGGCCAGTACGACCGTCAACGTCGCGAGACGGCGATCGAATACGTGCAAGCGCAAACGATCGCGAACAAACGGACGCTCGAAGAAAACAATCCGCAGGCGCGCAAGCGCAACTTCGACGAACTCCGGCGGCAGGCGAACGATCCGGAACTCGCGCGCGACTACGCGCGGCGCGGCTCGCTCATCGCCATGTGGGAACGCTCGGAAGCTATCGCCTAGCGCGTTTGCGCAGCATCGTCTGGACGGCCCGGATCACGCGCTCGACCGGCGCGCGCCGATAGCCCCACATGACGTCGGGGCTCGGCGGCAACACGATCATCGTCGCGTTCGCTTCGAACACGACGACGCGCCCGTCGCGCGTGAGACTGAAATCGATACCGGCATAATCGAGCGCGAGCAGATCGGTGACGCGTTCGAGCGCCGCGATCGCGCGCGTCCCGAGCGCCGCCTGCGGATCGGCGAGAAAGCGCGCGTCCTCGGCCCGATTCGCCGCGTCATCCATGTCCGCGGTGAAGTAATGAACTTTCCAATCCCGTGCGACCGCAGCGTGAAACGGATACAGCGCGCCCTCGATGCACATCATCCGGTACTTGCGAATTGCGCCGTCGTCGTCGCGTACGTCGACGAACTCGATCCCAAGCAGAACGTCGCCGGGCAACGTGTCGAGCGCGCCGGCCAGCGCATCCGGTTCGTCGAGCCGCACGAAATGACGACCCGTTTGATATCCGAGGGAACGCAGCAACAGCGGAAAGCCGAACCCGCGCATCGTCAGCGCCGCGGGTCCCCAGCGAACGAGCGCACTTCGCGCGATGCGCACGGTGCGCGGCGCGACGACGTCAGGCACGAGCGCCAGGCGTTGCGCATTTCCTTCGCGCGTCGTCGCCAGGACGTTGCGCGGCGCGTTCACGAGCGCCGGCGCCGCACCGAAGCGGCGATCCATCGTTGCGAGTGCATCACCGACCCGATCGGCGTCCGCGAGTGCGTTGAAAACGACGTCGTGCGCGGGCAGCGGCGGGGGAGCCGGATCGTCGGCATCGGCGACGAGCGTGGTCGTGCGAAACATCGTGTCGTCGAGGAGCACGTCCGTGTAGATCGTCCCGCCGGCCGCCGCGACGAGCACGAGCACGTCGATCGGCACGGCATCGCCGCGCGTCGGCGCGGTCGTTATGCTGCGCGAAGCGAAGCCGATCGTTCGATGGTGCACAGCCTCGGCGTCGCGGTCCAGCCGCACGAGCGCGTAGCTGAGGCCCTGATGTGCTTCGGCATAGTCGGGATCGAGCGCAAGAGCCGATGCGTAGGCCGCGCGTGCTTCTTCGAACGCGCCGCGCGCGAAATGAACGTTCGCGACGTGAAGGTGCGCACGCGGATCAGCGGGCGCGAACTGCAGCGCGCGCTCGAAGATCGTCGCGGCCGCTGCAAGCGCACCACTTTTGAAGAAGAACGTCCCGGCGTCGGTCAGAACCCCCACGTCGTCGGGGGCGCGTGCGACGAGCGCGAGGTACGCGTCGCGCGCAGCAGCGATGCGATCGCGCTCGAAGAGCGTTCGCGCCGCGGCCCGTTCGTCGACGAAGGCGTCCATCGCAACCCACGCTTCGCCGCATGCATGGTTGCCGACATGCAGGTTCCCGGCGATATCGCACGTCGGTCCGACCGTCTCGAAGAGGTTACGGCACGGGCAAAAATGCTGCGACGGCACGCAGGTCGGCAACGAAGCGCGCCGTTTCGGCAGCGCGCGCTTCTTCGTCGAGCGAACGCAGGATCGCGGACGGATGGATCGTTGCGATGACGTTCTCGGCATAGGGCGATGACACGCGTTCGCCGCGGTGCTGTGTGAGCCGGAAGGACGGGCCGAGCAGCGCGCCTGCCGCGGTCGCTCCAAGTGCGACGACGACCTTCGGACGGATCTCCGCGATCTCCGCGGCCAGCCAGGGTTCGCACGCGCGAATCTCGATGCGGCGCGGCTTTGCGTGAATGCGCCGCTTGCCGCGCCAGACATATTTGAAGTGCTTGACGACGTTCGTGATATACACGGCTCCTTCGTCGATTCCGGCCTCGTGCAACGACGCGCGTAAGAGTTTCCCCGCGGGTCCGACGAACGGATGACCGGTGCGGTCTTCCTGATCGCCGGGTTGTTCGCCGACGAGCACCACGGCAGCGTGCGGGTCGCCCTCGCCAAACACGGTTTGCGTCGCTTCACGATAGAGGTCGCAGCCGCGGCACTGCGCGGCCGCCGCGCGAAGGTGGGGGAGCGTCGGATCTGCGGGCAGGAACGCCGCGGCGGAAGATGCGGGTGCGGTCGACATTCAGCCGGCGGGAAGCCTTTGTAAGGCCGGCGTTTTCACGATGCGAGGGAACACGCGTTGCGCGTTCCCCGAAAAGAGCTTCCCCGCCATATCCGGCGTCAGATCGAGCGCGTCCAAATACCACTTCGTGTCGTCGTAAAAGTGTTCGGTGCGCGGATCGACGCCGCGGACCGCACCGACCATCTCGGTGCCGAAGAGGATGTTGTCGTTCGGCACGACGTCGAGCAACAGCTTGATGCCCGGCAGATGGTACACGCACGTGTCGAAAAACACGTTGTTGCTCATCAGCGCTTCGAGCGTCGGGCGCTTCATATCTTGCGCGAGACCGCGGAAACGGCCCCAGTGATAGGGAACCGCGCCGCCGCCGTGCGGAATGATGAATCGAAGTGTTGGGAACGTCGTGAAGAGATCGCTTTGCAGAAGCTGCATGAACGCGGTCGTGTCGGCATTGAGGTAGTGTGCGCCGGTCGCGTGAAAGTTTGGATTGCACGAGGAGCTGACGTGGATCATGGCCGGCACGTCGAGCTCCACCATCTTCTCGTAGATCGGGTACCAGTACGGGTCGGTGAGCGGGACGCCGGTCCACATCCCGCCCGACGGATCCGGATTGAGATTGCAACCGATGAAGCCGAGCTCATTCACACAACGCTCGAGCTCGCGAACGCTGGCATCGAGGCCTGAGCCGGGATGTTGCGGCAGCTGGCACACGGGCACGAAATTCTCAGGATATAACCTGCAAACGCGATGGATCGTATCGTTGCACACCTCGGCCCACGCGACGTTCTGCGCCTCGCTTCCCACATGGTGCGCCATGACCGACGCGCGCGGCGAGAAGATCGTGACATCGATCCCGCGCTCACGTTGCAACCGCAGTTGCGCGCCTTCTAAACTGGCGCGGATCGCGTCGTCGCTGATCGCCGGCCGAGCGAGCGTCCCGCTCGCGCCGCCGTCGAGCTGTTGCTGGCGAAACGCTTGCAGCTCCGGCGGCGCGGTCGTATAGTGTCCGTGGCAGTCGATGATCATGCTTGTCGCGTGCTCTGCGAGGCAGAATCGTTCCTTGTGGATGCGGTAGCGGATCGATGCGGTAGCGGATCAGCCGGCGCGCACGACGATGACAAGCGCCGCGCACGTGGTCACGCCGTAAAGACCCACGGCGAGCAATTCGGCGCTTACGAACGGGATCGCGCGGAGCCGTTCGACGGCGACGTATGCTGCGGCGACGAGCGCGACCGGCAATGACGCGAGCAGCACGACCGGCAACGGCGCGAAGGCAATGCTGCCAACCGCGACGAGCATCACGACGGCGAGTGCAGCGAGCGCGCGCGCGGTACGCAGCGCGCGCGCGACACCCCAGCATACGACGAGGTTCCGCTTGCCGGTTACCGCATCGGCGGCGATGTCGGGAATCTCGACCGTAAGCATCATTGCGAACATGGCGCACGCGCCGGGCAGCGTGGCAATCAATGCGTGCGCGCCGAATGCCGGTGCGAACGCCGCATAACCGGCGAGGGGAACCAACACGGCCACGACCGCGATCGTGTCGACCTCGCCGAGTCCACGCGCGAGAAACCGAAACGGCGGCGCGCTGTACGCCCACGAAAGCGCACCGATCGCGACGCCGACGCCTGCAAGGCGAACGTTGCCCGAAGCCGCCTCGGCGATCGTTGCGGAGACGCCGCAGGCGGCACAAACCAGCGCGGCGTTCAACGCAACATGCGGCGCCAATTCTCGGTTCGGCAGTACGCCGCTGCCGCCGGACCAGGCGGTGCGCGTCGTGATCGCATCGGTCTCCTGATCGAAGTAATCATTCGCGAAATGCACCATCACGTGAAATGACGTTACGAGCA
This sequence comes from Candidatus Lustribacter sp., assembly GCA_965277075.1. Classification (GTDB taxonomy): domain Bacteria; phylum Vulcanimicrobiota; class Vulcanimicrobiia; order Vulcanimicrobiales; family Vulcanimicrobiaceae; genus Lustribacter. Next base: position 1,617,635 of record OZ255707.1, read on the forward strand.
CCTGACCGAGTACATACGCGTGCAAGCCGATCGCGTAGCCGTCAAAACGCGCGACAGCCGCGCCGAGCGCGAAACCGGTAAAACCGCCGGCCAGGAACGCCGGTCGCGCCAGCCGCGCGAACGCGAGAAGCCGGCGCCTCACGTTACTCGAGTGCGATCAGCTGCTCGTGAATCTGCTGCCAATCGTCGGTATCGTTGAGCGCGACTCCACGCTTGACGGAATCATCCAATCCGAGTTTCGCGCGGCGCGGCGCGGCGCGTTCCTCCGGCACGATGACGTTGTCCACGTGCGCATTGAATGCCGCGATCGTTTCCGGCTCAAGGGCGCTCGCGTGTTCGCGCATCCATGCTTCGGTCGCAAGATAGCCCGGCCGTTCGACGCTCAAAAACGCGTTGAGCGCATCGTGATCGACGCCGATCCTTTCGAGCAGGAGTCCGTCGAAGCCACCGCTACCGAACCGGTAATCGGCCGGCAGCCGGCCGTAGAGATGCAGCAACATCTTCAACCACAAGCGCGGAAGATGCATGAGGCCGAGCGGTCCGTAAACGCTGGTGCTGATCGCGGGAACGAGCGGCGTCGACGCGGCGCCGGGAGCGACGATCTGCGCGTGAACGAGATCCCAATCGTCGAGTTCGTTGAGTCGCGCCGCGACCGTGTACGACGGCAAGCCGAAGCGCGCGGTCCATTCACTGCGGCGCGGCTCCTGCATCTCGGACGTCTCGGCGGCGGCGTTGATCGCATCGAGCTCCGGCGACGACGTCGCCGCTGCGTTCGAACGGACATAGGTTTCAAACGCCTGATGGTCCGGCGCTTCGGCGACGAACGCAAGTAGTGCGTTCCGATCGAGACCGAGCGCGTCGATCAGTTCTCCATCCGAGCCTCCGTCGCCATGGCGGTAGCCCTCCGGCAAGCGGCCCGCGGCGTGGAGACGAAATTTGAGCCACAGGCGGGGAAGGTGGCGGATTCCGAGCGGTCCCGCAACGCGGCCGCTGATCAACGGGATGGTTGCGGTAAGGGGAGGCGCTTCATTCGGCATCGCGATTTCGCTTCGCGTTTGACGGGCGCAGTACTGCGGGCTGCCGGCCTTAGGCCTGACGCGACCGGCGCGAAAACAATTCGTTGACGCGGTCGCGCGGAACTTCGCAAACACCGAGCGCTCCCGGCGCGCGCATTTGCGGGCACCGCGTATATTCGGCTTTATCGCCGGCGCGCGCGACCGGAAGCGTGGCGGTAACGCGACAGCCGGCGCCGTCCGACTCGACTTCGATGTCGAACGCGAGCGCTGAGACGATGTAGAGCCCACGTCCGCTCTCGGCGTTCGTTCGCGGAAGTTCAGGCGTCCAAGCGAAACCACGACCGGCATCGCACACGATCGCCCGTGCGAACTCGTCGTTCCAATCGATCGCGACGCAGACCGGGCCCGGCGTGTAACGTCCGGCATTGGAGAGCAGTTCGCCGAGGATCAATTCGGCGGCACCGAAATCGCCCTCGGTGCGTCCGAATCGGCGCAAGTAGGCGACGAGTTCCCGCCGCAACCGCGCTGCGTCGGCCCCCTCGCGCGCGTCCACCATCCAACACACGTTGACGCCGTACCCAGCATTTTCCAAACATCCCAAAATCTGTACGTCGCCGTACTTGCATTTTTATGCAACACGCTGTATATCTATACAATGCTTACGATGGCACCGGCCGGGCGGCTGCGTGGTCGCAGCGTGCTGACGATGCTCGACCTCGCGCCCGACGAGCTCGCGAGCTTGTTGACGATCGCGCAATCGCTCAAGGCATCCGGTCGCGAGCAGCAACGCTTGTTGCAAGGGAAGTCGCTCGCGATGCTCTTCGAAAAACCGAGCCTGCGCACGCGTGTGTCGTTCGAAATCGGCATGACGCAATTGGGCGGTCACGCCGTCGCGGCCACCGGCAACGATTTCATCATGGGCAAGCGTGAAACACCCGAGGACGTCGCGCGAGTCCTTTCGCGCTACGCCGACGCGATTCTCGTGCGCACGCACGAGCACGAGCCGTTGCAGCGTTTCGCGGCCGCGGCGACCGTTCCGGTAATCAACGGGCTCTCGCAAGCGGCGCATCCGTGTCAGGCACTGGCCGACATGTTGACGATTCGCGAACGCTTCGGCACCCTTGCCGGTCTACGCATCGCCTACGTCGGCGACGCACGCAACAACACCGCGTATTCATTGACCGAAGCCGCCGCGATGAGCGGCATGTCGGTGACGTTCGCCGCCCCGATCACGCACCGGCCGCCCGATGCGTTTCTCGCGCGGCTGGTCGAACTCGGTAAAGCCCATCGCGTGACGGCGCGCGCGTTCACGAGTCCCGTACGCGCCGTTCGCGACGTCGACGTCGTGTATACCGACGTGTGGACCTCGATGGGCGAGGAAGCCTTCAGCGAACGAAACGCCGCCGCACTCCGTCCGTACCAGGTCAACGGCGCACTCTTCGCGGCGGCCGCGCCTCACGCGCTCTTCATGCATTGTCTGCCGGCGCATCGCGGCGAAGAAGTGACGGCGGACGTCATCGACGGCGTCGCAAGCGTCGTCTTCGACCAGGCAGAAAACCGCCTGCACGCCCAGAAAGCCCTGCTGCTCGCGCTGATCGCCGATTTGCGCGGTTGGGGAGACGAATGATGTCCGTCGACGCCGGTGTCGTCCAGCCGAAAACCAAACGCCAGCGCGCGATCCTCGCGTTGATCGCGGCGCGTCCGGTCCGTTCGCAAGAAGAACTCGCGGCGTTGCTCGAGCGGCAAGGCTACGAGGTCACCCAAGCGACGATTTCGCGCGACATTAAGGAACTCGGCTTGATGAAAGTGCCGCTCAAAGGCGGTGCCGGCAATCAGTTCAAGTACGTCGAGCCGAACGTCGGGCCGATGTTTTCTTCACGGCTGCATCGCATCGTTGCCGAACTCGTCGGCAGCATTCGCGGCAGCGTCAGCCAAATCGTGTTGCGCACACCGCCCGGCAGCGCAATGATGGTTGCGTCCGCAATCGATGCCGCCGACTGGCCCGAAGTGATCGGTACGCTCGGCGGCGATGACACCGTTCTCGTGGTCCTCGACGATCCTGAAAAGCTTCCCGTCATCATGCAGCGCTTCGAAGACATGCGCGGCGCACTTTGAACCAGGGTTTTCCAATGCAAATCGTTCTCGCGTATTCCGGTGGACTGGATACCTCGGTGTTGCTCAAGCAGTTCGTCGCGGCCGGCCACGACGTCGTTGCGATGACCGCGAATCTCGGTGAGAGCGATCTCGTCGCCGGCGACGGTTCGCAGGCCGCGCTCGACGCCGTTCGCGCAAAAGCGCTCGCGC